>CAYYRN010000027.1:0-27411 GCA_964474295.1 uncultured Eubacteriales bacterium
GACGGCAAGGCATACAGCTACAGCTTCAAGGGAACAGACACAGCAGAAGCTTTCTCGATCAGCGCAGCTCCCGCTGACAAGGATGCAGCCGCAGCAGCATGGTCTGCACTTACAGCTCATATGGTAACATCAGAGCAGTCGGCAGATGACAGCTATGCAATCGTTCCCGGTGCAGCATACATCCAGATCGGCACAGAAAAACTTGTATTTGAAGATGTTAATTCTTCACTCAAGCTCGATAACATCGTAGCAGGCAGCGGAATTACATCAGAAATCAGAACAGCAGTTAAGCTTGAAGAAGCAGCAGAGCTTGAAAATGCACAAATCGAAATGTTCATCCCCGCAGGTACGGTTCTTGCACTCGGTCAGACAGTTGTAACACTTGAAGACGATGCAACAATCAGAATCTACGGCTACAAGGAATCAGCAGACGTAAACAACATTATGTCAGCTCTTCGTGATTGCACATCAAGCGAAGAAATCATCAAGACAGCAGTATTGTTCATCTCCGATGCCGCACTTGCAATTGACGGCCAAAGCGTAACGGCAAACGTTGAGTTTGACCATATCGCAGAAGACGAATGGACAATTATCGACGAAGCAACCTGCACAGAAGACGGTTTGAAAGTTAAATACTGCATTATGTGCGGTGAAGTTGTTGAAGAAGAAGTTATCGACGCAGGACATTCTCTTACAAAGACAGAAGCAGTTGATGCCGATTGCGAAAACGCAGGTAACATTGCATACTGGACTTGCGGCGTATGTGAGAAGATCTTCTCCGACGAAGAAGGTACAAACGAAGTTACAATTGACGAAACAGTAATCCCCGCAACAGGCCACGATTGGGGCGAATGGACAGTTATAACCGAACCCACCTTTGAAGCTGAAGGCGAGGAAGAAAGAGTTTGCGGAAATTGTAATGAAACCGAAAAACGTCCGATTGCAAAGCACAGCCTTCTTGTTGACAGAGCAGACGTAACTGTTGACGGCGACAAGATTGTTCTTACAAGCTATCCGAACGCTAACACAATCGCTATCAAGACTAAGACGTCCGCAGGCGATAAGGTTTCAATTGACCGTGCCGGTACGAAGATTAAGAATTCACGTGACGGCAGATACGTTCTTTACTACACAGATTGGAAGGCTGCCGGCGAGCAGACTGAAACAACTCTTACAATCGGTGAAAAGACATATCAGATTTCGTTCGCATTCACAACCGAGGTTCTCGCACCCAAACACGTTGTTGTTTCCAAGGGTTCTGAGGTTGAAATAGACAACGAAAACAAGACAATTGTTATCTACGCTCCCAAAAATGCTGAATCTATCACAATGAGAGACAGATCAGACTGGCGTAAGGCTTTCCAATTCGACATTGAAGTTGAAGACGGTGTTGAATATGACGAGGTTGAAGGCGTTTACACATTTGCTGTTAAAGATGACGGTGTTGTCGAAAAGAAAGTAATCGTCAATGACAGCAGATATTGTGAAGCTGAATACACATTGAAGATTGTAACTGTTGCTTTCAATCCCGCAACAGAGCTTAAACTCATCAGAACAAAGGCTGAATTTGATGCTGCAAATCAGACAGTTACATTTGAAATGGTTAAACGTCTTAACGAAAAAGAGAATGCAATCGGTGTTTACAACGTAACCAAGAACGGTTATGCTGTTGAAATCACAAATGCTGATGGCGTTACATTCGTTGACAGAAGCGATGCATTCGTTGCATACGATTCAAAGAATAACGGACAGCAAGAGGCAACTCTTAAAATCACATTGGCTGACGGCACTGTAAAAGAATATACGGCTATATTCAAGTTCACAGAAAAAGCTGCTCCCGAAATGGATCCGATTTCAGAGCTGAAACTCATCCGTGCAAGCGCTTCTATGCAGGAAGACGAAAACGGTGAGTACATCCTCGTTGCTAAGAAAGCAGGCAAGAATGCTGCCGGTGTTTATGTAGATACAAAGAGCGGTTACACATGCTCTATCACATCAAACAACACTGTATTTGATACTTCAAGAACAGATGCATTCGTTGCTTATGCTTCAAAGAACGAATCGAGAACAGAGGAAACAATCACGTTTGATCTCGGTGACGGAACAACAAAAGAATACAGAATCGTATTCGAGCTTGCATAAACCGTTAAATCGATTGTTCGCAAAAAAAATTCAGAAAGGGCTGTTGTCGAAAGACAACAGCCCTTTTTCCGTAATTATTGTGTTTAAATTGAAGATTTATTCCTTTATAAGCTCATATTCTTTCAATTTCAAAATCCGTGCAAGCTCTTTTTCACTGCGGATTCGGGTTTCGGTAGCTATTCCGTAACGGCATACGTCACGCCCGATGTGTGCATCGGAACCGGAGGTCAAAATCAAATCGGGATTTTTTTCTGCGTATCTTTCCGCTTCTTCGTCCGCACCCTCGTTGTTGCCCCTGTTGTATACCTCTATTCCGTCAATCAGACTGCGCGGAAAAACGCCCCTGTCCGTTATGTATTCCCTGTCACGGAAGGGGTGCGCCTGTATCACAACAGCTCCGGCTTCGTGCAAAATTTTGTACCAATCCTCCGCTCTGCCTTCTTTCAACTTCGGGTGGTTATATAAAATTTCGGGTGTGATGCCGTAACAAAGAATTTCACGCCCACCGCCGAGTGCTTCCTCAAGTCCGAAAAGTATGTCGAGGTCAAATTTTTTCGCACTGCGTACACATTCAATGTAATCTCTTTCGTATGCTCTGACAAACTCATCCCACTGCAAATCACGGTCAATGCCCGTGTTTCCCCAATAAAAATGGTTTGTTAACACTGCACCTTGATATCCTCCGTCGTGGAGTGCTCTTGTAAGCTCGTCGGGAAGCATATGTGCGCAATGACTGCACGGAGAAGTATGTGTGTGCATTTGGTATTTGAATTTTGACATAAAATCACTTCCGAAAAAATACTAAATTTATTATATATTATACATTCCTTTTCTTCAAGAAACATTGAAAAAATTCTTTGTATATGATAAAATTTTTTCGAGGTGAGCAAAATGAAGCTTGATGAGATTAATATAAGAGACCCGTACATTTTGAATGTAAATGGTAAATATTATATGTACGGCACAAGAGGAAGCGAGGCTTGGGGCAAATGCACCGGTCTTGACGTTTACATAAGCGGGGATTTGGAAAATTGGAGCGATGCGATTGAAGTTTTTACACCGCCCGAAAATTTTTGGTCGGATACCAATTTTTGGGCGCCGGAAGTGCATTTTTATAACGGAAATTATTATATGTTCGTAAGCTTTGTCAGCGACACAAGGCTCAGAGGTACGCAAATTTTAAAATCGGAAAAGCCGGATGGCCCTTTCCTTGTGCATAGTGACGGCCCCGTTACTCCCGAAGAATGGCAGTGCCTCGACGGAACCTTTGTTTTGGATTCGTCAAAGCCGTACATTGTTTTTTGCCGTGAATGGGTTCAGGTTAAAGACGGTGAGATGTGGGCAATGGAGCTGACAGACGATTTGAAAGAAACAAAAGGTGAACCGATTTACCTTTTTAAAGCATCAGACCCGATGTGGAGCGATAAAGATAGGGAAACATATGTTACTGACGGCCCGTTTATGTACAGGAGCGAAAACGGCAGACTCCTTATGATTTGGTCAACGTTTTCCAATCACGAATACTGTCAGGCAATTGCTTATTCGGATAACGGACACATAAACGGTAATTGGATTCACGATGAACGGCTTTTGTTTGAAAAAAACGGCGGTCACGGTATGATTTTTAAAACAAATGAAAACGCATTAAAGCTTGTCCTTCACTCTCCCAACAAAACACCGGAGGAGCGACCTGTGATTTTTGATTTGACCGAAAAGAACGATACGCTTTATATTGAATATTGAAAAATTTTTCGCTTTATCTTTACTCGGTTGATTCATTTTGATTTATCAAAAGCATTAAAAAGGAGCTGTAAAAACTTGGGTTTTTACAGCTCCTCATATATTTAACAAGATTTAATTACTGCTACCGAATTTTATCTGTCTTCTTTTTCTTTTGACGCAAGTTTTACATAGCGTTTGAAGAAACAAACAGCTTCTTCAAGTGTGTCCACGGGACAGCACTCGTTTGTTGCGTGTGTACGCATAAGAAGCTCTGCACTTACTCTGAAAGGTGAGAAACGAAGAACGTTATCGCAAATTTCGCCGTAATGATAAGCATCTGTACTGCCCATTACAAGGTAGGGAACAACAAAGTTCTTTTTCGGGTCGGTACGGCTGCAAATTTCATCAATTGCACGGTATGCCTGCGAATCTTTTGAAGCGAATTTGGAAACCTCTTTACAACCTAAAAGCTCGATTTTAATATCCTTGTTTTTTACTACTTTTCTAATGTGATTTTCAACGTCTTTAACACTCGTACCGGGCATCTGACGGAAATTGATTGTCACGGAAGCACTTTGAGGAAGAACGTTTGATGCGGGGCTTCCCTTTGCCATTGTAACGGCAGTGGTTGTTCTTGTAAGACAAGCGGCGGGGGGGAACTTTTTGCAAATCGCAAGAATAATCGGTTTTAAAATCGGGATGTTACAGGTTATAAGCCTTGCGGGGTAGCTCACACGCTTGCCGGCACTTGTGAAAAGGTCAATCATAAAGGGCATAAGCTTTGCTTTGAATTGATGCTTTTCAAGGTCACGGATTACTTCCGCAATTTCGCCCAACGCGGAGTGAACGGGCGGCTGTGAGGAGTGACCGCCTTTTGCGTTTACGGTGATTCTGTAATCGCTGTAACCTTTTTCAGCCATACCTATGCCTGCAACCGTCTGGTCGATAATGCCTTTAAGCTTGACGGTAAGGAATGCACCGCCCTCGTCAAGAACGCTGTCAAGATGCACACCTCGAGCTTTGAGCGTTTTTACAATGTCAACGGCACCGGAAAGTCCGTTATCGTTTACTTCCTCATCATGCGCAAAGCAGAGGTAAACGTCCCTGTCGGGCTGGTATCCCTCTTCAAGAAGTGTTTCGACAGCTTCCATAACGCAGATAAGGTGATTTTTCATATCGAGTGCGCCGCGTCCCCATATAAATTCACCATCGTTATGACCGCTGAAAGCAGGATATTTCCAGTCATCCTCCGTTCCGGGAGTTACGGGAACAACGTCTTGATGCGAAAGCAACGCAATAGGGTTAAGCTCGCTGTTTTTGCCTTTCCAACGGAAAATAAGGCTTGCGCCCGTGATTATCTCTTTTGAAAGATTTTTATGTATAAGAGGATACGCTTCTTCAAGAAAATCACGGAACTTTGCAAATTCATCCCATTCTGTCTCTTTCGGGTCTGTTCTTGCAATTGTTTTAAATGTCAGAGCCTTGCTTAAATGCTCGGCGGCTCTTTTGGCATCGGCTTTTTCAGGCTCAAGGGGAGGCCTTTCAAGCTCGCTTTTTTTCGGCTTGAAGAAATAAGCCTTGATTGCGGTTATAACAATCGCAAGCAAGATAATGCCTAAAATAACTTTGATAATTGTCCACGCCATAATTTTATCTCCTTTGCAATGGTTTATATCAGAATTTTACCATATAAACGCATAAAAATCAAATAAATAAGGGGAATAATATATAATATTTTAAGAAATAGTTAATTCATTAATAAAAATTAATAAAAAGTTATTTGATTATATTAAAGAAATGTAGTATAATGTTTATTATTAATAGTGTAAGGAGTGGTGAGAATGATTACATTGGAAAATCACCTCGGCAAAATTGATATTTGTGAAAACTATTTCCGCAAATTAATCGGTAATGCGGCAACCTCTTGCTTCGGCGTCGCCGGTATGTCTGACGGCAATGTTAAACAGGGTATTCGCTCAAAAGTTTTCAGTAAGCGTTCGTATATTGACAAAGGTGTTGTGGTAACCAAAGAAAACGGAGGCATTACCATAGATTTGCACATTATGGTAACATATGGGCTTAATATAAGAGCTGTTGTGAAAAGCATTGATGAAAAGGTTCGTTACTGTGTTGAAGAAGCAACAGGCATCACGGTCAACAAGGTAAATGTGTTTGTTGACGGTCTTAAAGGCGAATAAGATTTTTAAGGAGTTTATCTGATGATTAACGGAAAACAGATTATTGATGCGGTAATTTCCGCTTCTAACAATATAAACAATCTCAGAACAGAGGTTGATGCGTTAAATGTTTTTCCTGTGCCTGACGGCGACACGGGAACGAATATGTCAATGACAATCGGTGCTGCGGCAAGGGAACTTAAGCATTTGCCGGAAAACGTCACGGCAGGTGAAGTTTTTGAAAAAACCGCTTCCGCATTGCTCAGGGGAGCAAGAGGTAATTCGGGCGTTATACTTTCGCTTATTTTCAGAGGAATTGCAAAAGGTGCAAAAGGCTCCGAATTGTTTACAAGTGAGGTTATTGTAAACTCACTGAAAATAGGCAAGGAATCTGCCTATAATGCGGTTATGAAGCCGACAGAAGGTACAATTCTGACTGTTATAAGGGAAACCTCCGAAAAAATTGCGGAGGATTATAAAAATGACAGCAGTATTGCACCGGATGAGCTTTGGGCAAGAGTTTGCAAATATGCCGATGAGTCACTTGCAAAAACTCCCGAAATTCTTCCCGTTCTTAAAACCGCAGGCGTGGTTGATGCGGGCGGACGTGGACTTTTGTGCATTTTCGAGGGTATGAAAAGTGTTTTTTGCGACGGAAAGGTAATTGAGCTTGCCGGCGACAGTGCAAAGCCCGTTGAACCCGTTGCGAGAGCATCAAGCAGTGAGAATGTGGATATCAAGTTTTGCTACTGCACGGAATTTATAGTAGATAAGGATAAAAACAAAAAAGACAGTTCCGCAATTAAGCTTCGTGCTTATCTTGAATCGATAGGCGACTGCGTTGTGGTTGTCGAAGATGATGAAATCGTTAAAGTTCACGTTCACACAAATGAACCCGGCAACGCAATTCAGGCAGGCTTGAAAATCGGTTCGCTTATGAATATTAAAATTGAAAATATGAGACTTCAGCACGCAAATGCGGAATGGGGTGCAGGAGATAAGGTTGAAGATGAGGATGATGTTCCGCTTGCCGAACCGGAGAAGAAGTACGGCTTTGTTGCCGTTGCCGCAGGTGAGGGCGTTGAGCAGCTTTTCGGTGAAATCGGTGTTGACAACGTTGTAAGCGGCGGACAGACAATGAATCCCAGCACTGCCGATTTGCTTAAAGCTGTTAACAAAACGGCATCAGAACACGTCTTTATCCTTCCTAACAACAAAAATATAATTATGGCTGCGGAACAGGTTGTGCCGCTTACATCAAAGAAGGTTCACGTTCTCAGAACAAAAACAATTCCCCAGGGAATTACGGCA
Source organism: uncultured Eubacteriales bacterium (assembly GCA_964474295.1). Taxonomy (GTDB): domain Bacteria; phylum Bacillota; class Clostridia; order Oscillospirales; family Acutalibacteraceae; genus SIG575. The sequence goes on from CAYYRN010000027.1 coordinate 7,353, forward strand.
ATGCTGAATTTTGACGAGAGCCTGCGTTCAAACGAAAACCTCAACAATATGATGATTGCCGCAAACCGTGTCCAAACAGGTCAAGTGACTTTTGCAGCAAGAGATAGCGTGGTTGACGGTAAATCCGTTAAGCAAGGCGAAATTCTCGGACTTGAAAACGGCAAAATTACGGAAATCGAACATTCAACCGTGCGTGCCGGATATAAAATCACAAAAAGTCTTATCAAAAAAATCGATGCTTCCATGGTGACGATAATTTACGGAGAAGGGGCATCGGAGGAAGAAGCAAACGAATTAAGTGAGCTTTTGACAAACAAGTTTGCGGGTAAGGTTGACATTTCCGTTCTCAACGGCGGTCAGCCCGTTTACAGCTTTGTAATTTCTGTGGAATGATTTGCTATGGACATCAGCACTGATATCAGATATTTAAAAGGTGTTGGAGAAAAACGAGCCGAGCTTTTTTCAAAGCTCGGCATTAACTCTGTGGGACAACTGCTTGAGTATTATCCGAGAGCATATGAAGATTGGAGTAGGGTAAAAAAGATTTCCGAAACAGTTGTCGGTGAAACGGCGGCGGTAAAAGGCTTTGTTACGCACAAGCCTTTGGGTGCAACGTTAAGAAAAGGTCTTACCGTTTACAAATCGGGAATTTCGGACGGCGAAGAAGTGATGTCGCTTACGATTTTTAACAACAGATTTGCCGCAGAGGCCTTAAAAGAGGGACAGGAATATATTTTCTTCGGTAAAGTCGGCGGAAATTTGTATAAAAGAGAAATGACAAATCCGAATTTTTCGGCAGCAGAATCGGGAGAAAGAATAAGACCTATTTATTCTTCTACTCAGACACTTTCCACAAAGCTTATAGAAAAAACTGTAAGAACGGCAATAAACGGTGTGGCTGACACAATCGAAGAAACACTGCCTGAAGATATCAGACGCAGACATAACCTGTCCTCACTGCTTTTTGCACTTGAAAACATACATTTTCCGCAATGCGAAAAAAACCTTGAAATTGCAAAAAGACGTCTGATTTTTGAAGAACTGCTGGTTTTGCAATTGGCACTTCTCAGGCTTCGTTCAAAAACAAAAAAACATACGGAAAATATTATAAGGCAGGATAAAACAGAAGCGTTTTGTCATCTTCTGCCGTTTGAATTGACGGGCGCACAGAAAAGGGCGATTAAAGAAGCTGTCGATGATATGAAAAAACCTTTCCCGATGAACAGACTTATTCAGGGTGATGTCGGTTCGGGTAAAACAGCCGTTGCAGCAGCACTTATTTTCAATGCGGCTGAAAACGGGTTTCAAAGTGCATTGATGGCACCGACCGAAATACTCGCAAGTCAGCATTTTGCAACGCTTTCGGAGTTTTTTAAAAACACGAATGTAAAAACAGCATTGCTTACGGGTTCGATGAAAAAGAAAGAAAAGGACAAAATAAAAGAAAAACTGAAAAACGGTGAAATAGATTTGCTCATCGGCACACACGCCATAATTCAAGATGACGTTGAATTTAAAAATTTGGGCTTTGCCGTGACTGACGAGCAACACAGGTTCGGTGTGGCACAAAGAGGAAATCTTTCCCAAAAAGGCTTAAAACCGCACTTGCTGGTAATGTCCGCAACTCCCATACCGAGGACACTCGCACTTATGATTTACGGCGACCTTGATGTGTCCGTTCTTGATGAATTGCCTCCGGGCAGACAAAAAGTTGACACGTTTTATGTCAATTACGAAAAGCACGCACGGGCGATGAATTATGTAAAAAAACATCTTGACAAAGGCTTGCAGGGGTATATTGTGTGTCCTCTTGTCGAATCGGAGGAAAGCGAGCTCGTTTCTGCCGAGGATTTTTACGAAAACTTAAAGAACAAAGATTTTTCCGATTACAGCGTCGGACTTCTTCACGGAAAAATGAAGCCGAAAGAGAAAGATGAGGTAATGGCAAAATTCGCAAAGGGCGAAATACAGCTGCTTGTCGCAACAACCGTAATCGAGGTCGGAGTAGATGTTCCGAATGCTGTGATTATGGTTGTTGAAAATGCCGAAATGTTCGGACTTTCGCAGCTTCATCAGCTAAGGGGACGTGTAGGCAGAGGAAAAGAAAAATCTACCTGCATTTTGGTAAGCGATGCACAAAACGAAGAAGCAATAACGAGGCTTAAAGTTATGTGCCGAACAACCGACGGCTTTAAGATTGCGGATGAGGATTTAAAGCTCAGGGGGCCGGGTGACTTTTTCGGCTCACGTCAGCACGGCTTGCCAAAAATGAAAATCGCAAGCTTACTTACCGATATGCAAACGCTTAAAGAGGCACAAGCGGAAGCCGAAAATATTTTGCGTTCGGATTTCGACTTGAGAAAAAAAGAAAATGAGTGTTTGCGAAAAGCCGTTATAAACCTTTATGAAAAAATGAAAGACTGAGGGATTAAAATGAAAAAAATCGCAAGTTTTACAATTGACCATACGATTCTCGAAAAGGGGATTTACATTTCCCGTGTGGACGGTGACGTTACGACATACGACATAAGAATGAGAAAGCCGAATGTTGAAGAAGTTTTGACAAACGGTTCGATTCACACAATCGAGCATCTTTTTGCAACGTATGTCAGGAACTCCTTATTTGCCGATAACGTTATTTATTTCGGCCCAATGGGATGCAGAACGGGATGTTATTTCCTTACCCGTGCAATGGACGGGCAGGATGTTATCAATTTGACAAGAGAAGCTTTTGAATTTATTGCTTCTTATGAGGGCGAAATACCGGGTGCGAGTGCTGTTGAGTGCGGTAACTACCGTGACCACGATTTAGAGCGTGCGAAAGAAGATGCCGCCGATATGGTGAAAGTTCTTAAAAACTATACAAACCTTGAATATCCCGTAAAATAATGAAAAAAGCGAAGGATTCTTTTGGCGTGAAAACCGAAAGAATCCTTTTTATTATCTCTTTGAACAAAAATATTTTATTGTTTTAAAAATACGTTTTAATGCAGACGGATTAACTTCTTCCAAATCTGCCGCATTAATTCCTTTTGATTTAAAATACGGGTAAACGCACTTTAAATTTTCGTAAAACCTTTCGTAACATTTGTTTCGGCTTTCTGTCCACGCAATTTCCGAAGCTGCGCAAAGTCTCGGAAAAAGCATATATGAAAGCTTGTCGAAATTTCTTATGTATTCCGTCCATAACGGCATTTCTATTCCGAGAATATTTTCATCTTTTTTCGCATCAAAAGAGTAAACCTTTTTCAGCGGTGTCATATCATATGGGTAATCGGAATAAAAGAAGAAAAAGTCGGATTCGATATATTTTCCTCCCTCGGAAATGAATTTTTCAAGACATTTTCTTTTGTGCAGCCAATGTTGAATAACAACATCCTCTGCACTTATTTTTCCGCTTGAGAGTGTTTCGTTCCACATAATCGGAACTTTGCCGTGACTGTGCAAAATTTCGGAAATTCTGTTCATAAAATATCCTTGAAGTTCATCGAAATTTTTCAGATTTTCTTCTTTCATTTTTTGCCTGCACTTATCACATTTTTTCCAATTGCTTTTGGGAACTTCGTCACCGCCTATATGAAAATATTTTGACGGAAAAAGAGGAATGATTTCATCAAATAATTCGGACAAAAATTCATAAACTTTTTCATTGCCCGCACAAAGTATTTCGGAAAAAATTCCCTGCTTCATACAAACTTCGATTTTTTCTTTTTTGCAGGAAAGTTCGGGGTAGGAGGCTATAACGGCAATTGTATGCCCCGGCAAATCGATTTCGGGAATAACTTCGATGTGCCTTTCTTCACAGTAGGAAACAATCTCTTCAATTTCCCGATGAGTATAAAAACCGCCGTGAGGCTTGCCCTCGTCCGTTTTGCCGAAAACCGAATTTTTTCTGTAAGAGCCTATTTCGTTTAAAAGAGGGAATTTTTTGCTCTCTATACGAAAGCCCTGATCATCGCTTAAATGCCAATGGAAAACGTTCATTTTAAAATACGCCGCAGCATCGATTATTCTTTTCGTGTCCTCCACGCTTATAAAGTGGCGGCAGGGGTCGAGCATAAAGCCTCTGTGAGAAAATTTCGGAGCATCCTTAATTATACAGTTCGGAATTTCCCTTGCACCGTTTTTTAGCTGCTCCAAGGTTTTTTCGGCATAAAATTTTCCCGCATCGGATGAAAAATTCACGGAGATTTTTTCATCCGATATTTGAATTTCGTATTCACCGTTTTTTAAAAGTTTTTCATCTTTTTTAAAGGTAACATTTTTAAAATCGGGTGTTGATTTTTTGGAAAAAATTTCTACTTCGTTCGGATAAGGAATGAGAGGTAATGGGTTTTTCATAATGTCAGCCCTTTTGTTTTGTATTGTTAAAGCTTTGCCCGAAAAAGAAGTAAATCTCTTTCGGGCAGATTTTGACAAAGGATTTTAATTTTCTTTTTTAAAGCCTTTTATAAATTTTCCGAATCCGCCTTTTGTGCCGTTACACATATCAAGCAAGCCCTCGACCGATTTCGGAGAGATAAGACCTCCCGTAAAGCCGCTGAACGAACGCAGGGGCATATCCTTGACTGTCTTTGTTATCATCGCGGGATTTTCCGTTCCTATCGCAACGAATTTACTGCCGATGGTCATAGCACCGCAAAGAACCTTTCCGAAAGAACCGCAAGACAACTGCTCGATGCTGTTATTAATTGTGAGCTTGCCTTTTTCATACGGTGCATTGCCTTCGAGCTTTTGACCGTAGAGTGCCTCAAATTCTTCCGTCTTAATTTCTTTTGCGTTTGCAATGTTATAGTAAGAGGGCGAAGATTTTGTATAATCGGGAATCGGTGCATCGGGGTTAGCTGAAACTACGTTTACCGTGCTTTCAAGCTTAATATCTCTTGAAGAAGAACCGACAAGAATTTTAAAATCGCCGCTTTCAACGTGCCAATCGGAAATGTTGACATTGTAGTAGCTGAACGAACGTGAGTCGAGTTTAATTTCAATTTCCTTTTCTTCGTTCGGCTCAAGATAAACCTTTTTAAATCCTTTTAACTCTTTTTCGGGGCGGTAAATCGTGCTTTCAATGTCACTTACATAAACCTGAGCCACTTCCGCACCGGCACAGTCGCCTGTGTTTTTTATCTTGAATGAAACAGTCAAGCCGTCATTTTCGTTGATTTTATCCGATGAAAGCTTGATATCGGAATACTTAAAGCTTGTGTAGGAAAGTCCGTAACCGAACGGATATCTCACATCTTTTTTTGCAGAATCAAAGTAGCGGTAGCCGACATATACGCTTTCTCTGTATTCGACGTTCCTCGGCCCCATCGGGAAATATTTTGAAACAATATTGTCCGAAAGCTCCAAAGGATAAGTTTCGGCAAGCTTTCCCGAAGGATTTACGTTACCGTAAATAAGGTCATATGCCGCCTCGCCCCCTGCCTGACCGCCGAGATAGAGGTTGAGGATTGCCTTTGCGTCTTTCTCGAATTTTGCGGCATTTACGGGTGAGCCGCCGGAGAGAACAACGATAATATTTTCGTTGACTTTTTTGAGTTCGTTGACAAGGATGTTATGCGATTCGGGGATTTCCAAATGGCCTCTGTCAAAGCCCTCGCTTTCGTATTCGTCTGTAAGTCCTATGAACACAACAACGGCATCCTTGCCTTTTGCAAGAGTGCAAGCTTCCTCGATAAGCTCTTTTTTATATCCGTCACCCTTGAGGGTGTATCCGTCTGCATAATAGAAGCTCTGCTTTTCTTCTTTCAAAGCCTCGACAAAGGAAACCGTCTTAGGACAGTTGATGTGGCTTGAACCCGAACCCTGATAACGCAGAACAGAGGCAAGCTTTCCGATGACGGCAATGTTCATATCACGGTTTATCGGAAGAATTTTGTCTTCGTTTTTCAAAAGAACCGCAGACTGTGCGGCGGCTTTTCTTGCAAGAAGATGATGAGCGTCAAAATCGATTTTTCCGCCCGCTGTTTCATCCGCTTTACATTCAAAAGCGAATTTAATCATTCTCAAAGCGATTTTGTCAAGCTGTTCTTCGGTTATTTCACCGTTCTGAACGGCTTTTACGATTTTTTTGTCGTTCATTCCTTTGTTGCCGGGCATTTCCAAATCCTGACCTGCCTTGATTCCCTCTATGCGGTCGTTTATTGCACCCCAATCGCTGACAACTATGCCCTCAAAGCCCCACTCTTTACGAAGAACGTCATCAAGCATATGCTTGTTATCGGTAAGGTATGTACCGTTTAGTCTGTTGTAGCTTGACATTACGGTTCCGGGCTGTTCTGTTTTTACGATATGTTCAAAGGCGGGCAAATAAATTTCACGCAGTGTTCTTTCGTCAACAACCGAGTTTATGCTCATTCGCAAATGCTCCTGATTGTTTGCACAAAAGTGTTTAAGGCTTACCCTTACGTTGTTTTTCTGAACGCCGTGGACATATGCCGCTCCGAGACGTCCCGCAAGGTATGGGTCTTCCGAGATATATTCAAAATTTCTGCCGCAAAGCGGGCTTCTTTTTATGTTCACACCGGGCCCCAAAACAGTTGTGACCTGCAAGGATTTTGCTTCCTCCGCAATTGCCGAGCCGACCTCCTCAAGCAAATCTTCATCCCAACTGCTTGCGGTTGTAACCGCTGTCGGGAAGCAAGTTGCCGTTTCGGCAGGCTTCATAACGTTTGTTCCCGAAGACGTTTTTTCTTTTCTCAATCCGTTAGGGCCGTCACTCATCCAAACTGCGGGAATATTCAGTCTGTCGATGTTGCGTGTCAGCCAAAAAGTAGAGCCTGAGCAGAGCATGGCTTTTTCTTCAAGTGTCATTTGTTCCAGAATTTTTCGGTAGTCGATTTGTGCCATATTATTCACCGTTCTTTCGCATTTATATATTCGCTAATTATGATAACAGTTATTTCGGTAAAAGTCAATTATTTGTCCTTGACAGAACTAAAATCAAGTGATATAATTCACTTAATATGATAAATCGGTGACGGAGAAGGCTGTTTTCAATTACACCTTTTTCAGAGAACATTCGACACAGGCTGAAATCGAATGTAAAAGGACGAAAACAGTTACCGCTTCGGAGAGCTGCCGAAAACGTTGATTAAGGCAGACGTTTGACCTGCGTTAAAGGTTTTTTAAAGTGGCTTTTAAAAAAGCAATGCGGGTGGAACCGTGGGCAATTACGCTCATCCCTGATTTTTTTCGGGGATGGGCTTTTTTATTTATAAATTAATTAAGGAGAGATATATTTATGATTAAAGTAAAACTCAGAGATGATATTCGTGAGTTCGAGCAGGGAATCAGTGCAATGGAGGTTGCAAAAAGCTTGGGTGCCGGTCTTTACAAGGCGGTTTGCGTTTGCAAAATCGACGGTGAAGTTAAGGATTTGAGAGAAACTCTTGACAAGGATTGTGAAATTGAATTTATCACCTTTGATGATGAAGACGGCAAAAAGACTTTCAGACATACCGCTTCGCATATTCTTGCACAGGCGGTAAAAAGACTTTATCCGCAGGCAAAGCTTGCAATAGGCCCGTCAATCGCTAACGGATTTTATTATGACTTCGATGTTGAAAAACCGTTTTTGCCGGAGGATCTTGAAAAAATCGAAGCCGAGATGAAAAAAATAGTCAAAGAAAAGCTTCCTCTTGAAAGATTTGAAATGACCCCCGACGAGGCTGTTAAATACTATGAGGAAAAAGGCGAAATTTATAAAGTCGAGCTTGTTAAAGAACACGCAGACAAGGGCGAAAACATCAGCTTTTACAAGCAGGGTGAATTTACGGAGCTTTGCGCAGGCCCTCACATTCCCGACACAGGCAGAGTGAAAGCATTTAAGCTTACTTCCGCCACGGGTGCTTATTGGAGAGGAAGCGAGAAAAACAAAATGCTCCAGCGTATTTATGCAACCGCTTTTACAAAGCAGGCTGACCTTGACGCTTACCTTGAAGCTATTGAAGAAGCAAAAAAACGTGACCACAGAAAGCTCGGCAGAGATCTCGGACTTTTTGCTCTCAGGGATGAAGCACCAGGTATGCCGTTCTTCCTGCCCAAGGGAATGATTCTTCGCAACACGCTTATCAATTATTGGCGTGAGGTTCACAAAAAGTGGAATTACCTTGAAATCTCCACTCCTCAAATTATGCGCCGTACTCTTTGGGAAACATCGGGACACTGGGACCACTATCACGATGATATGTTCACAACGGTTATTGATGATGAAGATTTTGCAATCAAGCCGATGAACTGTCCCGGAAGTATTCTTGTTTATGACCTTGAGCCTCATTCATATAAGGAAATGCCGCTTCGCTACGGCGAACTCGGCAAGGTTCACAGAAATGAGCTTTCCGGTGCGCTTCACGGACTTTTCCGTGTTCGCTGCTTTACGCAGGATGATGCGCATATTCTTCTTGCACCCGAACAGATTCGTGACGAGGTTGTAAGAATCGCAAAGCTTTTTGATGAGGTTTATACACTTTTCGGTCTGCCGTACGAAATTGAGCTTTCGACTATGCCTGAGGATCACATCGGTTCTGAGGAAGATTGGGAAATTGCAACAAACGCCCTTGCCGATGCGATAACAAGCGTAGGCAAGACATATATAATAAACGAGGGTGACGGTGCTTTCTACGGCCCGAAGCTTGATTTCCACATCAAAGACAGTCTCGGAAGAACGTGGCAGTGCGGAACAATCCAGCTTGACTATCAGCTTCCCGGACGTTTTAACCTCGAATATACAGGCTCAGACGGAGAAAAGCACACTCCCGTTATGATTCACCGTGTTGTGTTCGGCTCAATCGAAAGATTCATAGGCGTAATTACGGAGCATTTTGCAGGTGCTTTCCCGATTTGGCTTGCTCCCGAACAGGTACGCATAGTTCCCATTGCCGACAGACATCAGGATGCCGCATATGCGGTTAAAAAGGCTCTTGAAGAAGCCGGAGTGGAAAGAATCGATGTCGATACAAGAAGTGAAAAACTGGGCTACAAGCTTCGTGAGGCACAGCTTCAGAAAGTACCCTATATGCTTGTAATCGGTGATAAAGAAGCAGAAGAGGGAACCGTTTCCGTCAGAAAGAGAGGTCAAGGCGATATCGGTTCAATGCAAATTTCGGAATTTGCCGAAAAGGCTGTTTCCGAAATCAGAAGTAAGGTAATAGGTTAAGTTATGAAAAATAATTTTGCCCCTAAACCGCCCCTCGGTTGGAACAGTTGGGACTGTTTCGGAACGGGCGTTAACGAAGAAGAACTGCTTGCAAATGCGGAATATATGAGAGATAATTTGCTTTCGCACGGCTGGAAATATATCGTTTGTGACATTCAATGGTCTGAACCGAATGCCGTGGGCGGCGATTATAACCATTATGCGGAGCTTGATATGGATGAGTTTTCACGTCTGATTCCGTCCGTTAAAAGATTTCCCTCTGCCGCCGACGGAAAAGGTTTTAAACCGATTGCGGATAAAATACACGCAATGGGTTTGAAGTTCGGAATACACATTATGAGAGGTATTCCGAGACAGGCGGTATACAGAAACACAAAGCTTTACGGCACCGAAAAAACAGCAAGAGAAATAGCGCATCCGTTTTCCGTTTGTGCTTGGAACACCGATATGTACGGTGTTGATACTTCAAAGGACGGTGCTTACGAATACTATAAATCACTCATAGAGCTTTACGTTTCGTGGGGCGTTGATTTGATTAAGTGCGATGATATTGCGAATATAGAGTCAAAGCCGTGGGATCCTTATTGTGCAAAGGGCGAAATCGAGCTTTTAAGACGTGCCATTGACGAAAGCGGAGCGGAAATAGTGCTGAGCCTCTCTCCGGGGCCTGCGCCTCTCGAATTTGCGGCACATTTGAGCGAGAACGCAAATATGTGGCGTCTTACGGGTGATGTTTGGGACAGATGGGACAGTGTTTCAAAGCTTTTTGAAAGATGTGAAAAGTGGTATCCCTACGTCAAATCGGGTTCGTGGCCCGATTGCGATATGCTGCCGTTCGGCAGACTTGCCGTGAAAAAGGCATACTGCGGTGAAAAGGGCAGGTATTGCCGCCTGACTCACGATGAACAACGTACAGTTATGAATTTGTGGTGCGTTTTCCGTTCGCCTCTTATGTTCGGCGGAAATATGCCGGAGAATGATGAATTTACTTTGTCGCTTTTGACAAATGATGAGCTTCTCGATATAAACCAAAACGGCGAAAATCCACGTCCCGTTTACAATGACGGTAAGATAATTGTTTGGACATCAAATTTAAACGGTAAAAAAGTTCTTGCTGTTTTTAATGTGTCCGAAGAAGAAAAAGAATACACATTTGAGCTTGCGGAGCTTGAACTTGAAAAAGCCGAAGTTCGTGATGTATGGCAGCACAAAAACCTTGCAAAATCTGAAAAAGAAATAAATTTCAAGCTCAATCCCCACGCATCACAAGTGCTTTTGCTCGCTTGATAAAAAACAATCCCTGCCTTTGTCCCCGAAAACGGGAAATAAAGGCAGGGATTTTCTGCTTTGTTTTATTTGTTTGCAACGGCTTTTAAAAATTCACGAATGTTTTCAAATTCATATGTCGGCTTAAATTCGGTGTTTATCAAATCTTCTTTTTTCGCTTCGCCCGTAAAAACAACAGCCGTTTCGACACCTGCGTTAATTCCGCACGCAATGTCAGTGTAAAGTCTGTCGCCCACAACGATTGTTTCATCTTTGCCGAAGCCGGTTATCTTGCGGCAAATATCCACAATTTCACGGTTCGGTTTGCCGACATAGTAAGGCTTTCTGTTTACCGAACACTCAAGCAGCTTGCAAATCGCTCCGCAGTCGGGGATGCTGCCGAAAGATGTCGGACAGCATAAATCGGGGTTTGTGGCGAGGAAATCGACATCCTTGGTTTGCAGTATTTCGCAGGTCAATGCCCCTTTTTGATAGGTAAATTCATTGTCGAAACCTACTATAACGCATTTTATGTCATCTTCGTTTTCTTCAGTTACGTTCAAGCCGTAATCACGCAGCTCCTTTACAAAGGATTTTGTTCCGCATACAAAAATTTTATCTGTCGGATAGTTTTCTTTTAAATATTTGCAAGCGGCGAACGAAGCCGTAATAAAATTACTTTCGTCTGTCTTGATATTCCATTTTTTGAATTTTTCAATATAATCACGTCTGCTTTTGGTGGAATTGTTGGTTATGTAAACCGCTTTTCCGCCGATTGAGTTTATGTGTTCTATAAGCTCAAAGGTTCCGTCATACAATGTGTTGTCAACGGCGATTGTGCCGTCAATGTCGAATAAAAACAACTTTTTTTCACTTAACATAGTTTAATCTTCCAATCATTTTTTTGCACGAATTATCAGTCCGCTTACCGTGCCTATTCCGGCACCTAAAAATGCCCCTGCCGCACAAGACCAAAGCATATTGAGGTTTAATGCGTTCGCAACGGCTGCGGCTATAAACAAACCGATTAAAAATCCGGAACGCACATAATTCAACAAAGGTTTTTTCAAAAAATCCCTGCTTTCATTTGTTTTAATGATTGTATCACAAAAGCAGAGATTTTTCAATCGGTTTGTTACAGACCGAAGCATTTAATTATAACGGCGCAGACGGCAGCTCCCAAACTTGCCCACACTATCGGAGAAAAAACAGAATAAACTCTTTTTCTTTTTCTTCTTATTCCGGGAGGGCTGCCGGTGTTTTGGGCAAGAGTATGTGCTTTTTCTCGTATCTTGCTTTCGCTTAAAGAGGAATATTCCGGCTTTACAAAAAACAGGACTTTTTCAAAATATTCGCAAGCAGGTTTTGTGACCTCCACAACCTGATGATTTACACCTTTTATCATACAAACACTCGCTTTCTTTGTTGTTCTAAAGTATCTTTTGCAAAATTTAAAAAAATATTCTGTTGTGGAAAACTCTGTGGAAAATGTTAAAAACTTTACTTAAAAATCGTTATTTTGCCTGATTTTATTAAGTTTTTTGTGTTGAAAAGAAAATGTTAAAAACTTTTTCGACAAAAAATTACCTCTTGACAAAGCAGAACAAATGTTCTATTATAGAAGAACAAATGTTCTTCTAAAGAGGTGAGCCGATGAATGAGAGGATAATTTTGCATTGTGATTTGAATAATTTTTTTGCATCGGCGGAGTGTTTATTGAACCCCGAACTTAAAGAAGAATGTGTTGCCGTTTGCGGAAGTGTGGAGGAGCGTCACGGAATTGTTCTTGCCAAAAACGAAAAGGCAAAAAAGTACGGCGTTAAAACGGGTGAGGCTGTTTGGGAAGCACGTCTTAAATGTCCGAAGCTGGTCATAGCTTCGCCGCATTATGATAAATATATTGAGTTTTCAAGGCAGGTAAAAAGCATCTATAACGAATATACAGATATGGTTGAACCTTTCGGGATAGACGAATGTTGGCTTGATGTTACGGGAAGCCGAAAGCTTTTCGGAAGTGAAATGGAAATTGCCGAAAAGCTCCGAAAGCGTGTAAAGAAAGAAACGGGGTTGACTGTTTCCGTGGGTGTAAGCTACAACAAAATTTTCGCAAAGCTTGCAAGCGATATGAAAAAGCCGGATGCCGTAACAAGATTGACGAGGGATGATTTAAAAAGCGTAATATGGAAAATGCCCTGCGGCGACCTTTTCGGAGTAGGCAGAGCAACGGCTGAAAGCTTTTATAAGCTCGGAATTAAAACAATCGGTGACATTGCCGAAATGCCCGAAAATTTAATAAAAAGTCTTTTCGGAAAAAGCGGTGTAACCTTGCGTAATTATGCAAACGGACTTGATTTTTCCCCCGTGCTGCGTGAAAGCGAAATGCCGCCGCTTAAAAGCGTGAGCAGAGGTATTACCTGCAAAAAAGATTTGCATACAAGAGGTGAAGTTTCGCCCGTGGTAATTGCCCTTAGCGAAAAGGTTTCACACAGCCTGCGTAAAAACGGTTTTTTCGCAAACACCGTTAAGGTTGCGGTGAAAGATAACAGACTTGTCACCCGTGAATTTCAAAAAAAAATAAGAACGCCCGTAAGAGCTGCGGACGTTCTTGCAAAAAATGTTATGGAATTGATTGAAAAAAATTATAGCTTTTCCGTTCCCGTCAGAGCAGTTACCGTTTTTGCCGGAAATTTGGTGAATGAAAAATGTTCATACCAGCTTTCTCTTGAGGAGGATTATTTTTACCTCGAAAAAATCGAAAAGCTGGATTCAGAGGTTGACCGCCTGCGTACAAAATACGGTGATGATATAATTGTCAGGGCATCTTCCCTGAAGCTTAGCGAAAGAGCGAGGATGAATGGCAATTTCGCATCGTTCAAACCGCTTGTTTAAGCCATAAGCTGTCTTACGACCTTTTCGCAATCCGTTTCGTCCATAATTTTCGGAACGGGGTAAAGGGGATTGCCTTCCTTTAAAGCACGCTTGACAATTGTGGGTATGTCTTCTTCTTTAATCTGCTCAAATTTTTCGGGGATTGCCATACGCTTTTCCATAGCTCTGATTTCGGCAATGAAAGCATTTGCTTTTTCTTTTTCTGTTTTGCACGATTTTCCGATTCCCGTAATGTCGGCAAGGCGTGCCAAGGGCTTGTGTGCCGATTCGCCGTAATATTCAAGCACATAGGGTAGTATTACCGCATTTGCCAGACCGTGTGGAACGCCGTAAAGTCCGCCGAGCTGATGGGCAATGCAGTGAACATAGCCGACATAGGCTCTTGTGAACGCTACACCTGCGTAGAATGATGCCAAGAGCATATTGTTTCTTGCCTCGATATCTTTGCCGTCATTGTAGGCTTTTTCGAGGTTTTCAAAAATAAGCTTAACCGCTTTTTCGGCATTTTCGCTTGTGTTTTTTGTGTTGCTGTGGCCTATGTATGCTTCAATTGCATGGGTTAGTGCGTCAATGCCTGTTGCCGCTGTGGTTTTGGCGGGAAGACCGACTGTAAGAACGGGGTCAAGCACAGCGTAAGCGGGACGCAATTTAGAAGAGTTTATAGCGGATTTTTCGTGGGTTTCGGAATCCGTTATGACGGAAGCGATTGTGGTTTCCGAGCCTGTACCGGCAGTTGTGGGGACTGCGATTAAAAGGGGAAGATTTTTTCTTACTCTAAACAGACCTCGCATAGAATTTACCGATTTGTCGGGGTTGGTTATTCTGGCACCTGCCGCTTTTGCACAGTCCATCGGGGAGCCGCCGCCGAAAGCGATAATCGCTTCGCAATTGTTTGAAATGTAAAAATCCTTTGTGTTTTCCACGTTTTCCACCGTGGGGTTTGCCTGAACGTTGCTGAAGACAAAAACACTGATTCCGTCTTCTTCAAGCTTGTTTACCAGCGGGTCAATCATTCCGAGACCTCTTATGGTGTTTCCGGTAACTATAAGCACCCTTTTGATGCCGTGGTTTTTAAGTATGTCCGAAATTTTAAGGACGCTGTTTTCTCCTTTTATCAGGTTCGGCTCCGACCAGTCAAGTAAATAACTGCCCAAATTCAGGCAAAATTGAAAGGTACGGCAAAAAGCTTTGTTATTATTGTTCAATGTGAACACCTCCGTTGTCAATTTCTATTATGACATATTCTAATGAAAATTTCAATGAAATATTAAATTTATTAATTGAATAATTTTACGGTGTATATTATAATTATCTTGTAAGGATGTGAGAGTATGCCCTCGAAAATAAAATTTTCTCCGAAAGGATTTTTGGACTTTTTCGGCAAAAAAATTTTTGACATTGCAAACAGTCAAAACCATAATCTTGAGCTTGACGGCTACAAATACAAATCTTCCAAGCTGCCGGAGGAATTTGACGGCTTCAGAATAGTGCATCTTTCCGATATGCACAACTGTGTTTACGGCAGGGAAGCCGAAGATTTGATAAAAAAAGTAAGAATAAACAAGCCGGATATAATCGTAATTACGGGCGATTCTTTCGACTCAAAAAGAAGGCAATATTTCGATTCGCTCGACATAATAAAAAAGCTCACCGAAATTGCCCCCGTTTATTTTATAACGGGAAATCATGAGGAGCTTTCGCCGGATTTGAAAAGCGTTTTTCTGTCGGAAGCGGAAAAGTACGGGGTAAAGGTACTCTCTTTTGAAACAGCGGAAATAAAGAAAGGAAATTCGTCTGTTTTCATAAGCGGAGTTCCCGATTTGATGTTTTCGGCAGAAGAAACGGGACTTGTTCAAAAAGCACTTGACAAGGAGCTTGAGTGCGACGAGCTTGAATTGATGAAGAACATATTTGCCGAAAAACTCAAAAGCTTTTCAGCGGAAATTCCGAGCGGATTTAACATTCTTCTTTCGCACAGACCGGAAATGCACGATTTATATGCCGAAAACGGTTTTGACTTGATTTTTTGCGGACACGCTCACGGCGGACAGTTTCGTATTCCGCCCATTGGTGCGATTTATTCTCCGGGACAGGGATTTTTTCCGAAAATCAGCGAGGGAGTACATTTCTTCGGAAATTCTTCGATGATTGTCAGCAGGGGACTCGGAAACAGCTCGTTTCCGCTGAGGATAAACAACAGACCGCAAATTATAGTAGCAGAACTGCACAGGTAATAATTGCTCCCGCCCTGAATAAATATTTTCTATAAGGCGGGGGTGTTTTTTTGAAAAAAATTATTGCTTTTTTAATCGTTTTGTGCATTTTGCTTTTCGGAGGGTGCAAACAAAAGGATTTAATTGATATATATGTTTTTTCGCAGCGTTTTTCAAGGTACAGTGACAATTTTGTAATCAAGACAGATGAGCTTACAGCTTCGGAAGAAAAAGGTGAGCTTGCTTTTCCGCTGATATTTGACGATAAATTTTTGCTGACTGTTCGTATTAACGATGAAACGTCTTTGATGACATCGTTTTCGGCGGTATATATGTTCCAAAACGGACGAAAGATGTCAGACAGTGACTTTTTGCTCTTCACGGAAATTGTACAAAGTGCTGTTCGGGCATTTACAAAACAGGAAGATATTGATGACATTTTTAAGGGAGTTGGATTGACCGTCAAGAACGATGCTTTAAAAAATAATCACACGTCATTTGAAAAGGGATTTTATAATTACTCCTTTATTTCAGATGAAGTGGGAATTTATTTTTACGCCTCAACCGAACGAAGATAATAAAAAGCCGACAGACTGCGTAACGAAAATCTGTCGGCTATTTATGAATGGTTATAAATAATAAATTTTGTTGTAAAAATGTTATTCCAAGTATTCTTTATACGATTCTAATTCCTGTTCGGCTCGATTTACGGTGTCTTGAATAGACTTTTTATTCTTCAGTTTTGGTATTAGCGGAAGAATGTTTTGTGCAACCGCTTCATCTTCAAATTTTGCAAGTCCTATTGAAAAAGTTGAAGCAATATCAAGTTTCTTTATACCATTTTTCTCATCAAAAGATACTTCAATGATTCCGCTATCGTAAGATAACACGTCGCCTTTGCCAAACTTTTTATGTTGAATTGCTGTTCCTATATCAAGTTCGTTCCCTATCGTTTTAATAGTCCGGTTTATGTCTTCCATTTCCTCAAGTGCCTTATTATAGTTTTCAAGAAGGAGCAGAGCCTTATTCTTTTGCTCTATAATAAGATTTTTTTCTCTCATTTTAGGTCTTGTAAAAGATATACCGTCAAAAAGGTCATAAACAGAACACGCATAGATTATATCAAATGCAAGCATATGTTTGTTGGCATCCGCAAACATTTCATTACTATTCGGAAGATTAAATCTGCTTTCATCGGTTTTCAAAAGTTCGGGACACAATAAAATTTGTTCAACCAACCAATCGCACATTCTGTAGTAAATATCAAGCTTTATATTATCTCCCGAACCCCAATCATCATAAAATTCGATACAGTCGGCAAAAATTTTGGATTGAAATGCCTTATACATATAATGATTGTCAGGATCATACAAAAACAAATAGGCTGAAACCGAATGTGAATTTTGTTTATACAAATGACTTCCCGGCGAGTATTTTTCAAGAAGCTCGTTACTCTTATCAAAAAAGTCAGAAATCAGCTTTTCTTGTAAATGAATATCACCTTTATCATCCGAATAAAGGTTGATAAACATTTGTTTTACTGTTTCCGGTTCGTGCTTGGCAAATTCAACAAGACCTAAAAAGGGTTGCGTATAACTATCAATTATATTTTTGGTAGCTATTTTTACCTTGTAAAGAGCCTGTGCAAACTCATCGCCTTCTTTAGTTAACGCATCATCCATAAGAACACGAAATTTCTTGGCAATGAACCATTTATAGTTTTCGTCATTTCCGTTTTTATCGGTTATGTACTCAAACTTATCCAAATAATGACTGAAGATTTGCTTTATATTTTTTTTATTCATAACAAAACTCCTTTAGTGTAATAGAACTAATAGATCGCTATCTCTTAAAAAATCAATAAACGCATTAACACTTATTTCAGTGCGATATTTATATAAAGTTTTGTATTCAAGTAAATGGTCAAATTCAGGCAAGTTAAAATTTATATTAATAATATTATATCCATAATAATTACCAAAATCAACAGTTTTTCAAAAATGGTAAATAGAGTTTTTGATTAAAAGCGGCAGAGATTTCTCTCTGCTGCATTTTTTATAACGTATATACAGGTGTTCCGACTTTGATCAGATTTCCGTCAAGATCATAAAATCTGACCACCTTTTGTCCCCAACTGTGTGTCATCAGACGATTGACATATTCGATTTCGGGGTAAAGCGTTTCGAGACGTTCTAGAAATTGTTCTATGTCGGGTTCTTCAAAATATAATTCCGACTGATTACTGTTTGAAGTCACACTTCTTTTCGTGAATTGTTCCCAATATCCCAATTCCTGTAAATATAAGTTATTCGTCAATTCCATATTCCCGTCATTGTCTTGAAGCAGTTGAAATCCGAACATATCACTATAGAACTTTAACGCGCGGTTACAATCTTTAACAACAATAAGCGTTCCTTTGTATTTCATCTTTGTTCTCCTCGGCTCAAGATAATAAGCCGGTGATTACTTGAAGAATAGCAACGCTTATGCTATAATAATCCTACAGGCTTCGGCTTGAATAATTTTTTCGGAGAGTGCTTTTTGAAAAACACCAACATTTCGGAGATTGTATTGTAAACGGGAGGTTTGCAAATACATTCTCGGCAATCCTCTCGTATTTTGAGCGTCAACAATTTATGAAAGGATCAAAAAATGAATAATTTGACGATACGTTTAGAAACAGAAAGAGACTACAGAGCAGTAGAAGAACTAACCCGTGAGGCTTTTTGGAATGTCTATAAGCCCGGTGCGGATGAGCATTACTATGTACATATGATGCGAAATCACCCCGACTTTATTTCGGAGCTTGCATTTGTACTCGAACTTGACGGCAAAATCATCGGCAACATTATGTACACGAAAGCTTGGCTTGAGGACGGAAACGGTGAGCGTAAGGAAGTTCTTTCTTTCGGGCCGCTTTGCATTGCACCCGAATACCAAAGACAGAAGCTTGGCAAAATGCTGATTGAACATTCTTTTGAGGTTGCTCGTAAAATGGGGTATGATGTGAACATCAATTTAGGAAATCCGGGCAACTATGTCGGTTGTGGATTTGTCAGTTGCAAAAAGAAGAATGTCAGCTTCGTGGCAGACGGTAACTTCCCGACATCACTGCTTGTCTGCGAACTTGTCCCCGGTGTGCTGGACGGTAAAAAGTGGATGTATATTCCTTCAACCGCCGCCGATTGCTGTGAGGACGCCGCCGCAGTCGAAAAATTCGACGCCACATTTCCGATGAAAGAAAAGAAGTGGATGCCGAGCCAAGAGGAGTTCTATATTTACAGCCGTTCATCAGTAGTCAGATAAACGTAAAAAGCCGCTGAGGAGTTTCGACTTCTCAGCGGTTATTCTTATCGCTTTTTAAATATTACAAGTTCGGGATTTTCCCCGTTTTCTTCGTATGTGCAAACGAGGAGAAAGTCCATATTAGCGGCAATGCCAAAGCATCTGTCGCCGCCGAATTCACATTCAAGTTGACTTCCGAGATAGGTAGCATTATCATCAAGAAATTTCACTGTTTGTCCGTTGGGCAGACGATATTCCAAATTGATAAATCTACCGGATAACACATTCAGATTTTCCACCTTGGGTAAGCCTTCAATATGAAGCAATGTGTTAAATTCGCAGATGATTTGATTTTTGAATTCCTCGAACTTTTCCTTTCCTCCGATGGCGGCATACTGTTTCCAAAAATCCATAGTAAAATTACCGTCAGCATAACACCATCCACAGTAGTTCTCGTTAAATGCACCGTCTTTCTCACGACTGATGTCGGCGTCCTTTAGCGGCATACCGCAACACTCGCAGACAAGCTCACGTGGAGAGCCGAGGAGTGTGTTGATTGATACGTCAAAGAGCTTTGAAAGAAGCTTCAGTGTTTCGGTGTTTGGGATTGTTTCACCGTTCTCCCAACGACTTACTGCTTGTCGGGTTACAAACACTTTTTCGGCAAGTTCATCCTGAGATAATTTGTTTTTCGTTCTAAGTTCAAGGATAATTTCTCTCGTTTCCATATGTTTTACCTCCTTTGTTTACTGTGGATATATTATAACAGTGCGACGGCAGAATAACAAGCAACTGACTGTTGCCCATAATTGTAAGTCGCTATATCTGAATATGAAAATTGCGTCAGAGATTTTTCTTTGACGCTTTGGTGTTTATATGGCATAAATTAACTCAGTGCTTACTTCTTCGGATGTTTAGTTGCGTATTTTATGCACTCACACATCGTATGCATCTGTCAAGTAAAAGTAGACGTTGACCGAAGTATGCTATAATGTTCATGAACCTGTCGGAAGGCTGTTACCGTAATTGCCGAAGAACATAATACAACAGAGAACAATATTTGTCTAACATTATTTTCTAAGATTATATTCTTTGGATAACGTGAAATCCTATTGACATAGAATAGGTAAATAGTTATAATAAAAATGGCAAGTGTATTTAAAACAAACCCATAGTCTTGAAAATATAACTATAGACTTTTATATTAACTTGTTTGGTGTTTTTATCAATTTTCAGTGTGCTTTAG
>CAYYRN010000028.1:0-5084 GCA_964474295.1 uncultured Eubacteriales bacterium
TATCCGCATTTCTGTGAGCATCGGCAATTTCCTTGTCGTAAATTTCGGAAAGCCAATAGTTTGCCGTAATTGCACCTGAGTTTGAAAGAATAAGTCCGCCAACGGAATAAGTTACGGTTGAATTTTCTTTTACTCGCCAGTCGCTTACATTAACATAGTTATCGACAAGGTCTTTATAGTCAAGAAGCGTACCCTTGATGTTACGAAGCTTTTCACGCTGTTTTCTGTAAAGAATGTAAGATTTTGAAACATCGGCATATCCTGCCTGAACCAAAACGGACTCAACACTGTCCTGAATATTTTCAACGGTGATAAGCGAATCTTTGATTTTGGGTTCAAATTCCGCAGTAACTTTAAGTGCGAGAAAATCGATTACACTGTCGTTATAATCTTTTTCGCACGATTCAAAAGCCTGTTTGATGGCTGTTGTGATTTTTTTAATGTCAAAGTCTACAACATTTCCGTCTCTTTTTTGTACACGGTACATAACTTTTACCTCCGATAATAAATTTTACGTCATATTTTGCGACCACGGGCATTATTGTAGCACAAGATATTCACGTTGTCAACACTTTTTCACAAGATATTGTGGTTATTTTTTAATATTTTTCTAAATATGGTGTGATTTTAGCATTAAAAACTCGTCGTAAATCGCAAAAAAGTCCCCGAAATTCCCATAACATCAGGCTTTTGCAAAATATCGGCATATTTTTCGCAAAACACTACATATTGTGTTTGGTTTTAAAAAAACTTTGTTTTTTGAAAAAATGCACTACATATAGTGGAAGTGATTTTTGTGTGCAAAAGCTTATTGTCGTCACAAGTAAAAAGCCGAACCTCACACGGCTCGGCTTCCCGTTCGTATTATATCATACCCTGAATAAACGCATATCTCGTTTTTGTCCAATTCGTAAGAGAATCAAATTCATTAGTCCTTGAAATTTCGTAGCGATAATTTTTGTCAAGAGCCACAAGCTCAACGCAAAAACCGGGTTTGTTAAATTCGGCTCTGAACCAATTTTCAAAGCCTCCGCCGTAGCCGTTGGGGTCGGTGGTTGTGGGCGATTTGACAAAGCCGCACGTTTTGTGAAGTCGGTTTACAAGCTTTTCATCCCCCGGCACAACACCGTTTTTGCTGTCACGCCAATAAACATTGTTGCCGTAAAGGTGCATAGAATAAAGCCATTCAAAATTATTATTTTCGCACAAAGCGATAAGTGCTTTTGTTTCAGGCTCGGAGGCGGCTGATTTACCCTTGTAATTTTCATATTTCGTCGTTTTGCCGTCCGTCACTTTATCCCAGCAAAACGGGAAATTTCTGTTGAGGTTTACTCCGTTTGCATTGCGTTTGTAGGTTTCATCTTTATATGACTTATCATACAGCGTCTTCTTTTTGTTCGTTACTATATCAAGCCCGTCGGGGTTGGACATAGGCACTATATACAATGTATATTCATCAAGAAGCTTTACCATATCGTAATCGCCGTACTTACCTGTTTTTGAATAATACGCCGCCGCATATTCCTCGACGCACCTCATAGTAAAACCGATTGTCAGATATTCTCTTGAGTGTATGCCTGCCGTAACGAGTGCTTTTTTCTCTCCCCTGCCGAGCTTTATAAGAGGGATTGGCGAGCCTTTGACGGAATAGCCGATAACATCGGTTTTGATAAGAGAAGAATAAGTCTGCTGCAAGGTTTTTATATCTTTTCTTACCTGTGCCGCCGTGTAAGCCTTTTTGTAGTTTACTATTCTAACGGTGATTTTGCAGGATGCGGTTTTGCCGTTATAGGTGGTCACGGTGACGGTGGTTGTGCCTTTTTTCAGTGGTGTTACAACACCGGATGAGCTTACGCTTGCGACAGCCGGATTGCTTGAAACCCAAGTTTTCCCCGCACACGCACAGCCGGAGGGAACGGAGGCTTTGAGGGTGTAGGTTTGGTTCATAAAAACTGTTTTTTTCTCACATTGCAGGGAAACGGATGTGGGTGCTTTTTTGACCGTGACCGTGCATTTTGCACTGACACCGTTGAAAGCTTTGACCGTAATTACGGCTGTGCCTGTTTTTTTGCCCGTAACAACGCCCGATGAATTTACCGTGGCTACGGATTTGTCGCTTGATGAAAATTTTCTTGTAAGGGAAGTTTCTTCCGCATTGAACGAAACCTTTAATTTATAGCTGTCTTTTACACCTATCGAAATTTTCGATTTGTTGAGTTTAACCGTCTGCGGTGCTTTTTTGACGGTGACGGAGCATTTTTCTTCATACGAGCCGCACGAAGCGGTAATGACGGCTTTGCCCTCTTTTATCGCTTTGATTTTACCGTCGGAATTTACAGAAGCTACCGATTTATCGGAGGATGAGAAAACAAGCTGTAAATTATCCTCATCGGATTTGGCTTTTAAAGTATACGTTTCACCTTTTCCCAAAGAAACGCTGTTTTTTGTCAAAGAAAAAACAATTTCTTTTTCGGTATGAATACCTTCTATTTCGGAAAAAGGCGAGTAAACCTCGATAACCGAGCCTCTTGAACCTCTTACCTTATAAAAATAGTCGGTATCGGCAGTCAGATTTCTGTCTGTGTAGGAGTTTCCCTTGACCTCGGCAATTTTGGAAAAGCCGTCTTCTGCCGAAGTTGCTCTGTAAACGTAAAACTTATTTTGCTGTTTTGTGCTTTCCCAACTGAGCTTTGCCGAATTTGAAGTTACACTCTCAATGCTCAGCTTTACCGTGTTTTCTTCCGCAGCAAAAACATTCAGCGAAAACATCGATATAAAACTTATCAAAAACAAAACAAAAGAAACAGCTTTTTTCATCAATATCACAACCTCCGAATTGTTTAGACGATACACTATTATTTGTCTTTTCGGAAATTATATCACAATGATTTTATGTTTACAAGAAAAAATTTATAAAAAGTATTGACAAACGTTTTTGTTGATGTATAATGTAACTGTGATAGCACTGATATTACAGTTATCATACATAAAGGAGGCGAGATAATTGATAACAATCGACTACAAAAGCAGACTGCCGGTTTATGAGCAAATCAAAAACCAAATTATGACACTCATTCAAATCGGTATTTTAAAAAGCAATCAACAACTGCCCTCCATACGTTCGCTTTCTTCCGAGACGGGCGTTAACGTAAACACCGTCAAAAGAGCGATACAGGAGCTTGAGGAAATGGGCGTTATTTATTCCGTTCCCGGCAGAGGCAGTTATGTCAGCGAAGACGCTTTTTCCAACTCAAGAATAAAAGAAAAGGCAATGGAAGAAATCCGCCACACAATTATTTCGGCTATTCCAAAAGGAATTACCAAGGAGGATGTGCTGAAAATAATCGATAAAATTTTCACGGAGGTTAAGATTTATGATTGAAATAAACAACGTAACCAAAAAATTCGGTGACTTTACCGCAATTGAAAATATGTCATTTCAGGTTTCAAACGGTTCGGTATACGGTCTGGTCGGATACAACGGTGCCGGAAAAACAACGCTTTTGAAAACGATTGCGGACGTATACCGTGCAGACGGCGGAACAATCACAATTGACGGACAGGAAATAAAAGACAGCAAAGAACAAAAAGAAAAAATATTTTATGTGCCGGACGACCTTTATTTTGTAGCCAATTCCACAATGGAAAAAATGGCAAAGTTTTATGCCGGATTTTATCCGACGTTTAACTTTGAAACATTTGAAAAGCTTACAAAGGTTTTCGGCTTAAATCCGAAAAAACGTCTTAACGGCTTTTCAAAAGGTATGCAGCGTCAAGCCGAAATGGTACTTGCAATGTCGGCAAGACCAAGGGTTCTTCTGCTTGACGAATCGTTTGACGGTCTTGATCCCTCAAAAAGAGCTTTGATGCGTGATTTGATTATTGAATATGCCGGCGACACGGATGCTTGCGTGATAATTTCATCACACAATTTGCATGAGCTTGAAAATATGTGCGACCACGTCGGACTTATCAGCGGAAAGAACCTTGTGATTAACGCATCCGTTGACGATATGAGCGCAAGCATTTGCAAATTCCGAATTATTTTCAACGACAAGCGTGACAAAGAGGATTTTGAAAGCTTTGACGTAAGAAGCTTCAAGCGTGACGGCAAAATAATCACGATGACCATAGCGGGAGATTACGAAGAAAACGAAAGAAAGCTCAGCGATATGGCTCCCCTGCTGCTTGAAAAATATCCGCTGACACTTGAAGAAATATTCTTAAATGAAATGGAGGATAAAAGCTATGACCTTACCGAAATATTTTGACAGCTCTTTCAAATCAATGTTTAAAAACCGATTCAAAAGCTCACTTGCTTTTCCTGTTTTCGGTTCGCTTATTTTATTTATTTCCGCAGTGATTATCCCTTTTTCTACCGTAATATCGATGAACAATATGGAAACCGGAGCATATTACGATTATCTCCCCCAAATCGATAACGTAAAGTACCTTCTTTTTGCGAATTTTCACGAATTAGGCAGTTATTTTCCCGATTCCACCGTTATACTTTACTTTGTGACGGTAATAGCATCGATTTTGACGGCAATAACTGCTTTTGCGCATTTGTCGAACAAAAGAACAGCCAATGTTTATTACTCGCTCGGTCTTTCAAGGACAACGCTTTTTGCTTCCACATATGCTTCGGGTGCGGTTTCCGTTGTCGGAATGATTGTGATTCCTTTTTTCCTTTCGTTCATTGTCAACGCTTTTTCCTTCGGCATTTCCAAAGAGCTGATGATAGCCTTGATTTACACGGTTGCAACGCTCTCAAACGTTGCGCTTACGGCTTACACGCTCGGCTCGATTGCGATGGTGCTTTCGGGAATGTTTTTTGAGGGTGCTTTCTTTGCATTCTTTCTCAACTCAGTCAGTGCGATTTTTACATTCGCCGGCTATTTTTTCGGCGGTTCTCTTCTCACAGGCAGCTTGGGTGAAATTGCGGAACTTGACATTTATTCACCTTTTACAGATGTGTTTACTTTATCATTCCTCGGCAAATATTCGTTCTTCAACTCTCTTTCGCACGATGCCCGGACAGTCGAGGACCTTTCCTGCTGCCTTTACACATCGGATATCGAAAA
>CAYYRN010000028.1:5184-16076 GCA_964474295.1 uncultured Eubacteriales bacterium
TTCAAGATTATCTTTCCGCAGAAAAATGGAGCAGTCCGAACGTAACGTCACTCATCATCTGGACGCTTGTTCTTGTCGGACTTATTTTTGTTGCAAATTATGCTTTCAACCGCAAGAAAGTCGAAAACATCGGATTTTTCGCTTCGAGCAAGGTTCTTTACCGCATTTTCTGCGGCACGCTTATTGTGGGCTTTGCCTCGCTCGGATGTTCCGGCGGCATAAACAACACAAAAGGTATTACATGGCTTTACATCCTTATCGTGCTTGCCGTATGCTTAGCCTTTAATCTTCTTTTCACATTTATAATTTCAAAGCTTTCAAGAATCAATTTCAAGCGGGAAATAAAATTTTCCTATGTTTATTCATTAGCTGTAATTCTTTTTGCTTTCGTTTTTTCAACGGGATTTTTCGGCTACGCAAACAGGATTCCGTCGGTTGAAAAGGTGTCGGAGGTCAAGGTTACTTCCATGTCATTTTACGGTGACACGAGAGATTACGACAATGATTCAATATACCTCGATTACGACAGTGT
The DNA here is from genome assembly GCA_964474295.1 of uncultured Eubacteriales bacterium. Lineage (GTDB taxonomy): Bacteria > Bacillota > Clostridia > Oscillospirales > Acutalibacteraceae > SIG575. The sequence goes on from CAYYRN010000028.1 coordinate 5,717, forward strand.
TTCAATATACGACGATTACGCTACTTTCATTAACTGCATCACACTCAACGGATATGATGAATTAGGCCAATACACCTTCAAGACAAGCGCCGACATCACAAACGTTGAGGAATTTCACAAGGCTTTGATAAAGGCGGACAGTGCAAAAATTTCAAACAAATATGCCGAAACAAAGGTATTTGCGAAAATCAAAATAGAATACACCCTTAAAAACGGCAAAACCATAAATAGAGTTTATAACCGCATTACTCCTCAAATTATCGAGCAGTTCATAAATTACAAGGGCGTCAGCGACAACATCAAAAGCAATTTGATAAGCCAAATCAAAACATCGGTTGAAAAGGCAATAACTGACAAAGGCTACCCCGACTTTTCCGAATATCTCGGAAAATACGTGACCGCTTTTTCAAGCGACCTCACAAGCGCCCACAATATCAATCTCAGCGACGAGCAGTTAAACGCTTTGGCTGACGCTTGCTCAAAGGACATCGAAAAATTGTCTGCCAAAAAACTGCTTTCACCCTCCTCAAAATGCTTGGGTGTTATTGCAATAAGAAACAACAACCGCATAACAGAGATTGGTGAAAACGAAGAAGAAGTATTACTTGGATACACAAAAGATTTGGATTACTCCTACCTTCCAACGGAACATTCCGGTTTTGACGAGCGATGCATCATAGTAATCAACGAGGATATGGAAAACACGGTAAATTGGGCAAAGCAGGCGGGAGTTTACAAGTATTTCGCTAAGGACACAAAAGCCGTGGTATCCAATGTTGAAGCCGTATACGTCAACTCATCATTCTTCAAGCACGAAATTTCAAAAAGCAATCGCACCAACCTTTTGTTTGCGGGAAAAACGAATTTTAGCGATATCAAGCTCAGCGATTACCGATTCCTTTCGGGTTCACACGATGTATATGACCTGACAGATGATGAAATCAAATACCTGCGTGAAAACGCTAAGCCCCAATATCTTATAACCGAAACCGGATATTTCATCAATTTTTCCCTTAGCAAGGGTGGCGACAAATACCGCACCACGGTTTTGTTCGTGCCTGACAGAGTTCTTACGGCAGAGCTTAAAATCAAGCTTTCCGAAAGCGGTAATGAGAAATGAAAAGAAAAAGAAGAAGTGCTTTGAAAAAAGTTGTCTTGCTCGTTCTTTGCTCGGCAATTGTTTTGTCGCTGTTCGCTTTTTGCGGCAAGAACACTTCAAAAACGGTAAATTACGAAAAAGCGTACACTTCCGATAAAGTAATCAGCGATGTTAAATCTTTGAAGCGAAATTACCGTTCGGTTATCGAAACAGATGTTATAGGCTATTCCCCGAAAGGCTCACCTATCCCCCTGATAAAGCTCGGAAACGGTGAGAAAAAGGCTCTTATCACAGCCGGCATACATTCACGGGAATATCTTACAATTTCCTTTACAATGAGGTGCGTTGAAGAATATGCCGAGGCATACTGCTCTGACACGGGTATGTACGGTGACTATGATATGGTTAAACTTCTTGACGAATACACATTGTATATCGTGCCGATGTCGAACCCCGACGGTCTTGATATTGTGACGGACAAACAGAAAACCCTGTTTGACGATTCGTATAAAGACGAAACATATGCCCGCAATGCAAACGGAGTTAACCTCAACAGAAACTTCCCCTTTGCGTGGGAGCAAATAACCGACAGTCAAGGGCCTGAGCTTTCGACATACAAGGGTGCTTATGCCGCCTCCGAGCCTGAAACGCAGGCATTGATGAAGCTTTGCGAAAATAACAGCTTTGAGTGGCTTTATTCGATGCATCTTTTCGGCAACAATGTCTATTGGCGTGACAGCGAAAACGGCGTTATACCCGGTGATGAGGAGCTTGCGGATAAGCTTAGTTCCGTTTGCGGATTTTACAAATCGCCCGAAAGCACAGACCCTAACGGCTACGGCGGAGGATTTGAAAATTGGTTCAGAGCCGAATTTAACAAACCCGCTTTTTGCGTTGAACTTGTTCCGCTTGAACAGAATTACCAATTTGAAATTTCCAGAACAATAGAATTTAACACCTTGACAAATTGGGAAATTACTCGTTTTGCATTTATTCAGGGTATGCTGTAAACACGGAGCTGTAAAAAACACAAGTTTTTTACAGCTCCCTTTCCTTAATAAGTAATTGCAATTGAAAATAAAATGTGTTACAATAGGCGGTGAAATAATAGTAAAGGGTGGGGAAAATGAAAAAAATCAAAACTACTTTTTTTAAGGATTTTAAAGCTTTCATTACAAAGGGAAACGTTATCGATATGGCTGTCGGCGTTGTTATCGGCTCATCCTTCGGCAATATCGTAACAGGTCTTGTGGAAGACATCATCAATCCTTTTGTGGGGATGTTTATGAACACGGGCGACCTTTCTTCCTTTAAAACGGTTTTTAAGGAAGCTGTTTGCGACGCTTCGGGCAACATCATCACACCTGAGGTTTCGTTCCTTTGGGGACATTGGCTTCAAACAATAATCGACTTTTTAATAACGGCTTTTTGCATTTTTGTTGTTCTTCGTGTTATTATGAAAATCAAGAACAAGTTTGAGGCTCAAAAGACAGCCGAAGCCGAAAGAAAAGCGGCGGAAGAAAAATTAAAAGCGGATGCGGAAGCCGAGGCTTTAAAAGCACGTCAGCAGTTACTTGAGGACAGCATAATCAATCAAGCAAAGCTTCTTGAAGAAATCAAAAACATTATAGACAAAAAATAATTTTATCAGCAGAGGTACCTATTTATGAAAATTACAAACGACATCAAATATATCGGTGTAAACGACCGCAAAATCGATTTGTTCGAGGGGCAGTACATCGTCCCGAACGGTATGGCTTACAACTCTTATGTAATTGAAGACGAAAAAATCGCCGTTATCGACACGGTTGACATAAGCTTTAAGGACGAATGGTTTGAAAACCTCAAAAACGTTCTCGGTTCGAGAAAACCCGACTATCTTATCGTTCAGCATATGGAACCCGACCATTCGGCAAACGTACTGAACTTTGCAAATGCTTATCCCGAAGCCGAAATTGTCGCTTCAAAAAAGGCTTTTCAGATGATGAAAAACTTTTTCGGAACGGATTTCAGCGAAAGGCAGATTATTGCGGCAGACGGCTCAACACTTTCTCTCGGAAAGCACAGCCTTACTTTCGTGACCGCCCCTATGGTTCATTGGCCCGAAGTAATCGTAACATATGACAGCACCGACAAGGTTCTGTTTTCTGCCGACGGCTTCGGAAAATTCGGCGCACTTGATGCAGACGAGGGTTGGGCGTGCGAAGCAAGACGTTATTATATCGGCATTGTGGGAAAATACGGCGCACAGGTTCAGTATTTGCTGAAAAAAGCATCAAGCCTCGATATTCGTATCATATGCCCCCTGCACGGCCCCGTGTTGACAGAAAACCTCGGCTACTATATCGGACTTTACGACACTTGGTCAAGCTACCGTCCCGAAGAAGAAGGCATTGTGATAGCTTATACTTCGGTTTACGGCAACACAAAAAAGGCAGTTACTATGCTTGCCGAAAAATTAAAGGAAAAAGGCTGTCCGAAGGTTGTTGTGAACGATTTGGCTCGCTGCGATATGGCGGAAGCTGTTGAAGACGCTTTCCGCTACAGCAAAATTGTATTTGCCACAACAACATATAACGGTGAAATTTTCCCCTTTATGCGTGAATTTATAAACCACCTTACGGAAAGAAATTTCAGCAACCGCACGGTAGCGTTTGTCGAAAACGGGTCTTGGGCTCCGCTTGCGGCAAAGGTTATGAGAAATATGCTCGGCACCTGCAAAAATTTGACCGAAGCGGAAAATTCCGTTAAAATAATGTCGGCACTCAACGGAGAAAGCACGGCACAGATAGACGCTCTTGCAGATGAGCTTTGCGGTGAATACAAATAAAATTACAAATTCATTCCCTCATCAAGTTTTTAAGCTTGATGAGGTTTTTTGGGAGAATTAAAATGACTGACAAAGAACTAAGAGAAATCAGAAGAAGATTTCACCCCGATAAGAACAATATTTTAAGCTTAAAAGGATGCATGGTTAACTCCGAAAAGACGATTGTTTCCCAATTCAGCCAATCCGTTGCACAGTGTTCAACGGAAGAAAGCGAGAAAATTTTAAGCGTGATGAGAAAATCGCTTTCAGGCTCACTCGGTACAAACCTGCTCGACCTTGAATTCGGTGCAATGCAGGCGATGGAAAGCGAAAAGCACAAGCTTCTTATGGCTTTGCGTGATTCGCAGCTTAAAGACGAAGATTTGCTCACCGCTTTTTACGAAAAAGTAATCGAGAGTGTTTCCTTTGAGGGAAATTTTGCGATTTTGCTCATTTATGACACATATGATGTTTTTTCCTACTCCGAAAGCGGAGAAAAAGAAGATTCTTCATCACAGTTTTCATACATAGTTTGCAGTGTTTGTCCCGTAAAGGAGCTTAACACAGGGCTTTATTTCCGTGAATATGACGGCACTTTCAGAACTTTTGAAAAATATTCGATGCTTTCAAACCCCGATTTGGGATTTATGTTCCCCTCCTTTGATGACCGTTCATCAAACATATACAATGCTCTTTATTACACCCGTGACACATCTGACGTACATCCCGATTTTATCGAAAACATTTTCGGTGTGGACATCCCCTCCTCCGCTGCGGAGAAAAAGGATAATTTCGGCAGTTGCCTTAAAGAAACACTTGAAGACGAATGTGATTTCGAGGTTATGAAAACGGTACACGATTACGTTTCGGTTATGGTGCGTGAGCATAAGGATGCAAAGGAAGAAGAACCGCTTATGCTTTCAAAAGGCACTTTCAAGGAGGTCTTTCGCCATTGCGGTGTTGACGAAGACAGAGTTGAAAATTTCGGAAACAAGTTTGACGAACAATTCGGAGAAAATGCCGAAATACCTCCGAAAAGTATTGTTGATGTTAAAAAGTTCGAGCTTGTAACCCCCGATGTTCAGATAAAGGTAAACCCCGAAAGAACAGATTTGGTTTCAACACAAATTATCGACGGCGTAAGGTACATAATGATACGTGCAAACGCAGGTGTTGAGGTAAACGGAGTTAATGTTGACATAAAATAAAATTAACGGAGTTGTAAAAACACATTCTTTACAACTCCGTTTTTTCTTTTATAGCTTACTTAAAAATTCCGCAACGGCATCATCTGTATTTTTCCCGATAACCGAAGTGGCTTTCTTTTTTACATCATCTTTTGCGTTTTCCACGGCATAGCTTTCTTCACAGGCATTAAAAAGAGAGATATCATTAAGGTTATCCCCGAATCCCACGGCACGCTCAAAGCCGTATTTTTCTTTCAAAAATTTAACGGCATTGTGCTTTGACGCTTTGTCGGAGCATACCTCCAAATACCAAAAATCGGTATTGTATGTATCACGGTAAAACTCCGTATGCACACCCTCGATATCTTTAACCTTATCGTAAAGCGGCTTGAGTTTTTCATACAAGTCGGAATATGAGTAATACACTATATTGAGGTTCAGACAATCGCAAAAGCTTTCGACCTTATGAAACCGCTTTCCGAATTTGTCTTCTCTTTCCTTTATGAACTTTTTCGCATTGGGTGACGTGGTGTTTTCGTAATAAGTCGAAAGAATATCGTTATCTATGCAGTAAACGAACCCCGGAGAGCCAAACTGACGGATTAAAGAAAGAAACAGCTTTTTTGCGTTTTCTCCGAATGAGTGGACGTTTATATATTCCTTTTTTAAAAGGTCATATGATGCCACACCGTTCATCAAAACAACGGGAATGTTGATGTTGACATTTTCAAGCATTTTCACAACAGATGCGGCTGTGCGTGCAGTTGCAACGGTAAAAAAATTTCCCTTTGAAATAAACTCATTTAACAAATTTACACTTCTTTCGGAAATTTCCGCTTCGTTGTTAAGGAGCGTTCCGTCAAGGTCGGAAATATATAAAGTTTTCATTTTAACCTCCGAAAACACAAAGGGGCTGTAAAAAAATTTTCACAGCTCCTTTAAATTACTTATTTGACAATGGAAATACGGCTTTTTTCCCTCGGCTTGGGTTCAGGCTTTTCGTCACCGTGACCGACCGCTATCGCAATGTCGAAAACAAAGTTTTCGGGAATATCCATTCTCTTTTTCCATTTAACACTGTCAGGGCCGTCAAACAACGCACCGACAGAGCCTATAATTACGGAATCAAGTCCGATTCCCTTTGCACAAACCGCAATATTTTCCACCATTATACCGCTATCCGTCTTGCTGCCGCTTTCGCTGAATATGAACACCATAACGGGAGCATTATGATAAACGGGGTTCTTTTCCGAACGGGTGTAAGCCGGTGTATCGTAACCGACATACTCTTTGAAATCGTGATTGATTTCTTCCAAAATCGCTTTATCGGTTACAAACCTTACAAAGCACGGCTGACTGTTTCTTCCGCTCGGAGCAAGCAGTGCCGCCTGCATAAGAGTTTCGATTTCGTCACCGTTCAAGGGTATATCCTTATATTCACGAATCGTCTGACGTGTAAATATTGCTTTTGTAACGTCGTTTTCAATAACCATTATTCGCCCTTCATTTCAAGAAGCTTAACGGTGCCGTCATAGGAAGCCTGACTTACTTTGATTGAATCAGTAATTGCCGCAACAATATCATCCTCCGTTGCACCGAGTTCAACACTGTATTTTCTGTCGATGAAAAGGTTGATATCCATAATATCGGCAAGTCCGTCAACATCGATACCGCTTTCAATTCCTTTTTCGGCATATTCCTTTTTGATATGACCGAGGCCCATTCTCATCATCCAAGGCGGTATGCTGAGAATTTTTCTGTTATTGCCCATACCTCTTGCGGCATAAACGATTTTGAGGAACTCTTTCCATGTCTGGTTGTACATACTTATGGGCCATGCTTTTGCACCCTTTGATTTTTCCGCAGCACCGACAATAACCTCACCTACCTGACGAACAGTAAGCATTGCCGTTCCGCCGCCCGGATACATAGTCATGGGAAGCTTATCCATCATCTTAATCTGCTCGATGAGAATAACCCATACGGGCTTTCTGCCGGGCTGTGTGCCGAAGATGTAGGGAAGCTCCAAAACGGCAACATCAAAATTATCATCGGCAAATGAGAACGCAACCTCTTCCTGGTCAATACGGCTTCTGATATAGGGATGCTTATCGCAAAGCTTCATATCGGGACGCTGTTTTGCGAGATATGAGAAATACGAACCGAGGATGACTGCATTTTTCATACCTACCTCTTTACAGAGCGGAAGTATTCTTTTGAGAGGTGCTATGTTAAATTTGTAGTAAGAATCATATACAGGTGCGGGGAACTCGACTCTTTCGTCAACGCCTGCCGCAAAAACAAAGCAGTCATATCCCTGCATTAAAGCTTTAAGCTCTTCATCGGTTTTTTCGTTAACATTGCAAAATTCTATTTCCATTTCTTCGGGAATGGGTGCGCCTTCGGGAAGAGGAGGAAGTGCAAGTGTTTTTACCTGATGTCCTCTTTCAATAAAGATTTTCGCTGCGGCAGAGCCGAGCAAACCCGTTCCGCCAATCATAAATACTTTCATTAAAAATACCTCCAAATTTTGTTAATACAATTTTAAAACTATTTCGGTAAATAGTCAAGAGGTATTTTATAATATTTGTCCGATTGTACTGTCAGCGTTTTGTGAGAAGCGTAATCGCTTTGTATGAAACTGAAAGCTTATAGTAAGGGTAAACGTATGCTGCGGGAAACACGAACACATACAACAGCATCCACGGAAAAAAGCTGATTTTCAAAAACGCGGTTTCAAAGCATTTTTCTTCCATAATTTCAGTGCTTAGCTTTATCACTTCCCTTGCCGAACAAGGCTCGTTTTCATAAAAAAGATAAGGTGCGAGAAAATATCTTTGAGAAAAAACAAACGAAAAGAAAAGTCCCGTTATCAGCAGTAAAGCATCGCTTATGACCAAAATATACAAAAGCTTTTGACCTATACCGTCTTTTAAAGAATACAGAATATATCCTCCGATTGCCGCAAACGGCACCAAAAACAACAAGGTTATAAAAAGCTTTTTTAACTGCACAAGCAAAACGATTTTCATTGCACGAAACGATTTTTTCGGATTGTAATAGGAAAACAGCGTTTTCAGTTTTTGCCTGTTCTTTTTCGAGTTTTCGTAAAACCACATATCCCTGCCGAACCTGAAAGGAACAAGCGCCGCATACGAAACAATTCCGAGCAATACAAAAAAAGCAATTTTCACCGCACTTGAAACAAGCTCTCCGATTTTCGGCAGACGAATGAGCATTTCTCCCAAAATATAAGTGTTGTTGAAAAAAATCGACAAAAACACCGTCAAGGCAAGCACAAGTGTCATTTTTAAGTATTGGTCAAGCATATTGGCTTTTGAAAAAATTTTAATTTTTCCGTTCATTTTAATCTCTCCCAAAGAAATATATACGTCTTTTGAATAAATTATTGGAGATTTTTACATTTTTATTCAAAAATCATATAATAAAAACCATACATTATATATTGCGTTTTTTTTACGAAAATGGTAAAATATTTTATTGTAAATAAATTTATAATGGAGTTTTTTATGAGAAAATCTGTTTTGCTTTGTTTTGCCTTGGTTTTTTCGGCTGTTTTTTGTTTTTCGTTGGGTGCTTCGGCAAAGGAAAGCTTTAATTATGACAAGAAAATTTTTGCAATTGCACGGGGCGGTGATACTTCAAAGCACCCCCAAAATTCGCTCGAAGCAATCGAGGACTGCATTTTGCTCGGCAACATTGATGCGGTTTCTGCAACAATAAGAAAAACCTCGGACGGAAAATTCGTTCTTTTTGAAAAAGAAAGTACCGACGGCATATGTACGGACAAAAACGGCAACAATGTTAACAAGATAATTTCCGAAACCGATTTTTCGGCTCTTTCGCAATATTCGCTTTCTTCCGTTGCCGAAAAGAACATCGGTTTTGCCTCAAAATCGAAAATTGCGCAATTATATGACGTCCTGCGTTTGATTGACGGAAAAATGCTTTTGATAGCCGACTGTGATGAAGCTTTGCTTGATGAAATTTATGACGAAATTTCCAAAAACGGGTTTGCCGATTCCGTCATTTTCAGATGCAGACAGATGAAGCCAAAAGAACTTGTAAAATGGGCAAAAGCAAAAGACGGTGCAAATGTTATTCCGTCATATGACGGAAACGTGATTTTTTCGGCAATAAGCACATACAACCTTGCCGATGAAAACGGTTTATCTTTTGCGGAATTTACCGTCAAAAACCAGTACGGTGTTGTTTTTTCAAGCTTTTTTACATCCCGCTTTGAAAGTGTTACGGCTCTTGCAAGCGTTTATGACAAGAATCTTTGCGCACAGCGTCCCGACAGCATAGAGGGTTGGGAAAACCTCTTGTCCCTCGGATACGGTGCTATCGAAACCGGCAACGCTTCCGAATTTTCAGCTTATCTTTCCCTTGCCGACGAAAGCCTCGAAAAGCTTAAAGAGGTCTACACACAGGCAGAACAAATCGATGCTTCCGCTTACTCAGCGACAAGTGCAAAAGAGCTTTCAGACAGCTTGAAAGAAGCGGAAGAAATTATTTTTTCAAAAAAAGCCGCAAGTCAAAACGATATAACCGAGTGCATTAATGACATTCTTCAAGCTTCATCGGAGCTTGAAAAATCCGACGTTACGGGCAATCACGTTTTTACTGTTACGCCGATGAAAATTTTTTGGATTCTTTTTGCCGTTGTTCTTTTTGCTTCGGCTGAAATATATATTTACAGAAAAACTGAAAAATAGGGGGAATTTTTACGTCAACTCAAAAAACACCGAAACTCAAAAGAGCAGCTTTTCCCGAAGAAGTCGGTATTTCCTCAAAAGCCGTAAAAAATCTTATTGACGATTTCAAAGAAAACGATGTGGAAATTCACAGCATTATGATTTTACGTCACGGCAAGGTCGCTTTTGAAACCTGGGCTTACCCTTTCACAAGCGAAATGCCGCACATTATGTATTCCGTAAGCAAAAGCTTTACGTCCGTAGCCGTTGGGTTTGCGATTGAGGAAGGTCTTTTGTCACTCGACACACGCATTGTTGACCTTTTTCCCGAATTTGACAATAAAAATGATGAAAAACTTCAAAAGCTTACTGTTTTTCATCTTCTTACAATGACAGCCGGCAAGCAGGTAAGCTTCCTTGTAGATAAAACAAAAAACCAATGGATAAAGGACTTTTTCGATGCCCCTTGGAGTTCAGCTCCCGGCGAAAATTGGGAATATATAAGCGAAAATCAATTTATGCTTTCCGCAATCGTCAAAAAAGTTAC
>CAYYRN010000028.1:16176-25952 GCA_964474295.1 uncultured Eubacteriales bacterium
GGGAATATATAAGCGAAAATCAATTTATGCTTTCCGCAATCGTCAAAAAAGTTACGGGAGAAGGCTTGAGGCAGTACCTTTCACCACGTCTTTTCAAGCCGCTCGGAATAAGAGAGAATCCCTATTGGGAATGTGACGGTAATTCCGTTGAAGCGGGCGGCTGGGGACTTTACATTACCACAGAGGAGCTTGCACATTTTACACAGTGCTGCCTTGACGGCGGCAAATTTAAAAACAAACGTGTAATTCCCGAAAAATGGGTTCAATTCGCAACCGGCGTCCTTGCCGATAATTTCGGAAAGTTCGGGAGCGAGATGCCCGATGTAAGTTCGGGGTACGGTGCCTGCTTCTGGCAAAACGGAAATGACCGAGGATACCGTGTGGACGGTATGTTTTCGCAGTTCGGTTTTGTTTTTGACAAGCAGGATGCCTGTATGGTAATAACCGCCTGTGAAATAAGCGAGCAGAAAACAAGAGACTGTGTTTGGCGTCATTTCGATGAGCTTTTTGTTGAAGAAAACAGCAAAAGAACCTTAAATGAAACACCCGCACTTTCAAATCTCCCCGATTTGCCCGAATCTAAAATCAGAAGCAAATTTGAAGATATTCTTAAAACCAAAAAAATCGTTTTGAAGCCGAATGTTCCGCTTGAGGCATTAAAGTTTCCGCTTAGCGTGTTGCCGATGTACACGACCTATATGTCTGCGGACAAGGCAGGATATTACAACAATTTTGAATTTGATTTTTTTGAAGACGAATGTGTTATGACTTGGAACGAAAAAAATGAAAAAAATTTCGTTCGCTGTTCAATGAACGGTGAAGTCAGTCTGACACCGATTCATCTGGGCGGTGTGGATTTTACCGCAAGTGCCTGTGCCTGTTGGATTAACGAAACAAACCTTTTTGTTTGGATAAGACCTCTCGGTGCAATAGGTCAAAGACGTTTAAGATTTGAATTTAACGAAGACGGCTCGGTTACGCTTTATTCTTCAACAAGTCCCGAACTCGGCAAAATCGCTCTTGACCTTTCTTCGACTGTAACGCAAAACATTAAAACAGCTCTTGCGAAAAATATAGTTTCAAATTCATTTGCTAATATGGCTCCCGTTTTTCTCGAACCTAAGCACAAATGCAAGCTTGAAAACAGATTATAATTATACATTCTTTTAACTTGACAAATGCATAAAAAAGATGTATATTATACATATTAATTGCATATTTATACTGATTTTCGCATAAAATTACGAATTAATATACAAAATATACAAAAAGGGTGAAAAAATTGGCAAAAGTTTTTATAGACGGCAAAGCAGGTACCACAGGTTTGAGAATTTACGAAAGGCTTGAAAACAGAAAAGATATTCAGCTTATTACCTTGAGCGAAGAAGACCGCAAAAATTATGACAAGAGAAAAGAAGCGATAAATTCCGCCGATATAGTTTTTCTTTGTCTCCCCGACCCTGCGGCAATTGAGGCTGTGGGAATGGTCGAAAACGAAAGTGTAAAAATTATCGACACCTCAACGGCTCACCGCACAAGTGACGGCTGGGTTTACGGTTTTCCGGAGCTTGATTCGGAAATGCACGAAAAGTTAAAAAGTGCAAAACGTGTTGCGGTACCCGGTTGTCATGCGGGAGGATTTATCGCACTTGTTTATCCTTTGATAAAAAACGGCATACTCCCCTCCGACATAAAGCTTGCCTGTCACAGCATAACCGGTTACAGCGGCGGCGGAAAGAAAATGATTGCGGAATACGAGGATGAAAACCGTTCTCCGCTCTTTAAAGCTCCGAGACAATACGGACTTACGCAGCAGCACAAGCATTTGAAAGAAATGAAGGCGATTACGGGACTTAATAATTTTCCTATATTCTGCCCGATAGTTTCTGATTTTTACAGCGGTATGGAAATGACCGTGCCTGTTTTTTCAAGCGACCTTTGTGGCGGAAAAACAGTTGATGACATCAAAGAGATATACTCATCTCTTTACAACAGTGATATTGTTAAATACACAGAAAACGCAGACGAAAACGGTTTGATGAGTGCCAACAAGCTTTCCTTCAAAGACAGAATGGAACTTTCCGTTTGCGGCAACGATGAACGCATACTTCTTATTGCACGTTATGACAACCTCGGCAAGGGTGCTTCGGGTGCCGCAATAGAATGTATGAACATAATGCTCGGCAACAAACCGACACTCGGACTTGACATATGAAAGGATTGAACATAATGCAGTTTACGGACGGCGGCGTTTGTGCCGCAAAAGGATTTAAAGCAAGCGGTATTCACTGCGGAATAAGAAAAAACAAGACAAAAAGAGATTTGGCACTTGTCGTAAGCGAAACAAAAGCCTCGGCGGCGGCGGTTTACACAACAAACCTTGTAAAAGGCGCTCCGATAACAGTTACAAAAAATAATATTTCCGACGGCGTCGGACAAGCTATGATTTGCAACAGCGGAAACGCCAACACCTGTAACGCAAACGGAATTGAAATTGCCGAGGAAATGTGCAGCCTCATAGCCGAAGAAATCGGAATCGATGCAAAAGATGTGATTGTGGCATCCACCGGTGTTATAGGTCAAACGCTCGATATAACTCCCATCAAAAACGGTATTCCCGCTTTGTGCGGAGAGCTTGACTTTGACGGAAACAATGCCGCAGAAGCCATTATGACAACCGACACGGAAAAGAAGCAAGCGGCGGTTGAATTTGTTCTGGACGGTAAAACGTGCCGTTTGGGCGGTATGGCAAAGGGTTCGGGTATGATTCACCCGAATATGGCAACGATGCTTGTGTTTATCACAACCGATGCCGCAATCAGCTCTGAAATGCTTCAAAAGGCTCTCATCGAGGAAGTTAAAGATTCTTTCAATATGGTAAGCGTTGACGGGGACACCTCAACCAACGATATGGTATCGGTTCTTGCCAACGGCAAAGCGGGAAACAGCAAAATCACCGAAGAAAACGAAGATTATTTCACATTCAGAAAAGCACTTGCAGCAGTTATGGTTTCGCTTTCGAGAATGATTGCAGGTGACGGCGAAGGTGCTACAAAGCTTCTTGAATGTGTGGTTTCTTCGGCTCCCGACAAAAACACGGCAAAGATTGTGGCAAAATCGGTAATTTGTTCTTCGCTGCTCAAAGCCGCAATGTTCGGTGCAGATGCCAACTGGGGCAGAGTTCTTTGCGCAATCGGTTACAGCGGTGCGGACGTGGACGTAAACAAAATTGACGTTTCTTTCCGTTCCCCGAAAGGAAGAGTTGACGTTTGCAAAATGGGTGCTGGAATTGACTTTTCGGAAGAAGACGCAAAAGAGATATTGCTCGAAAAGGAAATCGAAATTCTCGTCTGCTTAAATGACGGCGAAGCGGAAGCCACCGCTTGGGGATGCGATTTAACTTACGATTACGTTAAAATTAACGGCGATTACAGAACCTAAAGGAGTGGGAAAATGAACGAAATAACAAACGCTCAAAGAGCCGATATACTTATCCAGGCTCTTCCTTACATACAAAAATATACGAACAAGATTATCGTTGTCAAATACGGCGGCAACGCTATGATAAACGAGGAACTTAAATCCGCTGTTATGGGCGACATTGTGCTTCTTTCTCTTATAGGAATTAAGGTTGTACTTGTCCACGGCGGCGGCCCCGAAATAACGGAAATGCTTCAAAAGGTCGGAAAAGAATCTAAGTTTTACAACGGTCTTCGCATTACGGACGAAGAAAGTGCGAAAATTGTTCAAATGGTGCTTGCGGGCAAGGTAAACAAAAGTCTTGTAAGTCTTTTGCAAAACATCGGCGGCAAGGCAATAGGTCTTTCCGGTATGGACGGCAATCTCATCGAAGCTAAACCGATAGATTTTGAAAACTTGGGATATGTCGGTGAAATCACAAAGGTAAACACACAGCCGATACTCGATGTGCTTGAAATGGGATACATTCCCGTTGTTTCCACTGTCGGCTGTGACAACGAAGGCAACGTTTACAACATAAATGCAGACACGGCTGCGGCGGCAATCGCCGGCTCACTCGGTGCGGAAAGCCTTATTTCGATGACCGACATATGCGGTATTTTGCGTGACAAGGATGACCCTGCAACGCTCATCCCCGTAATAAACGTCAGCGAAGCTCCCCAGCTTATGCGTGAGGGTGTGATTTCCGGCGGTATGATTCCGAAAATCGAATGTTGCATTGAAGCGATAAGACGAGGCGTAGGCAAGGTTTTTGTTATCGACGGCAGAGTGCCGCACTCGATTCTTATTGAAATTCTCACCGATGAAGGTATCGGTACAATGTTAATTTAAGAAGGTATTAAATTGGAACTTAAAAACAAAGATAAAGAATATGTTGCAAACACATATGCCCGTTTTCCCCTTGAAATAGTCAAAGGCGACGGTTCGTTCGCTTATGATGAAAGCGGAAAAAAATACATAGATTTGTCAACCGGCATTGCCGTTAACACTTTCGGCTACTGCGATAAAAAATGGCAGGAAGCCGTTATCTCGCAAATTTCAGAGGTTCAGCACACATCAAACCTTTTTTACACAAGTCCCTGTGCCGACCTTGCCGAAATGCTTTGTGAAAGAACGGGAATGAAAAAGGTTTTCTTTTCAAACTCCGGTGCGGAAGCGAATGAATGTGCAATAAAAACAGCAAGGAAATATGCTTTTGACAAATACGGCGATTACAGCCACAGCACGGTAATTACCCTTAAAAACAGTTTCCACGGCAGAACTATAACAACACTTGCGGCAACAGGTCAGGATGTTTTTCACACAACCTTTTCGCCTTTTACCGAGGGTTTTGTCTATGCGGAGCCGAACAACATTCAAAGTGTTGAAGAATTGGCAAAAAATGACAACTGCTGTGCGGTTATGTTTGAGCTTGTTCAAGGCGAGGGCGGAGTTTGCCCCCTCACCCGTGAGTTTGTTGACGGCTTGAAAGAAATTGCCGACAAATACAATCTCCTGCTTATTTGCGACGAGGTTCAAACAGGAAACGGCAGAACGGGTGAGCTTTATGCTTATATGAATTACGGTTTAACACCCGATATTGTGTCAACAGCAAAAGGTTTGGCGGGAGGATTGCCGTTAGGTGCAACGCTTATGGGCGAAAAAGTAAAAGACACTCTCACCCCCTCCTCTCACGGCTCGACTTTCGGAGGAAACCCCGTTTGCTGTGCCGCCGCAAAAAGCGTAATTTCACGAATTGACAGAAATCTTCTTGATGAAGTTAAAGAAAAGTCAAAATATATAATTGACACACTCTCCTGCTGTGACGGTGTTAAAAGCGTTACCGGTATGGGCTTGATGCTCGGAATAGAAACGGTAAAACCCGCAAAGGACGTTATTGCCGCTTGCCGTGAAATGGGAGTAATTGTAATCAGTGCAAAAGACAAGGTTCGCCTTTTGCCTGCACTTAACATTGATTTTGATGTGCTTAAAGAAGCAATTGAAGTAATAAAAATTTGCTGTAAAGGAGAATAAATCAATATGAAACATCTTTTGAAGCTTATGGATTGGTCAACCGAGGAAATAACAGAGGTTCTCAATCTTGCCGACCAGCTCAAATACGAAAAGAAGAACGGGATAGAGCATCACATTCTTAAAGGCAAAACTCTCGGTCTTATTTTCCAAAAATCGTCAACAAGAACCCGTGTTTCGTTTGAGGTAGGTATGTATGACCTCGGCGGCTCGGCACTTTTCCTCAGCTCACACGATTTGCAGATAGGCAGAGGTGAGCCTGTTGAGGACACTGCAAGGGTTCTTTCACGTTACCTTGACGGAATTATGATTAGAACCTTTGAACAGGAAGAAGTTGAAAAGCTTGCCGAATACGGCTCAATTCCGATTATCAACGGACTTACCGATTTCTGCCATCCCTGTCAGGTTCTTGCCGACCTTATGACGATAAGAGAGCATAAGGGTATTATCAAAGGTCACAAGCTTTGCTACATCGGTGACGGAAACAATATGGCTAATTCTCTCATTGTCGGCGGCATTAAAATGGGTATGAGCGTTGCAATCGCCTGTCCGAAAGATTATCAGCCCGATGCGGAAATTATGAAGTGGGCAAGCGAAAACGGTGATTTCCTTTGCACCGACAACATCCTTGAAGCCGCAAAAGACGCAGATGTTCTTTACACAGACGTTTGGGCATCTATGGGTCAGGAGAGCGAAGCCGAGGAAAGAAAGAAAATCTTTAAGGATTATCAAATCAACGACAGCGTTATGGCTGTTGCAAAGCAGGATGCTATGGTTATGCATTGTCTTCCCGCACACAGAGGCGAAGAAATAACGGCAGACGTTATGGAAAAACACGCAAACGAAATTTTTGATGAGGCTGAAAACAGACTTCACGCTCAAAAAGCAGTTCTTGTTAAATGCTTTGAGTAATATTTTTCTTTAACTTTTTAAACAACAAAACGGAGTTGTAAAAAACACTTGTTTTTACAGCTCCGTTTTTATTTTTACGAACAATTATAAAATTTTAATTTTTTGCAGAGGCTTTCTTTTTTACATATACCAAGCATAAAACGGCAAAAGCCAAAATCGACCACGCAAGCAAAGAAGAAGCTTGACCGGTTGAGGGACTGCCCGAACCTGTCGGAGCTTCGGTTTGCGAATTATCGGAAGTGCCTGCTTCGGGATTGTCCGCATCATCGGTTTTCGGCTCTGTTACATCGGAATTTTTCTTTTCGGCAAAGACAAAATACTTTCCGTTATCGGCAACAAAAATAACATTTCCGTTTTTAATTTTAAAATCCAAATCAGAGATTTTGCCGTTTGATGTTAAAGAAAACAAGGCGATTTCGCCATCGGAATCGGGGCTTGAAACAGCCACAATCGCACCCTCGGCACTAATGCGTTCCCCCTCTGCATTGAGGAAATAAATATCATATGCGGCAATGGGTGTGCCTTTACCCTTTAAACATTCCGCAAACCACAAATATGTTTCTTTTTCACTTTTCGGAATAGGTACCACAACAAGCTTCACCGCATCAGACGGTGCGTTGCTTACACTTACCGTAACACCGCCCGCATCAACCTCGGCTTTGCCATCGGACACATCGGAGGTGTATTCGCCTTTGTCGGCAGAGGAAACATAGTTTGCTTTGACATTAATGCTCTTTTTAATGTTTTCCTCGGCAAAAGTAGGTATTGCAACCAAAGCAATAAGCAAAACGGTCATAAAAGCAGCAAATATTTTTTTCATACAATCATCCTCCGTTGATAGTTGTGTCAAGAGTAATTGCACCCTCGGAATAATATGTATCGGGCTGATATGCCATAATCTTCAAAACGATTTTTTTGCCTTTTTTCGGCACTGAATCGAACGTGACGGATTGCACAAATTCGCCGTTCTTGACAATTCCCGTTTCACCGAGGATGTTTTCATTTTCGTCAAGGACACGAAGCTTTAACCAAACGGTATTGCTTTGGGGATTTGTAAGCCAGACATCGGCTTCCTTTCCGTTCGGAATTACCTTACCGCACACAGACACCTTATATGCCTTTGCATCCAATTCCTGCCAGCCGAGATTGTCGGGAACATCGGGCGTGCCTATTTGCGCGGACACATCAAATTCGGGCGGTACGAACTCTCCCGTTGAGCTTTTCGGGTTTAAAAGCACAACAATCATCACAACCACGGAAATTACACACACCGCAACAGAAATCGCTAAATTTCTGTTTGACGCTTTATTTTTTTTCAAAACGGTATACTCCTTTGCTTTTGTTTCGGGATTATCTCCTCTCATGTTCGGGCAGTGAAAAAAGACACTGCCAAAACATCAAAGGTCAAGGCGGAGCGAGTAACCCCGCCTTGAAAAAAGAGAAATCAGTCTGTTGCCTTAGTGATAGTTACGGTGATTTTACCGATTATTTCGTTATCCAAAGATTTTTCGGGTTTGCCCGAAAGTGTCAGCAAGAAATCTGCCGCACTGTCATCCTTTGAAAGAGTTGCGGAAGAAACATCAAACGAACCCGTAATTGTGCTGTAATCGGCTTCGGGTGTATACACAACATCGGCTTTAACTTTTACGGTGCCGCTGTTTTTAACGGTAACTTTGTTTGAACCGTCCTCGCAAGTCCAGCCTTTATCCGCACCGCTTACCTGCTCGTCACTGTAAGTAAATGTCATTGAACCCCAGGTGATTTCAACGGATGTTGTTTCAGCCTGATAAATTACATAGATGCCAGTGTTCGTCAAGTTCGTGCCACCGTCATTAGAGTATTTGATTTCATAGGCAGTGGTGGTGTCATCAAAGTTGCTCACTTTGACCGTTCTGGACGCAGTCGTCTTTTCGTCATTGAACTCCCACCATCCGCTGGAAAGAGAATCGGATACTCCGCTTGCAAAGTACACCTTCGCATCTGCTCCGCCTTCTTCACTCAGGTTTGTACCGCTGACAGTCAAGGTCACATTGCCACTCGTCGGTTTGATTGTCACGTTGCCTGTGGTGTAGAGTGTACCGTCAACGGTAATGCTGACACCTGTGATTACAGCTTTGGTTTCGGGTGTTGTACTGCCTGCGGAAATGATTGTGTATTTTGTATATGCTGTAAGTGTTGTAACAACATTAGTGTTATCTGTTGAGAAGCCGTAGCCTGTGGGCAGTTTAATTGTGCTGTCGCCCACTTCAAGGTCGGCTACACTGTTATAAACCGTTATGCCTGCAAGTGTACCTGTAAAGCCCGAAAAATCAAGCTTACCGGCACCGTATGTAAATTGACCGTTATAACCTTCCGTGAATTCACCGCCGTTGACTGTGGTAGAAATGGAATTACTTCCCGAATTCACGGCTGTTTCCATACCTGTGAAAGTACCGCCGTTGATAACCAACGTACCGAAAGAGTTATCAACAGCCCAACCGCTGGTTGCGGTAAATGTACCGCCGTTGATTTCGACTGAAGCCGACGTCGAAACTAAAGCAACAGTTGAATAATTACTCTCGTATTTGCCTTCGTTAAACGTTGCCTTGCCCTCAGAAGCCACAACTGCATTAGTGGCTGTTCCCGAAGTTGCAACCTTGCCGTTTTTTCCTTCACTGCTGTCTGTGAAAGTCACATCGACATCTTCACCGAACACAAAGAACACGATAGAGGGAGAAGAAACAACGCAACTGTTCAAATCGAGCGTGAACGTACCGTCCGTAATATTAAATCCGTTTTCAGTGGTAACGTTTTCTTTGAGCATAATGTACTTAACATTGCTGTTTTCTTCAGCCGCATCAATTGCTTCTTTAAGTGTGCCGCTGCCGATTTTCAAATCGTCTGCGGAAACACCCCAAATCGCTTCATCGGGTGTGGGTGTATAGTTTGCTTTTACGTCAGAGGAAGCAGTGTTGCTGCCGCTTTGAGTGCTTGTTATGCTTGCGGCAAATGACGGTACGCTAAAGCTTAAAACCATCACAAGTGAAAGCATAATCGATAAAAATTTCTTCATAAGTATTTTCCTTTCAAAATAGAATTATCAGCCTTTAACAGTCCAAGTGTTGTTATCGTTCGGCGTAACTGTAACTTTGATGTTGCTTGCGATAACACTTGTGGGGTCAATTGTTATGCTTTATCAATAGTAACCGTTACAGTACCGATTTTTGCGTTATCAAGTGCCGCTTCGGGTTTGCCTGAAAGCGTGAGTGCAAAAGCCTGGCTTTCGTTGCTTGCAAGGTCTTTGTTTGACACATCGAATGTGCCTGTGATTGCGGAGTAATCTGCTTCTGCCGTGTATTTTACAGCGGCATTGATTTTTTCCGTTCCCGTATTCT
>CAYYRN010000029.1:0-25929 GCA_964474295.1 uncultured Eubacteriales bacterium
TATACAAATCGTCTTCCCTTATGCAACGCAAAAACATTGTACATTCAGCCGTCTTGGCAAGAACCTGTCTGTCCTGCTCGCTGCCCGCTTTGAGTGTGGTAAAGTTCACACCCGTTGAAAGCATGGTGCTTGCCGCAGGAATCATCATCATTGCCTTTTTGATTACGGGAGAAAACAAATCGATGTGCTTAAAAAGGAAATTAAGCGGAAACTGCATATAGGGAACGTGCCTTTCAAACGTTGCCCTGACCTCGGGATAAAATTTGCTTTTATAAATTTTTCCCTTGGCGTTTTTTTGGCGAACCTCGGAAATAAACATACTCATTCTTTCAACCGCACTGTCTTTGGTCTTTCCGAATCCGCCGTGACCTTTTGTGAGATTTTCCGCAGTGCAGGAATAAAGATGTCTGCTTTTTTCGTGTACGGCAACAACGGCACTCTTAAAGCTCACACCGGGAATCTGCCCTTGAGTTATAGCGCCGCCCTCATCGAGAACGGTGTCGAAATGTATGCCGTTTTCTTTAAAATATTCTGTTGCCAAAACCATACCGTCACCGCAAACTTCTTCGTTGTTTGACGAACCGATATAAAGGTTTATTCCTTCAAAATCATAATTTTCACCGAGCAGCTCCTCGCACGCCTGAAGCTCGGCAAAAAGAGGCGTTTTTGTGTCGATTGTTCCCCTGCCGTACAAATATCCGTCCTTTTCCGTTGCATTAAAAGGGTCTGTCTGCCATTCGCTGTCGCCGTCAACAACATCGTGATGTGACATAAGCATAACATTTTTCTTTGCGTTTTTGCCCTCAATTACATAAACAAAACACCCGCCGCCGAACGTAAGCTTTTTGGCTCTTGAAGAAATGTTCGGAAACATTTCTTCCAACGCATTGTAAAATTTATCATATTCCGCTTGGTTTGTGTTTTCGTGTGTCCACACGGTTTTACAGTTAATCATACGTGAAAGCTTATTTACATATTCCCGTGTTTTTTCTTCCGAAACTCCGATACGCTCCGATTCCGATTTCAAAACCGTTTTTTTCATTTTTCGACATTCTCCTTTCTGTGTTTCTCTATAAACTGTGTAACGCTTTTTTCATTATAAGCCATAAAGAACAGCAGCGAAACCAAGCTGAATATACCCGCAAACACACCCGTAAGCTTCACGCCGAGAATACCGACCGATTCCCCTTCGGGCGCTCCGATTGCAAGCACACTCGAAACCACTACCATAGCAAGAGAATACGCAATTTTTTCAATAAAGGTCTTTGTTGCCGAGAAAAATCCCTCACGGTTTACACCGTTTTCAATGCTGTCCTTTTGGATAATATCCGACATAACCGACTGCGGCAAAATATTGATTGCCGCAAACGGGAACGCAACCACAAGTCCCATAAAGAGTCCGAGCAGCAGCTCATAACCCTTAACCAATGACGCAATTTTGTCACCGAAGAAAATAAATGCGAAAACCACCGTGAAAATAACGCTTGCAATAACCAGCATAGACTTTTTACCGTATTTTTTGCTGAAATTTACTATCATCGGGAACAGGCACAAAGCAACTACAATTGCCGCCAGCATAACAAGGAATGACTGTGATTCGGGAACATTCAGCAACATTGTTATATAGTAAAGCATTGCCGTTTGGAAGAAAGCCATCGAAATATAGCTGAACAAATCCCCCGCAAAAAACTTAACGAATGTTTTGTTTTGGAAAATGCTCTTTGCCGACACAAGAAGCGACTGTTTGGGTTTTATGTTTTCTTCAACATAATCCTTTTCTTTAAATGCCGTAGCACCGAGAAGAACACAAACAAGTCCTATAGCCGCGAAAGCCGTAAAAACGATACGCCACGACCAAAGAGCGTTAAAGCCTAATTTTTTGATTAAATCGACAAACAGCGTTGCGGCATACATAAACGAGCTTGAACCCATAAAAAATGCCGTGCTGATTCCGTAGTAAGCAACCCTGTCTTTGGCATCGGGGATAACTTCGGGGATAAGCGCATTTCTCGGAATAAAGAAAAATGTGTAAGCCGTGTAATAAACAATAAGGAAAAATCCTACCCATATTGCGTTTGCAACAGAGCCGTTTTTAAACGGTGCCATAAAAATCATCAAAACCGAAACGGCATACGGCACCGCCGAATATTTAAGAAACGGCATTCTTCTGCCGTCCTTATGCGTGCATCTGTCCGACAAATTGGCAACCCACGGGTCAGTAACGGCATCGATAACCTTTCCCAAACCCGTCAACAAAGCCATTACTGTGATAAAGCCGAGAAGCTTATTTTGAGGCAGCAAATTCGGCAAACCGCTTTTTACCGTAGGCTGAAAAAAATACAGCAGATAATTGCCTATCATACCGTTAAACAAGCCTTTTGCGATATCCGAAAGACAATAACGTATCATCTTTGATTTGGAGAGCGTTTTCTTCATAATACCATCCTTTAAAATTTGTTATATGATTATATTTTACATTATATCGCCTTTTTCGTCAACAGATACTTTTTCCAAAACAGCTTCATTTTATTTTTACATTGCCCTTTACGTTTTGCTGTGGTATAATTATATCGGTTTAATTGTCGGGGCAGAGAGGTGTTTTGCCCTATCCTGAAAGGAATTTGAGAATATGGAAAATAAAGCTTCTTTTGTTTTTACGGGTGACATCGGTTTTGACAGATATATGTTCGGCAAATGGGACGATGAAAACTTAATTTCCGATGAAGTGCTTAGCTTTCTTCACAGTGCCGACCATATTGTCGCAAACGTTGAGGGCCCTATTGCCTGTGCCGAACAGAACACGACAAAAAGCGGCGTTCGGCAACTGCTTCATACAATCGATCCGAAAGCTGTTAAAGTTTTAAACAAAATGCACGCAGACATATGGAATATATGCAACAATCACATTATGGATGCCGGCGAAGACGGAATCAGAAGCACCCTCGAAATCGCAAGAAGAAACAATGTAAAAACAATCGGTGCGGGAATGAATATAACACAGGCAAGAGAACCCGTAATAATCAATGATGCGGGCGGAATAGGACTTTTCGGCGTCGGATATCAGCGTGCGTGCCGAAAAGCCGACGAAAACAAGGCAGGATGCTACAGTTGGAGCGACCTTGACGAAATTCAGGCAACTATAAGCAAAATAAAAGAAAGTTGTCGGTGGTGCGTTGTTGTTGCCCACGCAGGTGAAGAATTTACGCCACTCCCCTCGCCTTACACAAGGGAAAGATATCATAAATATCTCGAAATGGGTGCCGACATCGTCATCGCACATCATCCCCATGTGCCTATGAACTACGAAACCGTGGGAGATAAAGTAATCTTCTATTCCTTGGGAAATTTCATTTTCGATACCGATTACCAGCGTTCGCAATTCAACACCGAATTCGGTTTGGTTGTTAAAATCGATTTTACCGAGGAAAATTTCCGTTGGGAAGCTATGGGGTTGAAAATTCTCCGTGGTGAAGAGCATATAGTTAAATGTGAATTGCCGAGAATTTTTACCGATGTTCAGGAGGAGGAATACCGTCTTCTTTCGCCGCTTTCCGCAAAAATGCACATTGCCGCAACAAAACGGCAAATGACGTACCTAAATCCCGACAGGTTTAAAAATGCGACCGAGGAGGATTGGGCAGAGCATTTTCGTGAACCCCTCAGAACGGGACGTGTGCCGGGTGAAACACTCGATTTCTTCATACTTGTTCCGCTTGCGGAAGAAGCCGAAAAAGAAGAATGGAAAAAAAGCACGCTTGAAGACGTTAAAAATTACATCTTGGAGCAAATATAACAAATCAATGTATATGCTTTCAAATTGACAAACAAAATAAGCTATGATATAATCAAGATATTGAACAACAACGAAAGGAAATGACATATGTTTAAAGAAAAAACACTTCTTATTACCGGTGGAACCGGCAGCTTCGGACACACGGTTCTCAAGCATTTTCTGTCCACGGATATAGCTCAAATACGCATTTTTTCCCGTGATGAAAAAAAGCAGGATGATATGCGTCACGAATTGCAGCAGAATCATCCCGAATATGCGGAAAAAGTTAAGTTTTACATAGGCGATGTAAGAAACATCCAGTCAATTAAGGATGCTATGAGAGGTGTTGATTTCGTTTTCCACGCAGCAGCATTAAAGCAGGTTCCGTCTTGTGAGTTTTTCCCTATGGAAGCGGTACGCACAAACATTATCGGAACGGATAATATGCTCCACGCCGCAATGGAAACAGGCGTAAAAAGAGTTGTTTGCCTTTCGACTGATAAGGCAGCTTATCCGATAAACGCAATGGGCATTTCAAAAGCTATGATGGAGCATGTAATAACCGCAAATGCAAGAGTTGCGGCAGAAAGCGGAGGCCCCGTAATTTGCTGCACAAGATACGGCAACGTTATGTGCAGCAGAGGCAGTGTTATACCGTTGTTTATAGACCAGATAAAAGCGGGAAAACCGATAACGATAACAGACCCCGGTATGACACGCTTCCTTATGAATTTGGACGAAGCGGTTGACCTTGTTAAGTTCGCATTTGAAAACGCAAACCCCGGAGATTTGTTTGTTCAAAAATCCCCCGCTTCAACAATAGCCGACCTTGCAAAGGCCGTTCAGCAATTGTTCGGTGATACAGGCACAAAGATTATCGGCACAAGACACGGCGAAAAGCTTTACGAAACGCTTATGACGAGTGAGGAAAGGCTCAGAAGCACCGATATGGGAAATTATTTCCGTGTGTCGGCAGATAACCGTGACTTGAATTACGATAAATTCGTGGTCAACGGAACAGTAAACACAATGGCTGATTCTTCTTACACAAGCCACAACACTCAAAGGCTTGACGTTGAGGGTACGGTAAAGAAAATTCTGACAACGGACTACGTTCAAAACGCATTAAAAGAAATCGAGCAGTAACAAATAACGCAAAAAAACGGCGGTGTAAAGACTTAAAGCCTTTACACCGCCGTAATTTTTTATATATCAGTCGTCTTCTTCGCAGTCACAATCATCAAATTCAAATTCGAGATTTTCGTGGCAAGCGGGACATTCGATTGAGCCTTCGTCAAGGATGCTTTCGTCTATGCAGATTGTTTCGCCGCAAGAGGGACATTCAACTTCAAAATAGTCATCGTCACAGCAACCGCAATCACAGTCATCATCGCAGCAGTCATCACAATCGTCATAGAAATCGCCTTCGTAAATATATTCTTCCAGCTCATCAAGATCTTCATCAACAGCATCAAGCTGTTCCTGCATTTCACCGATAACTTCATCCTGCTCTTCGATTTCGTAAGCCATGTCTTCGAGAGTGGAAATAAGTTCTTTGATGATTTTAACCTCATCCTTACCGTCATCAAGCTTCATACCGTCTGCAAGACCTTTGATGTAAGCAATTTTTTCGGAAATTGTCATAGCATTATCGCTCCTTTATTTGAATTAATTATAAAACTGATTATGCACGGGACATATATTCGCCTGTTCTTGTGTCAATGTTAATCATTTCGCCTTCATCAATGAAAAGCGGAACTTTAACTTCGGCACCTGTTTCAAGGGTCGCGGGTTTTGTGGCGTTTGTTGCCGTGTCACCCTTAAAGCCGGGATCTGTCTGTGTAACCTGAAGTGTTACGAACGTGGGAGGCTCAACACCGAAAACGTTACCCTTGTAAGAAAGGATTTTGCATACCATATTTTCTTTAACGAATTTGAAGTTATCGCTGAGGTCAGATTCGTTAATCGGGATAAGCTCGTAGCTTTCGGGATCCATAAAGTAGTAAAGTCCGCCGTCGGAATAAGAATATTCCATATCTTTACGCTCAATGTAAGCTGTCGGGAATTTTTCCGTGGGATTAAAAGTTCTTTCAACAACTGAGCCTGCAATAACATTTCTTATTTTTGCTCTTACGAAAGCAGCACCTTTACCGGGTTTAACGTGCTGAAATTCGATAATCTGATAAACGTTGCCGTCCATCTCAAATGTTATACCGTTTCTGAAATCGCCTGCTGATACCATATTGTTTTTTCCTCCAAAAAGTAATTTTATTCTTGGTTATATTTACATTTTATACTATTTTCACGTACTTTTCAAGTACCTGATAAAATTTTATTATTCTTCGGGCATAAAAGCCTTGTGAACAGCGGCAACGGCTCTGTCGGCATCTTTCTTTTCGATAAGAACCGAAATTTTGATTTCACTTGTTGAAATCATCTGAATGTTCACATCAATGCCGTAAAGTGCCTCGAACATCTTAGCTGCCGTGCCGGGGTGTGTTTCCATACCTGCGCCGACAACGGAAACCTTTGCAACGTTCGTGTCGCAGGTTATTTTGCAATCGAGCATTTCCGAAAGAAGCTCAACGGCTTTTTCCGCATTGTCCTCGCTTGTTGTAAAGCTGATATCCTTTGTTCCGTCTCTGCCGACAGACTGAAGAATAACATCAACATTAATATTTTTTGCCGCAAGTTTATCGAAAACTCTGAATGCAACACCGGGAGTGTCGGAAAGACCTACAAGCGAAATTCTTGCAACATCCGTATCCTTAGTTACACCTCTTACCAACATTTTTTCCATTTTAGCAACCTCCTTGACTATTGTTCCGGGTTTATTTGTAAGGCTCGAAAGCACCTCAAGTTCAACATTGTATTTTTTTGCCATTTCAACCGAACGGTTGTTAAGAACCTGTGCGCCGAGAGTGGCAAGCTCCAGCATTTCATCATAAGTGATTTCCTCAAGCTTCTTAGCACCGTCAACCTTTCTCGGATCTGCGGTGAAAACGCCCTCAACATCCGTGAAAATCTGGCATTTATCGGCTCTGAGTGCCGCCGCAATCGCAACTGCGCTTGTGTCCGAACCGCCTCTGCCGAGAGTTGTAAGGTCATCATATTTATTGATACCCTGAAATCCCGCAACCACTACAATGTTTCTTCTTCCAAGCTCGGTGCGTAAACGGTCGGCTTTAATGTTGCGGATTCTCGCTTTGCCGTAAGACGAGCTTGTGTTAAAGCCTGCCTGCCAGCCGAGGAGCGAAATAACGGGATAGCCGAGTTCTTTAATTGCCATTGCAAGAAGCGAAATCGAAATTTGTTCACCCGATGTCAAAAGCATATCCATTTCACGGGAAGACGGATTTTTGCTTATTTCTTTTGCTTTTTCGATAAGGTCATCTGTTGTGTCACCTTGAGCGGAAACCACAACAACAACATCGTTACCTTTCTTGTAAGTATCCGTTACTATTTTTGCAACATTTCTTACCCTGTCGGCATCCGCAACGGACGAGCCGCCGAATTTCTGTACAATTAAACTCATATGAATTTCCATAGCCTTTCCGACTACAAACGGTTATTAAATCACGTTTTTCCTTGCTGTAGCCGTACAAGGCGTGACGGAATTTCGGCTTTTGCCGAAAAACATATACGATTAAAACAATCGGATTATTGACTGACAGTCAAAACCTTCCGTTTTTTCAACGGATTTTACAAGCTTTCTTTTTATATCCGACGGTGTAACAAAAGCAATTTCGTCAGCAGGAGCATTTTGACGTGAAATAAACTCAGCACCGGGGAATCTTTCTTCTATCGAAGCTTTAACCTTGCCGACATCCGAAGCAAAGCCTCTTACATAAAGTCTTGTAAGCATTTCGCTGCTTGAAACGAGGTTGTTTTCCGCAGCCTCATCCCACGTGTAGCCTGTTTTTGTTCCCGTGCTTACGGCACAGTCTATAACATCCGCCACAACAGCACTTGCTGTCGGAAGCTTGCCCGCACCTTTACCGTAAAACACAACCTCACCTACGGCATTGCCGTCGAGAAGCACTGCGTTGAAAACATCGTTGACGTTTGCCAAGGGGCCGGAAGCGTCTATAAGTGCCGGACTGACTTCCGCACAAACCTTTTCATCGGGGCTTCTCATTGCGGTACCGAGCAGCTTTATAACCTTGCCGTAATTTTTGGCATATTCGACATCGGCAAGGGAAATTCCCGTAATTCCCTCGGTGGGAATATCATCGGGGAAAACGTGTCTGCCGAAGCACAGAGAAGCGAGAATACAAATTTTGCGGCACGCATCAAAGCCTTCTATATCGTTTGTCGGGTCTTTTTCGGCGTATCCGTTATCCTGAGCGAGCTTCAAAGCCTGCTCAAGGCTCATATTTTCCGTAATCATTTTTGTAAGTATAAAGTTTGTGGTGCCGTTGAGAATACCGGCGATTCTTGTAATTTCATTTGCCGCCATACACCTTGAAATTGGTCTTATTACAGGTATACCGCCGCCGACGGATGCCTCAAAAAGAAAATTGATGTTATTCTTTTGAGCAATTTTAAGAAGCTCCCAGCCGTAAGCCGCAACAAGCTCTTTATTTGAGGTTACAACGCTCTTGCCGGCTTCAAGACAAGCTTTGACAAACTTGTATGCGGGGTTCAGTCCGCCCATGGTTTCAACAACTATTTTAACCTCATCATCATTGAGAATATCGTTAAAGTCCTTTGTAAATTTATCCTTGTAAGGTGAATCGGGAAAATCCCTCAAATCGAGAATATGTTTAATTTCGAGAGAGTCAAGATTATTATGTCTTACGATAAGGCTGTTGTTTTTGCCGATTACTTCCGCAACACCGCTTCCGACAACGCCGTGTCCCATAATTGCTATATACAATAGTATCGTTCCTTTCAAATACAAACAATTTCTGAGTTTAATGAAAGTATTATATCATAATAAATCAAGCAAATAAAGAGTTAAAGCAAAACTTTTTTATTTTTTATTAATTTTATTAAAGAAAACATTGTGTTTTTACTTTAAATGGTATAAAATAAACTAAATGTATTATGCCATTTACAAATATCCTACGGAGGTAAACTCTTTTGGAAAAGCCTTTAAGCAGTGTTGAAAGAAAGAAAAAAACAATTATAAACATACTTTACTATGCAATAATACTTACTTTGTTTTATTGCTTTATGAAATATGCCTTCGGCTTATTTTTCCCCTTTATTTTTTCGTTTGTAGTTGCCATGGCAATGCAGCGTCCCATAAATTTTGTTTCGAGAAAAACAAAAATCAAAAAAAGCATTGTATCGGGCGTTATGGTTCTTTTGCTCGTAGCATTGGTGGGCTTTTTAATTTCGCTTCTCGGCGTAAAGCTTTGGGAGGCATTGCAGGGCTTCGGCGCTTTTTTGATGAGAAAATTCGGAGATTTGCCGAACTTTCTCGACAAAACCGAAGTATGGGTAGCGGAAAAAATCAGGTTTCTTCCCGATTACTTTGAAAACTTAATCAACACAAATTTGTCGGAGCTGATTGATTCCCTCAAAGGTGCGTTGAGCGTCCGTTCGGAAGAGGTTTCGCAGGAGGTTCAAAACTCCTCCCTTATACCGAAAATTTTGGGCAACATCGATTTTTCGGCAATTTCTTCCTCCGTCAGCGGTGTTTGGAACACGGCAAAGCAAATACCCACCGTATTCCTCGCAACAATTGTTTCTATCTTTTCCTGCTGCTTTATGGCAGCCGATTACGACAACCTTGTCGGATTTGTAAAAAAACAGTTTGCCGGCAAAAGCGAAAACTTTTCAAAAGCGAAAAAAATCATCACAACATCTTTCAAAAACCTCATTAAAGCATATGTGCTTATTATTCTCGTAACCTTTACGGAAATGTTTTTGGGACTTTGCGTGTTAAAGCTTTTCGGAATTTACAAAGGAAGCTGGATTTTCTTCATCGCCGCAATAACCGCTATTGTTGATATTATGCCCGTCCTCGGCACAGGCACGGTATTGATACCTTGGTCGATATACTCTTTTATTTCGGGAGACATTCCGATGGGTATAGGAATATTCGTTCTTTACATCTTTATCTCCGTTATGCGTCAGTTTATCGAGCCTAA
This sequence comes from uncultured Eubacteriales bacterium, assembly GCA_964474295.1. Lineage (GTDB taxonomy): Bacteria > Bacillota > Clostridia > Oscillospirales > Acutalibacteraceae > SIG575. The sequence continues at coordinate 9,874 of CAYYRN010000029.1, forward strand.
GCTTGTTGCGGGACAATTGGGGCTTCCGCCGTTCATTACGATTATGGGTATGTACATCGGTTTGAAGCTTTTCGGACTTATCGGTATGTTAATTGTTCCCCTTTCCATAATACTTGTTAAACTTCTCAACGATGAGGGCGTAATCAAAATCTGGAAAACAGATAAAAAAGATACAAAAAACAACGGAGGTAACACGGATGAAAGCACTGAAAAAGTATAAGTTTTGGTTCCTTACGGGTTCGCAGGATCTTTACGGAGATGAATGTCTTAAAAATGTAGCGTCACATTCTGCCGAAATCACCGAATATCTCAACAAATCGGGAAAGCTGCCTTTTGAAATCATACTTAAACCTACCCTTATTACCAATGAAGTTATAAGAAAAACCTTCAACGAGGCAAATCTCGACAAAGACTGTGCCGGTGTTATTACATGGATGCACACCTTTTCGCCCGCAAAATCCTGGATTATCGGATTAAGCGAACTGAAAAAGCCTTTGCTTCACCTGCATACACAGTTTAACGAAGAAATACCTTATGACAAAATAGATATGGATTTTATGAACGAAAACCAGTCGGCACACGGCGACAGAGAATATGCCCATATCCTTACAAGAATGGATATTCCCAGAACAACCGTTGTGGGGCATTGGAAAAACCCCGATGTGCAGGACAGAATTTCTTCCTGGATGCGTACTGCCGTAGGTATAGCTGAAAGCAAAAGCATCAGAGTAATGCGTGTTGCGGATAATATGCGCAATGTTGCCGTCACGGAGGGCGACAAGGTTGAAGCACAGATAAAATTCGGTTGGGAAATCGACGCTTACCCCGTCAACGAAATCGCAGAGGCTGTCGAAAGCGTAAGTATGAGTGATGCCAACGCTTTGACGGAAGAATATTACGAGCTTTACGATATGATTTACAACGGACGTGACTGCGAAGAATTCAGACGTCACGTTACCGAGCAGGCAAAAATCGAAATAGGCTTCGAGCGTTTTCTCGAAGAAAACAACTACAACGCAATCGTTACGCATTTCGGTGATTTGGGAAGTCTTAAACAGCTCCCCGGTCTTGCAATACAGCGTCTTATGCAAAAAGGCTACGGCTTCGGTGCGGAGGGTGACTGGAAAGTAGCGGCTATGGTAAGGCTTATGAAAATTATGACCTCCGGCATTGAAAACGCAAAGGGAACCTCTATGCTTGAAGATTACACCTACAACCTTGTAAAAGGCAAAGAGGGAATTTTGCAATCGCATATGCTTGAAATCTGCCCCTCGATTGCCGACGGAAAAATCAGCGTAAGATGTGAGCCTCTTTCAATGGGTAACAGAGAAGATCCCGCACGTCTTGTATTTACCGCCAAAGAAGGCAAAGGTGTTGCGGCATCACTCGTTGACCTCGGCACAAGATTCAGGCTTATAATAAACTCTGTGGAATGTAGAAAAACCGAAAAAGCAATGCCGAACCTGCCCGTTGCCACGGCATTTTGGACACCTCAACCCGATTTTTACACCGGCATTGAAGCCTGGCTGATTGCCGGCGGTGCGCACCACACGGCTTTCACCTATGACCTTACACCCGACCAGCTCGGAGCATTGGGCGAAGCTATGGGCATAGAAGTGGTTTACATCGATGAAAAAACGGATATACGTTCGCTTAAACAAAATCTTATGCTCGGCAAAGCGATTTACGGTTAAGGGGAGTGTAAAATATGCTTGAAGCTTTAAAAGAAAAAGTTTGTGCGGCAAACATAGAGCTGCAAAAAAGAGGTCTTATAACCTACACCTGGGGTAACGTCAGCGGAATTGACAGAGAAAACGGACTTGTTGTTATAAAGCCGAGCGGTGTCAGCTATGATGAGCTGACCACAGACAAGATGGTTGTTGTCGATTTGGACGGAAACAAAAAAGAGGGTGAATTATCCCCGTCTTCGGACACCGCAACTCACCTTGAGCTTTACAAAAAATACAGTCAAATAGGCGGTATTACGCACACCCATTCAAACAATGCCACATCGTGGGCGCAATCCGGCAGGTGCATACCGTTTTTCGGCACAACCCACGCCGATTATTTCCACGGAGACATACCTTGTACAAGGATGATGTCCCCCGAAGAAATTAACGGGGAATACGAAAAAAATACCGGTCTTGTGATTATCGAAACATTGGAAAACAATAAAATAAATCCGATGGAAATGCCCGCAATTCTTTGCTTTGCGCACGGCCCGTTCACCTGGGGCAAGGATGCCGACGAAGCCGTACACAATGCGGTGGTTCTCGAAGAAGTTGCCGAAATGGCATTGAAAACCGTAATTCTTTCCCCCAACGCCGCTTCCGCTTCAAAAATCCTTGCGGACAAACACTATTTCAGAAAGCACGGCGAAAATGCCTACTACGGTCAAAAATAAACTCGGAGGAAATCTGTAATGAAAACCGCAAATCCTCATCAAGGTCACAGAAAGCGTGTGCGTGAAAGAATCATCGCAGAGGGTCTTGAAGGGTTTCAGCCGCATGAGATTCTCGAATTTTTGCTTTTTCATACCGTATCGCAAAAGGATACAAACCTTTTGGCACACAAGCTCATAGAAACCTTCGGTTCTTTTCAAAACGTGCTTGAAGCCACTCCCGAAGAACTGATGAGCAAGGGAAAATTGAGTGAAAATTCCGCTGTTTTTCTTTCTTCGTTAACAGACGTATTTTCTTACTACGAAAAGAATAAGGAAAACAAAACTCCCGTTAATTCGCCCGACAAAATGGTAAAAATTTTCAAACCGTATTTTATCGGTCAAACAAGCGAAAGACTGATTGCAGCATTTTTCGACAGCGGTTTAAGGGTTAAAAAGATAGGTGAATTCGGAGCCGGTCAGGAAAACGGCTTTCGCTTCAATTCAAAGGAAGTTCTCAGGATGGCGATTGTTGAAAACGCATACGGTGTTGCTCTTGCACACAATCATCCGACTTCTTACGCTATTCCCTCAAAAAACGATATTAACACAACGAGTGAGCTGAAAAATCAGCTTGAGCATTTTGACATAAGGCTGGTGGATCACATAATTTTCGGTTCAAACGGTACTTTCAGTTTCGCCAACGACAAACAGCTTAACTGCTTTGTTTCGGGCAACTGAACGTTTTTCGCCAAATCAAAAAACACATACCGCAAAAGCAATCTGCAAAATGCAGAAGTGCTGTTTGCTGTATTATAGTGCTTGGAGAGGCACAAAAATAACTACTACTTTAAATTTACGAGGTAAAAAACAATGGCAGAAATCAGAAATTCAATTTGTTTGACAACGGTTGCTTCGACGGTTGCGGAAATAATGGGAGTGGAAAAAAGCGAAAACCCCAACTCCGTATTGCTCGCTCTTGCAGACAAAAAGCTCGGCGGCAAAAAAGCCGACAGAGCCGTTTTATATAATCCCGATGCGGTAGCCCTTTGGCTTTATCAAAAATATACTCATCTGTTTACAGACGCCGCAGTTTGCTCGGATATCGCACTTCCCATGCTGTCGGTAATGCCTAGCGTAACTCCCGTTAACTTCGCTTCAATGTATACGGGTGTTATGCCGTCGGTACACGGTATTCAAAAATACGAAAAGCCCGTGCTTACCGTAAACACTGTTTTCGACACCTTTGCAAAGGCAGGCAAAAAATGTGCGATAGTTTCAACCGAGGGTGACAGCATTTCCCGTATTTTCCTTGAAAGAGATATGGATTATTACATCTACGAAGAAGTTGAGGAAGTAAACGAAAAAGCCTTGGAGCTTATTGACAAAGATATCTATGACCTTATCGTAATTTACAACGGCAATTATGACGGCACTATGCACAAGCACGGCCCCGAATCGGAAGAATCGATAAACGCACTTAAAAGCAACATAGCTTTCTACAAAGAGCTGACAGACAAAATCAAAGCTCAATGGAAAAACCATGATGTTCTTTACGGCTTCCTCCCCGACCACGGCTGTCACGAAATCGACGGCGGTTGCGGCGCTCACGGACTTGATATGGAAGAAGATATGAATATCATACATTTCTACGGCATTAAAACAAAAGAAAACTAAACTTTAAAAAGTCCATACACGATAAAAAGGATTCTTCGGTGTAAAAACCTAAGAATCCTTTTTATTGCCTCGCCGTTATTTTGAGCGTGAGCGAAAAATCTATTTTAAACAAACCGAAAGCCTTGATGCAAACAAAATCGCCGTGCTTAAAACAGATTTTGTTAATTAATTAACAAATTTATCTTGATTATTTAACAATATCGTTGTATGATATTATTAGGATGCGTTGCGGCGCATACTTTGATTTACTAATAAACTTTGGAGGTAAAATTATGGCAAACAGATTTGTACTTAACGAAACAAGCTACCACGGTAAGGGAGCAATAAACGAAATTGCAACGGAAGTTTCCGCAAGAGGCTTTAAAAAATGCTTTGTTTGTTCCGACCCCGACCTTATCAAATTCGGCGTTACGAAAAAAGTAACCGACATTCTCGACAATGCTAAAATCGATTATGAAATTTACAGCAACATCAAAGCAAACCCCACAATAGAAAATGTTCAGACAGGCGTTGAAGCTTTCAAAAAAAGCGGTGCCGACTGTATTATAGCAATCGGCGGCGGTTCCTCGATGGATACGGCAAAGGCAATCGGCATTATAATTACAAACCCCGAATTTGCCGATGTGATTTCGCTTGAGGGCGTTGCACCGACCAAAAATAAATGTGTTCCGATTATCGCCGTTCCCACAACCGCAGGCACAGCGGCAGAGGTTACAATCAACTATGTTATCACCGATGCCGAAAAGAACAGAAAAATGGTATGCGTTGACGTCCACGACATCCCCGTTGTTGCAGTTGTTGACCCCGATATGATGTCCTCGATGCCGAAAGGTCTTACCGCCGCAACAGGTATGGATGCTCTTACGCACGCAATCGAGGGTTACATTACAAAGGGTGCATGGGAAATGAGCGATATGTTCCACTTAAAAGCTATCGAAATCATTTCCAAGTCGCTCAGAGGCGCTGCTGAAAACACAGACGATGGCAGAGAGGGAATGGCACTCGGTCAGTATATCGCAGGTATGGGCTTTTCAAACGTAGGTCTCGGTATCGTACACTCAATGGCTCATCCTTTGGGCGCACTTTATGACACACCGCACGGCGTTGCAAACGCAATTATTCTTCCCACCGTTATGCAATACAATGCTCCCGCAACGGGCGAAAAATATCGCTCTATCGCAAAAGCAATGGGCGTTGACGGCACAGAAGATATGAGCATTGAAGAAGCAAGAGCTGCCGCAATAGACGCTGTAAAACAGCTTTCTTCCGACGTCGGAATCCCCGCAGACCTTAAGGATATTGTAAAGGCTGATGACATCGATTTCCTCGCACAGTCCGCATTTGACGATGCCTGCCGTCCCGGCAATCCCAGAGATACCTCCGTTGAAGAAATAAAAGAACTTTATCTTTCGCTTATGTAATAATTCCTTATAGTAAAGGAGCTGTGAAAAACTTGCGTTTTTTACAGCTCCTTCTGTTTTAATCAATTATTTTAAACCCTTTTTATCAAAAAGGAACACGGTTTCAAGTGCAATTTTTACAGTCGCTTCAATTGTTTTTTCGTCAAGATTGTCGGCAGTATCAAGACGTGTATGATAATAACGTGCGGGAGTGGGATCCATTGCAACAAAGCTTGCGGCAGGCACACCTTCCCTTGAAAATGCGGCAGCATCCGTAGCACCGAGAGAAATTGTGCCGGTCTTTACGTTGTCATATCCCGCAATGTGAGCGCCCTCTTTTATAAGTGCGGCAACCCTTGAATCGTTTTTCACCGTGCCGTTAAGGTCGCAATCGATAATTTCCATAAAGTCGAAATCGTGTATTGTATCAATCGATACAACGGCGGTTTCGATGTTTTCGTCTTTAAGCTGTGCCTTATGGTTCTTGACAAAAGCGGAAGAACCTCTCAAGCCTGCTTCCTCACCGCCGACAAGTGCCACCTGAACCTCGGTGTTTTCAAAGCGTATATCGTTATCTTTAAGATATTTCACGGCGGCAAGCGAAATGTAACAGCCTGTCAAATCATCATTTGCACCGTCAACGGGTCTTTTGTAATTGCAGAAGAAAAGTGCCGCAATCATAATAGGTGTAAGCACAAGCATAATAATTGCAAAAACAGTCATCGCAATATTTCCGTTGCCGAAAATCGGTGACGGATTGAAAGCATAGCCGCTCACAATTGCCGTAACGGAGCCTGCAATACCCACAACAATGGCAACAACGGCGGAAACGATAATCGTTGCCACGGCAGGTCTTCCTCCGTGATATGTATAAGTCCACTCAAAAGCCGAATCCGTGTGACCGGAGAGGATGATTCTTCTTTTGGTTTCACCGGAAGCTTTTCTTACGCCGATAATATTTGACGATTCTTTTTTCTTAAAGAAAATATCGAGAGTTTCCTTGTAGAGAATAAACTCGCTGACAATAAAAAATACGGTCAGCAAAATAAGTGCAAGAGAAATCGCCGCCATACCGAAAATGTATAAAACGGAGGAAAGCATAATAAGCACAGCACCGACGGGAACCCAAGACATAAAGGCTTTATCGGAGCATTTGAAGCTTTCGACCGAGGCCTCATCGCAAACGCTCTCTGTATCCTTCAAAAAGTATTTTACCGCCTTTTTGTCACCCTCGCCGCAGACTGCTCTGGGGCCGCATTTTTTTACGATTTTCTTTATGTTTTGCACAACATAATCGGTATACTCCCGTACATCTGCCGCTTGCTTTTTCACTTTGTTTTCAGACATTGATAACCACACCTTTTGTAACATATTTTTTAAAATATTTCTTAAAACATTTTTATATTTTACATCAAACACCGAACATATGTCAAGACACTTTAGACATAATTATGCCTTACAATTTATGCAATATTACGTTTGACTTTTATATGACGTTTTGTTAGAATATAATGGATAGTAGACATTCGGCATTAAGGAGGAATTATTTTGACGGATGCAAAAACATTGGCTTACATAAATATGTTTGCGGTTTTAGGTTCGCTGGAAAACCTTTGTGAACTCAGTGAGGAGGCACAAAAGCTTGTAAAAACGCCGAAGCCCGTGGCTGTCGGTTTTGAAGTCAAGGGCGGCCCTTCTGCAACGCTCACATTTGACAACGGTAAATGCAACCTTAAAGAAGGCACGGACGGATGCCACGTCAAGCTTCCGTTTTCTTCGTGTGAAAAATTCAACGGACTCATTGACGGCACAACAACGCCGATACCCTCAAAGGGATTTACCAAAATTTCATTTTTGCTTAAACAATTCACACCTCTTACGGATATGCTCGCAAAATATATGCGTCCCTCCGAAGAAGATTTAAAGGATGAAAAGTTTTTTGAAATAAGCACAAAGCTTCTTTTTTATACCATCTCTGCTGCCATTTCTCAAATAGGAAATCACGATGAAATCGGCAAATTCAGTGCAAAGCAAATTCCCGACGGTATTGTAAAACTTTCAATTGCCGGCGGCCCTGCTGCGGGAATCGAAATCAAAAACCATAAGATGACGACCGTTAAATCAAATCCGGAAAAATACCGTGCCATTATGGAATTCGGCAATATGAAGCTTGCGCATGACCTTTTCGACGGCAAGGTAAATGCCATTGCCAAAGTCGGTGAGGGCGAAATCATAATGCGCGGTATGATTAATATGATTGATAACATAAACCGAATCCTCGACAGAGTTGCGTTATATCTTGCATAATCGGTTTACAAGGAGGTTTAACCCATGTCTTTTAAAATTAATGATTATACAAAAAGCAATGAGCTTTTCAAACGTGCCACAAAAGTAATACCGTCCGGCGTTTACGGCCATCTCGGCCCTGCCGAGGGTAACTTTATCCCCGTAAGTGCGTGGCCTTTCTTTTCGGAAAAAGCACAAGGCACATACTTTTGGGATGTGGACGGAAACAAGTTTATCGACTATATGTGCGCATACGGCCCGAATATTTTGGGCTACAACGACCCCGATGTTGATGCTGCGGCGGCAGAACAGGCAAAAATCGGCAACTGCACCACCTCGCCCTCATATAAAATGGTTGAGCTTGCGGAGCTTCTTGTTGACACCGTAAACTGTGCCGACTGGGCATTTTTCGCAAAAAACGGCAACGATGTTACATCCTGCGCCGTTTTGGCGGCAAGAAACGCAACGCACCGCAAAAAAATTATTTTCGTAAACGGATTCTACCACGGTGTTTCCGCTTGGACGCAGAAGATAGATTATCCCGGCATTTTGCCAGAAGATGTTGCAAACAACCTCTATGTTGATTGGAACGACATTGCGGGACTTGAAAAAGTAATCGAAGAAAACAAGGGCGAAATAGCGGCTTTCATTTCAACTCCCTACCTGCACGGCAATTATAAGGATAACGAGCTACCGGCAGAGGGATATTGGCAGAAGGTTCGTGAACTTTGCACAAGAGAGGGAATTGTGCTTATCGTTGACGATGTTCGTGCAGGCTGGCGACTTGACATTAAAGGCTCCGACCACTACTACGGCTTTGAAGCTGACCTTATCTGCTTCTGCAAGGCTCTTGCAAACGGCTGGAACGTTTCCGCACTTTGCGGAAAAGAGTGGCTCAAGGATGCCGTAAGCGGTCTTTCCTACACAGGCTCTTATTGGATGAGCGCCGTACCGTTTGCTGCGGCAATTGCAAACATAAACAAAATGAAAGCTATGGATTGTCCGAAGATTCTCAGGGAAAAATCGGTAAAGCTGCTTAACGGGCTTAAATCCGCCGCCGAAAACAACGGCTTTAATTTGGTGGTTTCGGGCGAGCCGAGCCTGTTCTATTTGAGAATTGCGAATGATGACAGTATGATGATTCATCAGGATTGGATAGCCGAAATGGTCAAACGGGGAATATTCCTTGCGGGACATCATAATCACTTTATGAACGCCGCCGTAACGGACGAAGACATCAAACTTACACTTGACATTGCGGACGAAGCATTTAAAGTTACAAAGAAAATGCACCCCGAAGCATTTTAAAAAATAAAATTAAGCAGGGAGGATTTACAATGCCATTATCAAAAACAGAATGGTTGGCTCTTGAAAAGAAGGCACATGAACTCCGTAACCTTTGCCTTGACACTACCTATTGGGCAGGCAGCGGTCACATAGGCGGCGGTATGAGTGTTATGGATATGATGACCGTTCTTTACCACAAATACCTTAACATTAAGGTTGATGACCCCAATTGGGAAGACAGAGACCGCTTTATTTTAAGCAAAGGTCATTCGGGAATTGCTTTTGCACCCGTACTTGTTGACAAAGGCTTCAACGACCCCGAACAGCTCAAAACATTCAACCTCACCAACTCAAAAATGGGTATTCACCTCGATTCAAACAAGGTTGTGGGCGTTGATGCATCAACAGGCTCGCTCGGACACGGTCTTTCAATTGCTCTGGGTACAGGCCTTGCGGCACGTGTTCTCGGCAAGGATTACAAAACATACTGTATTCTCGGTGACGGCGAATGTGACGAGGGTTCAAACTGGGAAGCGGCAATGGCACTTGCTCATTTTAAAGTTACAAACGTTATTTCGTTTGTTGACCGCAACAAATGTATGATTGACGGCAGAACAGAGGACGTTATGAACCTTGAGCCGTTTGCGGACAAATGGCGTGCTTTCGGTATGATTGTAAAAGAAGTTGACGGCCACAACATAAGTGAGCTTTGCGATGCTATCGATTTTGCACTTTCTCAAAACGAAGCACCCGTTATGATAGTCGCAAACACAATCAAAGGTGCGGGAATCGACTTTATGGAAGATGATTACCATTGGCATTACGGTGCAATTGACGAAGCAAAATACAATCAGGCAAAGGCAAGCCTTGAAAAATATTATAAACAGCGTGTAGAGCGTGCAGAAAGGGAGGGTGTTTAATTATGGCAGGCGGACTTTCATATACAGCACTTGAATCAACAGAGCTTTCAACAGCCGAAATTTACGGTCAAACTCTTATCGAGCTTGGCAGAGAACACCCTGAAATTGTCGGACTTACGGCTGACCTCGGCGGTTCCACAAAAATCGGTGCATTCGGCAAGGAATTTCCCGACCGTTTCTTTAACGTGGGCATAGCCGAGCAAAATATGTTCGGCATTGCGGCAGGAATGGCAAAAGCGGGACTTGTTCCTTTCCTTTCGACATTTTCCGTTTTCGCATCTCTCAGAAGTGCCGACCAGCTCCACACCGACATTTGCTATCAGAACATAAACGCAAAGGTTATCGCAACACATTCAGGCACATCATTCGGTCAGGCAGGCTCAACGCACCACGCAATTTGCGACCTCGCGGTTGTTCGCTCAATGCCAAACATAACGCTCATCTGTCCTGCGGACGGCGTTGAAACGGCAGAAGCGGTTATTGCCGCATACGAAAACAAAGGCCCTTATTATATCAGAATCAACAGAGGCTTCGACCGTGTGCTTTACGGCAAGGATTATCCGAGAGAATACAAATTTGAAGTGGGCAAAGCAATTGAAGTAAATCCCGGAACGGATATCACCGTTATTGCCTGCGGCTCTTGCGTATTTCAGGCTTATCAGGCGGCAAAATTCCTTGAAAACGCAGACGGACTTAAAGTAAGAGTTCTCGATATGCACACAATCAAACCTATCGACAAAGAGGCTATCCTCAAAGCAGTTCAGGACACTCGCCGTATTATTACGGTTGAAGACCACAACGTAATCGGCGGTCTCGGTTCTGCGGTTGCCGAGGTTATGGCGGAAGCCGGCAAGGGCTGTGCATTCAAGCGTCTCGGTATTCAGGATGAATTTGCCCCCATCGGACTTCACGAAGACATTATGTCAATGCTCGGCATAGACTGCAACGGAATTATAAACGCCGTTCGTGAAACTATGAACAAGGACTTTGAAGAGGATGACAACTGGGATGATGAGGTTTAAGCGCCTTACATCCAACGGAAAGGAATGATTTATTATGGCAAACGATGTCGTATTGACCAACAAAATATTTCTCAGTGCCGTTTTGCCTCTTTTAAAAGTCATTGCAAATGACGTACCCTCGCTTTCAAAAAAATTCGAGGGTATGAATTCGGTTTTTCAGGTCAGTGCCATTGACCCGAATGTCGAAGGCGGCAAAGTCGGAACTTACTTTATTGTCGAAAACGGCGAGTGGACGGTAAAGAACGATCAGGTTGCGGAAAACCCCGATGTTGACCTTGAATTTAAAAGCCTTGATGCTATGAACAGCTTTTTCAAGGGCAAAATTTCACTTTCGACACTTCCGAAAATGAAAGGTTTGCTCAAAAACACAAAGGTGTTTACGGCACTTTTGATGACGTTGCTCAAAATGTCCTCTCTGCTTACCGCAAAAGCAGCCCCCGAAAAGGAAGAAGACAAGGCACTTATGGTAAAATGCTATTTTTATCTTCTTTCTTCGGGAATCAGCCAGCTTAACAAACAAGGACATGAGGGCATACACGATTGGACGAGTAAAAGCCCCGACCGTGTTTATGCTTGGGCAGTTGACGGTCACCCCGAAGTTTCGGCTTATCTTCGCATAAAAGCGGGAAAATCACGCTCCGGCAGAGGTGTTTACAAAAGAGCAATGCCGTTTTTCACAATGCGTTTTGATTCCTTTGACAGTGCTTTGGGCATACTCCTTTCAACGGACGATATGCTCGAATCCACCAAAAAAGGTAAGCTTATTATGGACGGCGCACCCGAATTCGGCGCACAAATCGGTGAGTATATGATGCTCGTCGGTGCATACGCACAGGGATAAGCTTATTTCCCTTTACATTAAGAACGAATTTTAAAAATAAAGCTCCCTGCAAGCCGCAGTGTTATACGGCTCGCAGGGAGCTTTTTGCAAAATATTCTCTTAAAAGCGGCGAAAAATTTCACCGAAGCTATATACACTATCTTTTCATCACTTTTATTTTCTCTGTTGTCCTCATTTTACCCGTCATCACTATTTCAACCGTCATCCGCATTTATCCGTCATCCTGAACGAAGTGAAGGATCTCCTTACGGTCAAGCCAAAAGTCAAGCCCTGCCTGTCTTCCTTGAGTGAAGCGAAGAATCTCGGCAGGGTTTGTACTTTACTGCAGTAGATTCTTCGCCAAAGGCTCAGAATGACGGTGAAAAATTGAAGATAACACGGCGAACACGCAGAATAACTGTGGAAAATCAATATAGCATATGTGCCGAAGCCAACATCTTATTTTCTTTTACTTCGCAAAATAATTGCCAATATTGCGACAATAGCAACCAACAGAATAATGCTTACCATCATAATAAACTTTCCCATGTTGCCGTCATCCGCAAACAGTTTGTTTCGCATTTCGTTTCCTTCTGGGGAAAGAATTTCTTCCTGCACCACGCTTTCTTCGCTTGTTAAAATTTCAAGCAAAATTTCTTCGGGCAAATCATAAGCCTGATCCCCTCTTCCCGTATATTCGTACAGAAACCTCGCAATTGCTATATCTTTCTTTTCGGGCAAATATTTATGTACGGCACTTACAAATTCTTTGATGTGCGTAATTTTTATCATCGATACACCGTCTTCGCTTTCGGTAACCTTGACAATATAATCTTTGGCAATTTCTTCGAGCGTGGTATAATTTTTTTCGCTTTCTTTTTCTTCTGCGGCAAGCACATTGACAAAACCGAAATTGAAAAACAAAACCAACAACAGTGACATTGATAAAACAGCTTTAATCTTTTTCATAAATTTCACCCTTTCAAATTTTTATTTAAAAGTTCAATTAAAATCAATATAAAACCTGCCGGCGGTGCGAAAATCCCGAAATATGAAAGCGACAATATTTCAAGCATACCGCCCAAAACCAATGCCCATATTCCCAAAAGCATCATTGAAATTCCAAAGTAAACTAACTTTTGACCTTTATCCATTTTCACCATCCCCTTTTTATTCGTCATCACTATTTTATTCGTTGTCCAATTTCACCCGTCATCCCCATTTACCCGTCATCCGCATTTATCCGTCATCCTGAACGAAGTGAAGGATCTCCTTACGGTCAAGCCAAAAGTCAAGCCCTGCCTGTCTTCCTTGAGTGAAACGAAGAATCTCACTGCGGTAAGATGTATACTTCAATAGATTCTTCGCTGACACTCAGAATGACCGCCTTCTCGTCATCCCTTTTTAACCCGTCATCCTCATTTTATCCGTCATCCTCATTTATCCGTCATCCTGAACGAAGTGAAGGATCTCCTTACGGTCAAGCCAAAAGTCAAGCCCTGCCTGTCTTCCTTGAGTGAAGCGAAGAATCTCGGCAGGGTTTGTACTTTACTGCAGTAGATTCTTCGCCAAAGGCTCAGAATGACGGTGAAAAATTGAAGATAACACGGCGGGCGCTCGGAATAACTGTGAAAAATCAATATAGCATATGTACCGAAGCCAACATCTTATTTACTTTACATTCGGAAAACAATTGCTAATATAACAGTGTTTTATTTTTTATTTACTTTTTTCTTTTTAACAGCTTTTACTATAACGAAAATTATAACAACCAGAGCAGCCAACATCAATGAATAAAATATCCAAAATGAAGGGTCAACCCTATTTAACCAACCGCCGTCATTGGTCCATCTAAACATCTCAAAGCCGGGAATCAGAAGCAAAGCACCGAGAGGTATAATAAATGCTAAAGAAACATAATGCAGCAGCGAAGTAAAATTTTCCCACAACAAATTTCTTTTTTCGTTTTCTCCGTTATATGCTTTTGCAAAGGTAAAAAAGGAAAAAGAAACAAGCCACAACGCAATGCCGAGAAAACAGCTTTCTATACCGTGCCACATTTGAATACCTACATAATAAGAAATAAGCGTTATGATAATGACAATAGATATTGAAATCATTTGCAAACATTTTTTAATTGCAGTTTTCATTAAAATCGCTCCTTTTTTAAATTAATACAATCATTCACTTTGATATTCTGTGTTGTTTCGGAAAAATAATCGTATACATCTTTTTGAGTAATATCGTGATTATTCTCCAACATCAGAGAAATTATGCCTGTTAAAATAGGTGTGGCAATTGAAGTACCGCTGAAAGACATATATCCGCAGGAACCGGTTGTTGCCGATGAAATAAATTCACCGGGAAGATAAATAACCGGTTTTTCTTTCACCGACCTTGGTGACATAATTTCATTGTCTTTGCTTTTTGAGCCTACACAAATCACTTCGGGATAGGCAGCAGGATACAACACCTCGGATTCCATATAGTTCCCCGCAGCAGCCACTATTATAATGCCGGCATTATACGCTTTTTTTATAGCGTTATGTAATTCCTTACTACCTTTTTTAATTCCCATACTTATGTTTATTATGTCAACTTTTTCATCAACAGCCAAATTAATTCCTTCAATTAGATTTTCTTCATCAACCGTATTGTCTGCGGCATCCGTCACATCTATTGATATGATTTTGGAATCAGGTGCAACACCTAAAATACCGCTTTCGTTTTCGCTCCTGCCGCATATTACTGCGGTCACTCCCGTTCCGTGAGAATTATCCCCGACAGACGATTCGTCCAATTGCGATACCTTTATCGTCTTTTTAACGGAACACGCTATATCATTGTGGTCAAGGTCAACTCCGGAATCGATTACAGCTATTTTGACATTTTTACCGGAAATGTTTGTGCGGTTGTCGTCATCCCACCCGATTTCTTCCAGCCACCACTGTAACCTGTGGTTAGGCACTGAAGACAGCTTTGAAGAATCGCATGAGCAAAACGTAAACAACAACAAACAAGCCAAAAATATACCGATTATTTTTTTCAATGTCATTACACATCACGCCTTTACCGTATTTATTTTAAAATCAATTCTGCCACATCGGAATCACTTTACCTTTACTTCGCTTAATATCATTTACTATTGTCCCTTGCAATAATATAGTCTTAAAACCGCCGAAATGAGTCCGCAAAAAAAATACATAAAATTATCAAAATAAATATCTATAGATACCACCTCTTTTATTCCGCGTATAAAAACATTATTTTATAGACTGACTACACATTTGTTTTAAGATATTGTACGCATCTTTTTCCACCCAATACCTACTAAAACCTCCGAGGCTTTCCCGATACGGAACATATTCTTCGGGTTTTAAAATCATATTTTCATATACCGCAAGAGAAACCGCCCCGTTTTTTTCGGCATTTTCAGTATACAGGTGAATTATTGCAAGTTCATTTTGTGTTCCCTCAATAATCAGACCATATTCTTTTGGAAGTGTAGGAGAATATTTCGGCCAATTTTCTCCGTCTTCCACTTCGTTCCAATCATCTGCTTCTATACATTTTAAAAAATTTTTTATTTCTTGTTTTGTTTCTAAAACATTTACGACTTCGGTAGTCTGATTCATATAGACAAAACGAACAGCACTCACTTTTTTTATTTTGAAATCAACAACATACTCTTTTTCATAATCAGTATTTTTTGTCATTTCTGCAGATGTTTTTGTAATACTCAAACGCTCCGTAGCATCCGTACTATCGCTATCAATCGTAGTTTCACTCGAATTGTTTTCTTTTCTTGAAACGCAGCTCTTATCTTCCTCATTTTTTTGAACCGAACCATCTGTTGATGAAATATTTTTGTCAGTGTTGTTTGAAAGCTCCTGTTTCTTTTCGCAATTACAGATAACAAATATCATACATACAACTGTAATAATCATAAGTATAGATTTAAAAAATTTTTTAAATGAACTCATAAAACCACCTCTTATGATATTTTATAATTAGTGTTAATGGCCGCTTTCGTGCCATCTCCCACAGAACCACAGAATAAACAGTATAAACTCTGTAGTAGCAGGTGTTTGTTTTTAAATCATAATATGGTTCACCTGATTGTTCCAATATAGTGTATTCATTGTTTTCTGATTTCACTTCATTTTGAGCCTGTACATACGCCGCATCTATCACTTTACCTTTACTTTGCTTAATATCATTTACTATTACCCCTACGATAACATAGTCTTAAAAAGATTATATT
>CAYYRN010000030.1:0-24923 GCA_964474295.1 uncultured Eubacteriales bacterium
TAAACGGATTGCCGGTTGTTTTGGTAGAATTGAAATCTCCTTCTCGTGAAGAAACAGATGCATCTGCAGCATACAGACAACTTCGTAACTATATGATTGAGATTCCGTCAATGTTTGTTTATAATGCTATTTGTGTTATGAGCGACCAGTTGACTTCTAAGGCAGGAACAATAACATCGGGTGAAGACCGTTTTATGGAATGGAAAACCAAAGACGGAAATTACGAAAACACACAGTACGCACAGTTTGATACTTTCTTTGAGGGAATGTTTCAAAAAGAAAGACTGCTTGATATTATTAAAAACTTTATTTGTTTTTCTAACGACGGAACAAACAAAATTAAAATACTTGCCGGATATCATCAATACTTCGCAGTTCGCAAAGCTATTGTATCAACACAAAAAGCTACCTTTACCGATGGCAAAGGCGGTGTATTTTGGCATACGCAAGGTAGCGGTAAATCACTGTCTATGGTATTTTATGCACATTTATTGCAAGAAGCATTGGAAAGCCCTACAATCGTTGTTCTTACAGATAGAAATGACCTTGATGACCAACTCTACGGACAGTTTGCAAAGTGTAAGGACTTTTTAAGGCAAGAACCTGTTCACGCAGAAAGTCGAGAGCATTTGAAAACGTGGCTTGCAGGCAGACAGGCTAACGGTATCATTTTTACAACAATGCAGAAGTTTGAGGAATCAGTAGACAGTCTTTCTGACAGAAGAAACATTATTGTTATGGCAGACGAGGCACACCGTGGACAATACGGACTTGCCGAAAAAATAAAGATAACAAAAAATGAAGCCGGTGAAGAAGTAGCAAAACGAGTTGTAGGTACGGCTCGAATTATACGTAACAGTTTGCCTAATGCTACATATATCGGATTTACCGGGACGCCTATTTCTTCAAAAGACCGCAGCACTCGTGAAGTGTTCGGTAATTATATTGATATTTACGATATGACACAGGCTGTTGAGGACGGTGCAACAAGACCTGTATATTACGAAAGCCGAGTTATCAAACTCAATCTTGACAAAAACACATTAAAACTCATTGATGCAGAATATGACATAATGACAACTGATGCAGATGCGGAAGTTATAGAAAAGAGCAAGCGTGACCTTGGTCAGATGGAATCAGTTTTGGGTAATGACCAAACTATAAATTCACTTGTATGTGATATTCTCGACCATTACGAAAACAACCGAGAAAATTTGCTTACAGGTAAAGCAATGATTGTTGCGTATTCAAGACCGATTGCAATGAAAATTTACAAGAGAATATTGGAACTTCGCCCTGCTTGGTCGGAAAAAGTCGGAGTTGTTATGACTTCGGGTAACAATGACCCTGAAGAATGGCGAGAAATTATCGGCAACAAGCAACATAAGGATGAGCTTGCTAAGAAATTCAAAGACAATGACAGTCCTATGAAAATTGCCATTGTCGTTGATATGTGGCTTACGGGATTTGATGTGCCTTCTCTTGCGACTATGTATGTTTACAAGCCGATGTCAGGTCACAATCTTATGCAGGCGATTGCTCGTGTTAATCGAGTTTTCAGAGATAAAGAAGGTGGACTTGTAGTTGATTATGTCGGCATTGCATCTGCACTGAAGCAAGCAATGAATGATTATACTACCCGTGACAAGAAAAATTACGGAGATACGGATGTTGCAAAGGTTGCTTATCCTAAATTCCTTGAAAAACTTTCTATATGTCAGGATATGTTCCACGGATACGATTATTCTAAATTTATGGCAGGAACAGACCTTGAAAGAGCAAAGATTATCAGCGGTGCTGTAAACTTTATCATTGCAAGAGAAAAGCAGGATGATAAAGATACTTTTGTTAAGGAAGCGCTTATGTTACACCAGGCACTTTCGCTTTGTTCATCACTTGTAGCTGAAACAATGAGATTTGAAGCGGCGTTCTTTGAATCTGTCAGAGTACTTGTTATCAGATTGATGAATACAGGAACAGGTAAGAAAATTTCTCTGCCGGAAATGAACGCTCGTATCAATGAACTTTTGAAACAAAGTATTAAAAGTGACGGAGTAATCAATCTGTTCTCTGATGTAAAAGAAGAATTTTCTCTCTTTGACCCTAAATTCCTTGAGGAAATTGCAAAGATGAAAGAGAAAAACCTTGCCGTAGAACTTTTGAAAAAGTTAATTGCAGAACAGGTACATATTTATAAAAGAACGAATGTTGTTAAATCGCAAAAATTCAGTGAGATTATTCAGGAAGCAATGAACCGATACTTAAACGGTATGTTGACGAACGAACAAGTCATTGAGGAGCTTCTTAACCTTGCAAAGCAAATTGCACAAGCACAAAAAGAAGGTGACCAGTTAGGACTTACGGCAGACGAACTTGCTTTCTATGATGCTCTTACTAAACCACAGGCAATTAAGGATTTTTACGAAAATGAAGAACTGATTGCCATTACAAAAGAACTTGCAGATACACTTCGCAGAAACAAAACTATAGATTGGCAGAAGCGTGAGTCGGCAAGAGCCAAAATGCGTATGCTTATTAAAAAACTGTTGAAGAAACATAAATATCCACCAGAAGGTATGGAAGACGCAGTTCAGACAGTTATGACACAATGCGAACTTTGGACCGACAACATCATGGATGTATAGTAAATACTATATCAGACTTTAGGGTGTTCCTAACAAATACCGTTTTGTGGCCGCAGGAGTAAAAACAGTCTGCTCGCTAAGAATAAACATCAACTTTAAATTCACAAAAACAAAGGCACAGTTTACAAAAGATGAAATGAATGAATATAGAGCAGCAATATTGAAAACAGGGGGGGGATAAGTCTCTTTCTTGATAAAAAGGGTGAAAAAATTGATGCATACAATCAAAAAAGGTGATAAAGAAAGAATAGGCAGGGTGGATAAATGAAAACAACCTTTTTTAACAGTTCATATGAGTATTTAATGAAAATCAGTATACAAGAACAAACATATATCGTGAAACCAAGAAAAGACATAACAATAAATCTTAACAGTACTGAAAATAAAATAGAAATTGTTCCGATGGTTAAAAGTAAAATGAAGGTTTCGCTAATTGAACTATATTTGGATACGGCTACACCTGAAAGTATACGAGGTTTTATTGTGTGTAAGTATACAGGAATTTTAAAACAAACCGAAGATTTTGAACGATTTACGATTATAGAAAACACATCAAGAGAAAAGGGCAGTATATATTTTTTGTCGGTAAAGCTTTTGTCTGCAACTACGGAGATGTTTGATATAAAATATTCAGTTGTTGATGCAAATAAAGCAATAAGAAAATACTGTATTCTTATGAGCTTAATTACCGGCGGAATCCCTTATGCGATTTTAGCATCAGTGGCGGTTTTTAGTGACTTTGATGTTATAGCGTTTTTATTTTTAATAGTAATATTATTTATGATGACTATTCCGGGTATTAAAAAGCAAAAAGACTTTAAAAATAAATGCAACGATTCGTTTGCTCAATATTTGCTTACTCTTCCGAGTGAAAAAAAGCATGAAGTTGATAGATTACTTGATCAAATAAAAACCTCATCAAATGAAAACTTGCCGAAACCGCTGAAACTGATCGAAAATGTAATTGTTGAAATTCGTGGATTTATCGGATCGTTTAAGCGATAAGCAAATGAAACAACAGGAACAATAAGAGGACGATTCTGCGATTGACAAAATTAAATCTTTTTCTTATTTATATTAATTACAAACGGCAGGTCTCTGTAAAACGAGGCTTGCCGTCTTTGCTTTAAGAGTATTTTTATTTCCGAGCAGTCAATGACAGTCTGGTGGTTATATATCGTTTGTTGATTAAAGCTTAACAATTTTTGATACTTTTTAATAAAAAAACGTTGAAAAAGTTAAAGAATTGGTGTATTATTATAAAGGTTGTATGTTTGTCTGATTATAATTTTGGAGGACTTTATATGCGTTTCAAAAGATTATACAAATTTTCGGTGCTTGTTCTTGCACTTATTATGGCGTTGTCGGCAACTTCCGTTATGGCATTTGCGACTTCGTGGAACGGCACGGCATCAGAAGTTGTTCCTTCTTCTTCGGAAGACGGATATTACCTGATTGGAACCGCCGAAGAACTTGCGTGGTTCGCACAGCAAGTTAATTCCGATGCCGGTAATGCCGCTATTAAGGCTCGCCTTATAAGTGACATTTACTTAAATGATGTCGAAAATGATGATTATTCGCAAAAGTGGGTTCCGATTGCGGATTATTCGGATTCAAAAAAAACTTTCAGTGGTATATTTGACGGCGGTAACCATACGATTTACGGGTTGTCCATATCTACTTCGGATAATTATCAGGGACTTTTCGGATATCTTGACGGTGCCGTGATAAAGAATTTGAGAATGGAATCGTCAAAAATAAAAGGCGGCAGTAATGTAGGTGCAATTGCGGGATATTCAAACAACTCCACCTCCATAACTTCTTGTATTGTCAGTGCAACGGTTTCGGGCGAGAGTAATGTAGGCGGAATCACCGGCTATCTTTTGTCAAAGAGCAGCATTTCGAGCAGTTCTTTTTCGGGTTCCGTTACGGGAACGGCTAACCGTGTAGGCGGAATTACGGGATGTGCTTTTTCCTCTTGCACAATTTCACAAACATATAATGCGGCTGATGTTTATACAAGCGGAAAGTTTGCCGGAGGTATCTGCGGCACAAATTCCGGCAGCGTTATTATGAGCTGCTACAATATGGGAAAAGTGTCCGGTGATTTGCGTGTTGCGGGTATAGCGGGCAATAATGTCGGAGATATATATTGCTGCTACAACGCATCAAAGGTTGAATCGATTTCCGACCCGGCAGGGCTTACCGGAGCAATTGCGGCATTTTATTACACATCCAACATTAATGACTGTTATTACGATTCTGAGCTTTACACGGGAAAAGAAGATAATGCTGTTGCAATGAAAACAGATGATATGAAACGTCATACTTTTGTATCGTCACTCAATGATGCAGGCGGCAGCTTTTATTACGATTACCTTATAGCAAATAACGGCTATCCGATTTTATCTTGGCAGGTTAATCAAAATCTTTGGGACGGTACGGTTTCAAAGCCCGATTTGTCTGTTGACGGTAAATATTATTACATAAGCAATGCACGTCAGCTCGCATGGTTTGCGGGACTTGTAAACGGTACACTTGAAGACGAACCTCAAAACAGATCCGCAAACGCAATACTTGTAAACAGTATTGTTCTCAATGTCGGTAATATTAATTCCGCATCAAATGTATGGACTCCTATCGGAAGTGTAAACAATGAATTTGACGGTGAATTTTACGGTAACGGATACACCGTAAGAGGCATTTATATCCCATCTGGCGATTCTGTCGGCTTGTTCGGTGCTGTTTCGGTGTCGGGTGTTGTTACAAATCTCACTGTTGCGGAGTCATTGATAAGCGGCGGCAAAGATGTCGGTGCCGTGGTGGGTGTCAACTACGGTGAAATAGAACGAATTAAAGTTATTTATGCCGATATTTCGGGCGAGAATAATGTCGGTGGTATTGTCGGCGGAAACGGTGGCTCAGTCAGTAATTCTTCAAGCATTTATTCCGATATAACGGGTACTGATAATATAGGCGGCATTGTCGGTGAAAATTACGAGGGTTCAATTGTGGAAACCTGTTGTTCTTTTAATGATGTTACGGGCAAAACAAGTGTCGGCGGTATTACAGGCGAAAACAACTCCGATATATCTTTTTCGTTTAATGCGGGAACCGTCACAGCAACGGATAGCTGTGCCGGAGGAATTGCCGGACGTTTGAACGGGTCAACAATCAGCAATTGTTATAACAAAGGTACTGTTACGGCTGCAAGCAAGGTCGGCGGTATTGCCGGTATGCTCAGAGAAAACGGAAAAATTGAGCTTACATATTCGGTCGGTACCATTAAAGGTGATGCTGATGCCAATGCAATACTCGGTCTGCTTTCAAACGGTGCGGTAAGTAAATCATATTATGATAAGAAAAAAGTTAATGTTACCGATTCGCGTGCAACGGGACTTTCAACCGCCCAGATGACGGGTACGGACTGTCTTAGCAATATGACGGGATTTTCACGTCAATATTGGATAACAACGGCTGATACCGATTATCACGTTTACTATCCTCAACTCGTTTCTTTTGAATCATCGGGTGATTTTGATTTATATGATGTTTCTGTTGAAAGCGTTAAGTACCTCAAAGACGGTCTTATCTGCAAGGTTATAGGTACAACCGAAACTTCATATTTCAAAACGCTCAAGGAAGCCTCGCAAAAAATCGGCAAGGGTATCGGAACAATCGAGCTTTTGGCGAATGTGACGATCAATTCAACTGTTACCATCGAAGGTGATGTTACAATCATACCTTCCGATGCTTCAATCGTACTTCTTAGAGAAAAGTACTTTTTTGATACTCCGTTTGTTGTAAAATCGGGTGCAACATTAAATTTCGGTGCAAATGATGCGGCATACGCTTCTCTTAATATTAACGGCAATAATGTCAATGACATCACAAACCAAAAATTCCCCTCATCTTTTGTAACTGTTGAAGAGGGAGCAACATTGAATTATTATGATACTTCGGCAATAAATCATAAAGCCTTAAAAGGCGGATTTGTTTATAATTACGGTACCGTCAATTTTTACAGTGGAAGCATTTCCAATGGTACGGCAGTTCAAAACGGCGGTGTTGCATTTAACGAAGGTGAAATCAATGTTTACGCAACCGAAATGAAAAACAACAACAGTAAGCTCTCCGGCGGTGTTTTTTACAACGCAAATGGTACGATTAATATTAATACAAGTGCCGACATTCATAACAACACATCCGGTGAGGGCGGTGCTGCATACATTGAAAAGGGAACAGTTTCGATTCACGGTGGCTCGCTTTATCTTAATTCCGCTTCCTACGGTGGTGCGATAAATATTGCAGAGGGCGGAAAACTTAAATTATATGACGGTTCTGTTTATGACAATGTTGCAAGCGTAAGCGGTTCTGGTCTGTATAATGACGGTAGTGTTGAGTTTTATTCCGGCGGAAACATCGATTCGTCAAACGATATATATTTACCTTCCGGAAAAACGATAACTATGTCCTCAAAATCGGTATTTTCAACATCCATTGCTACCATAACACCCGAAACTTATTCTGAGGGTACTAAGGTTTTGAACGGTATTTATACCGCAATGAATTCGAACCTTTGTGTTATTACACCGCAGTCCGATGTTGAATGGCACATAAATTCCGGCGGACGTTTGACGGCAACGGAAATTAAATATGTTCTCACGGCAAGCTTCTTTAACTCCGATTCAGTTCCATATACTTCTCTTGAAGAAGCAATGGAGGATATCGGTGATAACCCTGCGATTATAACTTTGATTGATGATATTACCCTTAGCAAAACCGTGGTAATTAAGAGCAATGTTTCTTTTGAATCGGACGGCAATCCTCATACGATTTCGGTTGACAGCGGCTTTGAAGGGCCGATGTTTAAGGTTGTTGACGGTGCAATACTTTCTCTCGGAACAAGCGTTGATGATTGGGATACGGATGTTCTTTACATTAACGGAAGTAAAGTTTCCTACGACACGATGATTGAAGTTGTTGACGGTTCTCTCAAAATATATTCCGGAACAGTTATTTTCGGTGCTAATGAGATAGACAGTGCAATAAAATCATCCGTTCTTGTTGAAATGTACGGTGGCAAGATAACGGAAAACAACGTTAAAGTCGGTGCGGTAAATATTGCAGACGGCAGCTTTAACTTGTTTGCCGGTACAATTTTTGACAATACAAGTGTAGGCGTTTATTCAAATGGAACGTTTACCGTTTATGAGGGTGCTTGTGTTGATAAATCAAACATTGTTTACTTGACCGACGGCAAGGTGATAGGTGTTGCGGAGCAGGAGCCCGTTTATGATGAAGATACGGGTGAAGAAATAGATCAAGGAATTGTAATTCCCGATTTGGTTGCAAATGTCGATTTTGAAAAGTATTATGTTGACACGTCAATCATAAGTGGCAGTGAGGAGGATATACTTAAATATACGGGCAAGTTTTCCGTAAAAGATACAACATATACACTCGATGAGAAGAATTTCCTCAGGTCGGATACTTTTGTGATGAAGGATACTTCTCCTCTTGTTATCGGTGAAAATTGGATTTACGGTTTGTCGGTAAACACATATACGGCAAAAAGCATTTGTTTGCAATTTACAAATTCAAACATAGCTGTAATAACAAAAGACGGAAGAATAAAAGGTGAGGATGAAAAAGTCGGAACGGGTGATATTTTAGTACTGTTGGATGCAAACAAAGATGCGTACAGGTCACTGCCGATTTTGATTTACGGTGATGTTAACGGTGACGGTGATGTTGATGGTAATGATGCTGTTGTGGTTACACTGTTTAACTACGGCTATTTCAGTACAAATCAGTTTGAAAACGTCATCATTGAAGCTATGGATGTTAATCACGATGGTATAGTTGACAGCGCTGATGCATCAATTATCGAAAACTTAGGTGTTTTTTCAGGCTCTGTAAATCAAAATCCGTAAATATGTGAATAATTAAGAAGGGAGCTGTAAAAAACTTTCGTTTTTTACAGCTCCTAACACTGATTTTCTTATTGTCAATATGATAACTTCAAAGAAAAACCGATATACCTTATATTGAGAGAATTTTTTGACACCATTGAGCGATATTTATCATAACTTCTTCTTTGCCGAATTCATTTAAAATTTCGTGACGCATTTTGTCATAAAGCTTTATCGTAACCTTTTTATGACCTGTTTTTAAATATTGCTCATACACCTTTTCAACACCGATTCCGTAGCTTCCGACAGGGTCTTCTTTTCCCGCAATCAGAAAAATCGGTAAATTAACCGGTGTCTTTTCATAACATTCTTTTTGTGAGGCATAGTTTAAAACACCGAATAAATCCGTAAATCCCTTGGCTGTAAAAATGTAACCGCAAAGTGGGTCTTCAACATATTTTTCAACAACTGCTTTATCTGTTGTCAGCCATCCGAATCCGCTGTCATCTTTTGAGGAAAGGCGTTTTCCGTAATTGCCGAAGGCCATAGAGTTGATAAACTTACTTCTGTATTTTGAACCTTTGATTTTCGCGACAAGGTTTGCAAGAGATATACCGATTCCGGCTCCGGGATTGGGACCGCTTGTGCCGCAAATAACCGCTGCGTCAATATCATCGGCATATTTTGAAATATAGCTTCTTGCAACAAAAGAACCCATACTGTGACCGAAAAGAACCACAGGCACATTGGGAAATTCTTGTTTTGCACGCAAAGTAACGGTGTGCGCATCGTTTATAAAAGCTTTCCAACCGTCTTTTTCACCGAAATATCCAAGTTCTTTTTGGTCTTTAACGCTTCTGCCGTGTCCGATATGGTCATTTACAAAAACCGCAAAACCGATTGATGTTAAAAATTTTGCAAATTCTTCGTATCTGTCACCGTGTTCTGCCATACCGTGAACAATTTGAAAAATGCCTTTAACTTTTTCGGGGTCATCGGGAATCCAACTTTGGTAATAAATTTCCGCAAGTCCGGAATCCGATACAAATGTGTTTGAATTTTCGGTTGAGTAAATGTTATGTATAATTCCCATTTTAACAGCTCCCTCAAATTTATTATTATGTCAAATACAAGGCGGTATTGTGAAACCCTGCACTGTGTACATTGTAACACACTTTTAGTTAAATATCTATACGAAACAACAAAAATTTCTATTATTTGTATTTAGATAAAAGTATTAATTTATTGACTTTTTTTACAATTTGTGCAACAATTATAGTGAGCGAAATTAACACTTTGAAAGGATTGATATTACAATGGAAAAAATATTGATTGTAGATGATGAAATAGAAATAGCAGAACTTATATCCGATGCTTTAAGTGATGAAGGGTTTGAAACTCTTACAGCCAATGACGGTGAAACGGGACTTGAAATTGCAAAAAATAATCCCGACATTTCTCTCATTCTTCTTGATATAATGATGCCGAAAATCGACGGTCTGACGCTTTGCAGGAAAATCAGAGATACGATTTCGTGTCCCATTATTTTCGTAAGTGCGAAAAGCAGAACGCTCGATGTTGTGGTAGGTCTTGAAATGGGTGCGGATGACTACATTACAAAGCCGTTCGTTGTCGAAGAACTTGTCGCAAAAGTAAAGGCACATATAAGAAGAGATAAAAGAAGCGGTAACAGTGCGGATTCGTCAGCGGATATGATTGTTATAGGTGAATTTGAGCTTCACAAAGACAGCTATGATTTGCTGAAAAACAAGCAGCGTATTATGTTATCGACAAGAGAGTTTCAATTGCTTGAATATCTTATGGAAAATGTCGGCAAGGTGCTTTCGAGAGAAGATATTTTTAACCACGTTTGGGGTTCCGAATACGGAGATATCGGCACGGTTGCGGTTAATATAAAGAATTTAAGAAATAAAATCGATGAGGACGGCAAATATATAAAAACAGTTTGGGGTGTCGGCTACAAATTTGTGTCTCCTGTAGCGGGTGAATAAAAGTTATGAGCATAAGAAAAAGGATATCCCTGATGTTTGTTGTTGTTTTTGTTATAAACTTTGTCGGTATATTTATTTTTTCGCTTTTAGTGCTTCCGGCAGGTGTAAACGAACGTGTAGCGACAATGAAACAGCAGGTAAACGAAACGGTGCAGTCAATTATTTTTCAGCTTTCATCCTCAGAGAATTTTTATGAATCTGTTGATGAGAGCAGGCTTGATGAGAATATGCTCATTTACATAGACGATATGGACGGTAATATTGTTTATTCTTACCCCGATATGTCTTCTGCCGAAAAAATAAATAAGGACAGCAGCTTGTATATTACCGGTTCCGAAAAGTTTTTGTCCACAAACAGTAACGGTCAGCAAATTTATTTTATAAAAGCGGCCGTCGCAGTGAATGAGGATTTTTCGTTTGAAGAATTCCCCTCGGTTTTCGGATTGTATCTTGAAAGAATTTTGATTTTTGAAGCGATTTTGTTTACAATTGCAATGGTTATTATAATTATTTCCGTTAGGAAAATTATTCTTAATCCTTTGGACAAGCTTGCAAAGTCGATAAGAGGATATAACAAAAGTACATTTGTTGAGGAAAACTCCGAGAAGAACGAGCTGAAATCACTTGATAAAGATTTTAACTCTTTGACAAATGCACTTACGGAAGAACAGCGAAAGCAGACAAGAATTATTGCGTCTATTTCTCATGATATTAAAACACCTTTGACATCTATTATGGGTTATGCCGAACAGCTTAAAAAAGAGGAGATTCCCAAAGAACGTCACAATAAATATGTTAACACAATATATGAGAAATCCATTGCCATTAAGAAAATGATTGAGGGCTTGGATGACTATATAACGTACAACGACAAAGCGGATTCAACCGAAAAGTCACTTGTTCCGGTCAAGCAGTTAATCAGTGCCGTAGATTCATATTACAGAGATGACCTTGAGCGTGAAAACTGTGATTTCGTAATTGAAGACAACACGACGGATGCGGTTCTTTGTATTAATAAGGCCGATATGCTGCGTGTTTTCGGAAACATTATAAGCAACAGTACAAAGCACAAATCGGGCGACAGCTTTAAAATACTTATAGAGATTTATCAATCAAACAGTGAAATCGTTTTTAAAATTTCCGATAACGGCGAGGGTGTACCGGAGGATCAGTATAAAAAGATATTCGAGCCTTTGTATACCACAGACGAAAGCAGAAGCAAATCGGTTTCGGGTCTCGGCCTTTCAATATGCAAGGATATAATCGAGGCTCATTCAGGTAGAATTTTTGCCGATAAATCAGAGTTTGAAACGGGGCTTTCGGTTTACTTTATTTTGCCGAAAGCCAACAGAAAATAATCTTTTGGGGGAGATATTTTTATGCGTATTTTATGGGTTACTTCACAGGTCTTACCGTTGCTATCGGATGAGCTTGGGGTAAAGAAAAGCGGATTCGGCGGTTGGATTATGAATATGCTCAATCAACTCAAAAACGTGGATGATATTGAGCTTGGCGTTGCAATGGTTTCAAAAAATACCGATAAGATAATAAAAAAAGATTGCGACGGTATAATTTGCTATGTCGCTCATGACGAATCGCAAAAAGCAATCAGCAAAGAATCACGGGATTATATCGTTGAAGATTTTAAACCCGATATTATCCATATCGAGGGAAATGAATTTCCGATACACAATTCTTTTTCTAAAATTAAAATGGTTCCCGTTTTATTGTCTCTTCAAGGTATTCTTTCGGGGTATGAACCTTATCAGTACGGTCAATTGCCGATTGCCGATTATATGTTCAGCCCGTCAAAGCATAATGTTGTAAGCTCATGGATTTTATATTTCAGAAAACATTTGCAGTTTGACAAGCGGGTATCTGCGGAAACAGACACAATAAAAAACGTCGATTACATAACGGGTAGAACTTTTTGGGATAGGGCTCACAGCTATTGGATTAATCCCAAAGCCGAGTATTTCACTTGTAACAGAATTTTAAGACCTGTTTTTTATGAAAATGAATGGAACGGTGATGAGGTTGAAAGCCACAGCATATTTGTCGGAAACGGATATTCGCCTCTGAAGGGACTTCATTTCGTTTTAAAAGCGGTGGCATACATAAAAAACGAATTTCCCGATGTTAAGCTTTATGTGGCCGGCAATTCGCCTATAGTTAAACCGAAAAGATTTGACATAAAAAAATTCGGTTACAGCCGACTGATTGAAAGATTAATTAAGGAAAACAATTTGGAAGACAACGTTGTATTTACAGGTTCTCTGCAAGGCGAAGAAATGGTAGAACGTATGAAAAAATCCAACGTTTATGTTTTGTCGTCACTCATCGAAAACAGTCCCAATACGCTGGGAGAAGCTATGATGCTCGGAATGCCGTGCGTGTCGGCATATACGGGCGGTGCCTCGGAAATGGCGATTGATGAAAAAGAGTGTCTTTTTTACCGTTCCGACGATTCAAAATTATTGGCTTGGCAGCTCAGGAGAATTTTTAAAGATAAAGATTTTGCAAAACAGCTCGGTGTTTCCGCCAAAGCTCATGCTCGTATTACTCACGACCCGATTTTGAACAGAGATGCATTAATATCAATATATAACAAAATACTCGAAAAGTAGTTTTCACAGGAGGACTTTTATGCATTTAACGTCAAAATTATCTGCTCTTGCTCGTAATGAGTCAATAAAGTATTACGGCAAAACATTCGTCTTTAAAATGTTGTGCGTTGCGATGAACTTCCTTAATTCCATTTTGATTAACAGATGTCTTGGTGTGGCACTAAGAGGTGATTACACAACCATCACTAATTTGGCAAGCCTGTTACAGTTGTTTTTGAATTTGGGTATAGGCTCTGCTTATCCTGCTTTAAAACGCAGAGAGGGTGAAAAAAGCAAGGACATTTTTACGACTTTTATTTTAATTATTTCTTTTATATACGTTGTGATTCTCGCTGTCCTTTTTGCTTTCTTGAACACCGAATATAGGTATGTAGCGGCAATTACATTTTTTATGACACTTGAAAACCTGCTCGGCTTTGTCGGAATTGTCGAAGATGTTTCAAAGCGTAATAAAATCAATTTTGTGACACTTATTGTTCACACATTAACCTTGGCAATTGTTTTGTTTTGCTTTAAGAACAGCTTGGATGCTGTTTTGTTGGCGGTAATGTTCAATCACTTCTTATTTTGTACTTGTTTGGTTTTCACTTTCAAGATAAAAAAGATTGATTTTAAGCTCTTAAATAAGCGAGTTCTTCGTACCATATTTGCAATTGCGTTGCCGTCAATGCTTATGAATTTGCTTATGTATTTGAATTATCATGCCGATGTTTTGTTTTTAAGCTATATGATTGACGACAGTGTTCAGGTCGGACTTTACGGAACTGCCGTAACGTTGGGAAATATTTTATGGAAAATTCCCGATGCATTCAAAGAAATTTTGTATAACCGTGCGGCTAAAAAAGACAACCCCGAAGAAGTTGTCGGAGCAATAATTTTTAATATGTTTGTTTGCGTTGCTGTGTTGTTAGGTTTTGTTGTTTTGGGCAAGTGGTTCCTCAGAACAATGTACGGCGAAGATTTTGTCGATGCATATCCTTTGGTTTTGATGATGTTTGTGGGAACAATGCCGATGATTTTGTACAAGCTTATTCATCCCATTTATATTGCAAACGGAAAAACAAAAATCGTGGTAGGACTTCTTTTGATTGCGGTAATATCGAATTTTGCAGGAAACATTTTGTTAATACCTACATATAAGGCCGTCGGTGCGGCTATTTCCACAATAATTTCTTATGCAATTTGCGGCGTTGCCTTTCTTATCAAGTTCAATAAGGACTATAAGGTTTCTTTCAAGGGCGTTATTGATGTTGCCGCCAAGAAGCTTAAAAGGCACTGATTATTACTTTAAATTTTGCTATTAAGAAAGCTGGTTGTTTATGAACATACTTATTACGGGGGCAAAAGGATTTGTCGGTAAAAATCTGACGGAGGCTTTGAAAAACATCAAGGATAATAAGGACAGAACGCACCCTAATTTAAAAATCGATGAAATTTTTTGCTTTGATGTCGATTCAACAAATGAGGAGCTTTATAAATTTTGCTCAAAAGCTGATTTCGTTTTTAATCTTGCAGGTGTTAACAGACCGGTAAATTCCGATGATTTTAAAAAAGGCAACTGCGATTTTGCGGAAACTTTATTGAATACGTTAAAAAGCCATAACAATAAATGTCCCGTTATGCTTTCAAGCTCTGTTCAAGCTTCGCTTACGGGCAGATATGAAAATTCCGTTTACGGAATAAGCAAAAAGCTCGGAGAAGATTTGTTTTTTGACTATGCAAAGGAAACGGGTGCTGAGGTTTTTGTTTACAGATTTCCCAACCTTTTCGGCAAATGGTGCAGACCGAATTATAATTCGGCTGTTGCAACATTTTGCAATAATATTGCAAATGATTTGCCGATTACGGTTAATGACAAAAATGTTGAGCTTGAGCTTTTGTATATTGATGATTTGGTTGATGCTTTAATTTCTTTGCTTGAAGGTAAGGCAGCCAGATGTGAATTTGACGGTGCTGTTACGGTAGACAACGATAACGGAAAGTATTGTACCGTACGCAAATCTCACAAAGTTACTCTCGGCAGAATTGTAGAACTTTTATATCAATTTAAAAGTCAGTCAAGAGAACTGACAGTGCCGGAAATTCCCGAAGACAGCTTTGAAAAGAAGCTTTATTCCACTTATTTGTCGTACTTGCCTTGCAATGAAGCGTTAATTGAACACAAAATGAATGTTGATGAAAGAGGCTCTTTTACCGAACTTATCAAGACATCAAAATGTGGTCAGGTTTCGGTAAATATTTCAAAGCCGGGCGTTACAAAAGGTCAACATTGGCATAACACAAAATGTGAGTATTTCACTGTGGTTTCAGGTCACGGACTTATTCAGCAAAGAAAAATCGGCACAGATGAAGTTTTGAATTTTGAAGTCAGCGGAGATAAAATAGAAACCGTTATCACTCTTCCCGGATACACGCACAATATTATAAATTTGAGTGACACCGAAGACCTTATAACGGTAATGTGGGCTAATGAGTGCTTTAATCCCGAAAAGCCGGATACATTTTTTGAAAAGGTAAAATAATAAAATTCATTGGGGGATTTTGAATATGTTTGAAGATGTTTCTTTTAAAAATGACGGAAAGCTGAAATTGCTGATTATTGTCGGCACACGTCCCGAAATTATACGGCTTTCTGCGGTAATTAACAAATGCCGATTGTATTTTGACACAATTCTTGCTCATACAGGTCAAAATTACGATTACAATTTAAACGGTGTTTTTTTTCGCGATTTGAATTTGGATGACCCGGAAGTGTATCTTAACGCTGTCGGAAATAATTTGGGCGAAACAATCGGAAATATTATAGCTAAGTCTTATGAGCTTATGGAAAAAGTAATGCCTGATGCGGTTTTGGTATTGGGCGATACCAACTCATGCCTTTCTGTAATTGCCGCAAAGCGTTTACATATTCCTATTTTTCATATGGAAGCAGGAAACAGATGTAAGGATGAATGTCTTCCCGAAGAAACAAACAGAAGGATAGTTGATATTATTTCCGATGTGAATATGGCGTATTCTGAACACGCACGCAGATATTTGGCGGATTGCGGTGTTCCGAAAGAGCGTACATATGTTACAGGTTCTCCGATGGCAGAAGTGCTGCACGGTAATCTTTCACAAATTGAATCAAGCGATATACACGCTCGCTTAGGTCTTGAAAAAGGAAAATATATTTTACTTTCCGCACACAGAGAAGAAAACATAGACACGGAAAAGAATTTTATAAGCTTGTTTAATGCAATAAACAAAATGGCTGAAAAATATAATATGCCGATTTTGTATTCCTGCCATCCGCGTTCAAAAAAACGCATTGAATCAAGCGGATTTAAGCTTGACGGACGTGTAATTCAGCATGAGCCTCTCGGCTTCCACGATTATAACTGCCTCCAAATGAATGCTTTTGCGGTGGTTTCCGATAGCGGAACGCTGCCTGAAGAAAGCAGCTTCTTTGCAAGTGTAAATCATCCTTTCCCCGCTGTATGCATAAGAACGTCAACCGAACGTCCCGAAGCACTTGATAAAGCGTGCTTTGTATTGGCGGGAATTGACGAAAAAAGCTTATTGCAGGCTGTTGATACCGCTGTCAGCTTGAATAATAACAAAGATTTCGGTATACCTGTTCCCGATTACGTTGATGAAAATGTAAGCACCAAGGTTGTAAAAATTATTCAATCATACACAGGCGTGGTTGATAAGATGGTTTGGAGGAAGTTTTGATAGTTTCTAATAAAGAAATAATTAAGTCGGCATCCGATGAGTTTTGTAAATTATATAACGTACAGCCTGATTCCGTATCCTTTGCGCCTTACCGTGTGTGTCCTCTCGGCGCTCATTGTGACCATCAACTCGGAAAAATAACAGGTTTTGCGATAGATAAGGGAATATATGCAGTGTATGCTCCGAGAGAGGATGGCTTGATTGAAGTTAAATCTTTACAGTTTCCTCAGCAGGTAAGTTGGTCTGTTTACGATATACCGGAAGTAAAGCAAAACGATTGGGCTGATTATTTGAGAGGTGCGGCGGCAGCACTGAAAATGCGGTATCATTTGAATGTCGGTTTGTGCGCCGTGGTTGCGGGTGAACTTCCGATAGGAGGCTTGTCATCTTCCGCTTCGGTAATTATTTCGTTTTTGTCGGCACTTAGTAATGTAAATAATATAAAATTAAGTGAAAAGGAAATAATTGAAATTGTCCTTGAAGCGGAAAACAAATATGTAGGTGTTTCCATTGGCAAGCTTGACCAATCTTGTGAGGTTTATTGCAGAAAAGATAACCTGCTTTATTTGGATTTGTGGGATGACAGTGTCAATTTGATACCTCAAAGTCCCGATATGAAACCGTATGAAATTGCCGTCTTTTTCAGCGGGGTAGAGCGAGCTTTGGCAGGCAGCAAATATAATATGCGTGTTGACGAATGTCGTTCTGCAGCATATGCTTTAAAAGCATATGAAAAAATTGAATACGGCAAATTTAATGAAACAAATTTAAGAGAAGTACCGTTTGAAGTTTATTTAAAGCATAAGCACAAATTGCCGGAAAACTGGCGAAAACGTGCCGAACATTGGTATTCCGAGTTTGCAAGGGTAGAAGAAGGCGTTGCCGCTTGGAAAAACGGTGATATTGAAAAATTCGGAAAACTTTGCTTTGAAAGCGGAAAAAGCTCGATATACAATTGGGAAACAGGCTCACCTGAGCTGAAAAAAATATATGAAATTATGACCGAAACCGATGGAATATACGGTGGACGTTTTTCGGGTGCCGGTTTTAAGGGATGTTGTATAGCTTTAATAGATCCGAATTTCAGAGATTCCGTAAACGAAAAAGTTAAAAACGAATATCTGAAAGCTTTTCCCGAATTCAGTGAAAAGTATTCGGCTTATTTTTGTCATAATGAAGATGGGGTAAAATTATGAAATGTTTAATTTTAGCGGCGGGGTATGCTACAAGGCTTTACCCGTTGACGGAAAATTTTCCGAAACCTCTTTTAGAGGTCGGCAATAAGACTATACTCGATTGGCTTGTTGACGATATCGATACGCTCGGTGAAATTGATGAATATATTGTGGTTTCAAATCATAAATATGCCGAACACTTTATTAAGTGGGCAAAATCAAAGAAGCAAAAGGTTACGGTTGTTGACGATTTAACCGAAACTAACGAAACACGTCTCGGTGCGGTTAAGGATATTCAGTTTGTTATAGAAAAGCTGTCAATTGATGATGATTTGCTTGTTATTGCAGGGGATAATGTCTTAGATTTCAGTCTGACAGAGTTTATAAAATATTTCCTTAATAAAAATGCTTCTTGTATTATGAGGTACTTTGAGTCCGATTCACAACGACTTTTGAAAAGCGGTGTTGTTACCTTGGAGGGAGAAAGCGACAAAGTGGTAAAAATGGCTGAAAAACCCTCTGTGCCGGAAACAAATTGGTGCTGTCCGCCTTTTTATTGTTACAAAAAGTCAGATATAAAGCTTGTAAAAAAAGGAATCGAGCAGGGGTGCGGAACAGATGCTCCCGGAAGCTTTGTTTCTTGGCTTTGTACTCAAGTTGACGTTTATGCAATGAAAATGCCCGGAAAACGTTATGATATCGGAAATTTAGAGAGCTATGATAAAGTAAGAAAAGAATATGTAGGTACAAAGAATTAATACAGTACATATCTCAATTTCTTTAGTATGATAAGTTTTGTTTAAATTTGAAGAATTTTGTCGCAACGGATTGAAACGTCAGAAGTTTTCGTGTATAATTAAAAAATATTATTTTATTTTCTCCAAGGCAGGTATGAGTAATGGAATTTATAGTCAATCTTTCAAAATGGAATACTTCTTTTGCTGTGCCGGCTGAGGTGGTGGATAAGTACATTCGTCTGGCGGGTTCGGTTCAAATTAAAGTTATACTTTGGATGCTGCGACATTCCGCAGATGAAAAAAATATTGAAAAAATGTCCGAAGATATCGGCGTTTCTGCGGCTGACTGTGC
Organism: uncultured Eubacteriales bacterium; assembly: GCA_964474295.1. Lineage (GTDB taxonomy): Bacteria > Bacillota > Clostridia > Oscillospirales > Acutalibacteraceae > SIG575. Next base: position 19,181 of record CAYYRN010000030.1, read on the forward strand.
CGATGCGTTAACGTTTTGGACAGAAATGGGCGTGCTTGTAAAAGCGGATGGCATAGAAAATACCGCTGTGAATGTTGTCAAAAATTCAAATAGCGAAGCAAACACGAACATCTCTCCGAAAACATCCGAAAAACAGCAGCTTCCCGAAATTGAGGTTGTGAAACCGACTGTTGAACAAATTGTCGCAAGAGGGGACGAGAGTGAGGAAATCCGTTTCCTTTTTAACGAGGCACAGTTGAGGCTCGGAAAAACAATCGGTCACGATGGGCAGGCTGTTTTACTGATGATGCACGATGCTTACGGACTTCCCGTTGAGGTTATTGTTACGATAATCGAGTATTGCGTGTCCGTAGGTAAAACGTCAACATCGTACATCGCAAAGATAGGTAAAGATTGGGGAGAGCGAGAAATCGACACCCTCGAAAAAGCAGATGAAATGATAAATGAATTGAAAACGGTCGATAACTTGTGGAATGAATTTCGTATGAGAACAGGAATTTCCACTCCTCGTCCGACTTCTGCACAGATGAAATATTTAAGCCGTTGGAAAAACGAATACGGCTTTAGTGTTGATATGATTTATCTTGCTTATGAAGAAACCGCAAATAACATTAATAAAGTAAGTTTTCAGTATATGGATAAAATTTTAAAGAATTGGTTTAAAGAGGGATTAAGCACTCCCTCCGATGTGGCAAGAGCAAAGCAGGAGCGTATGAACCGTACCGCTTTGCCGACAAACGCACAAGCAAGAAACACATCGAAAAGACAAACTTCTTATAATATTGATGAAATATTAAAGAAAAACGATGAAACCGAGCTTGTATACAAAAAGAGGGGGGATAACGGTTAATGTCAGTGAATAAAGATATTTATTTGAAAGCAAAAGAAACAATCGAACGCAAACGTGCGGATGTTCAAAGAGAAACAAGTTTAAGACGTGAAGAGTGTAAAAAACGTTATCCGAAAATTGCCAATGCTTACAAAATTATGGCAGACACGGCTTTTGAGTGTGTAAAGGCTCTTGAATTGGGCGGTAATGCAAAAGATTTTATAGATGAATTGTCAAGAAAAAATCTTCAGGCACAACAGGAAATCAAGGATGTTTTGAAAGAAAACGGTTTGCCGGAGGATTATTTGAAAGAAAAATACAATTGCACTCTTTGTGACGATACAGGCTTCGTTGACGGCAAAATGTGCGTCTGCTTAAAAAACACAATACGTCAAATGACATACAGTGCTTTGTGTGATAAAATTCCTTTGGAAAAGTACAGCTTTGACGGTTTTTCTCTTGAGAATTATCCCGATTATCCCGATGAAAGCGGTATTGTTCCGAGAAAAAAGATGAAAACATATTTTGACTATTGTTTGAATTATGCAGAAGATTTCGGGACATCTTCGGGAAATATTCTTATGTACGGCGATACGGGGCTGGGCAAAACTCATTTGTCACTTGCAATAGCGGGGGAAGCTGCTAAAAAAGGCTATTCCGTAATTTACGGTTCCGCACAGAATCTTCTTTCAAATTTGGAAAATGAAAAATTCGGCAGAAGTCCGCAGTCGGGTGCCGAACAGTCTATGCAGGATTGTGATTTGCTGATTATAGATGATTTGGGAGCTGAATTTTCAACACAGTTTACCGTTTCGGCGGTATATAATATTATAAACACAAGGCTGATAACGTCAAAACCGACAATTATCAGCACAAATATGTCAATTGAAGAAATTGAGGACAGATATTCACAGCGTGTTGCTTCAAGAATCCTCGGCAATTATGTAATTATGAATTTCAGAGGCAAAGACGTGCGTGTTATTAAAAGAAATATGTAAAGGAAATTTTTATGTCTATTCGTAACAGTAATTCAATACCCAAGAAGCCAAAGCTTCACTCATCAATATGGCTTTTTTGCAGACTGGCACTTTTGATTTGGGGTATTACGGAATTTTTGCTCGGCAACACAGTACAGTTTTTACAGTCGTTGTTTGCAATTGCGTTTACTTATCTTTGGGATATGTTTCAAATGTGGGGCGGAAAATCGTTTATAACGCGGGTGCCTTTTTATTTGCAGACAGAATTAAACATTTTTATTTGCGTCGGCTGTGTGGTAGGCACTTCGCTGAATTTGCATACCGATATTGAATTTACGGATATAATTCTCCATATTTTTGCAGGCATACTTTCACAAAGCTTTATGTTTGAACTTATTCCGCTAATTAACGGAAAAACAAGACAAACGGGTCCTGCAATGCAGGCAATGTTTTCTTTTACAGGGGCGCTTGCCATACTTGTCGGATGGGAAATTTACGAATTTACAATGGATAGACTTTACGGAATGATTATGCAGCGCTCTTTTTTGTTTACGGAAAACGGATTGACCGATACTATGTGGGATTTGATTAACGGAACTGTCGGAGCATTGGCTTCGATGTTTTTCCTTGCCTTTTCGAGAAACGGAAAATTCAAAAGGAGAAAAGGAAAATGAGCGTTGGTGAAACTTTAAAAAAAATCCGAGAAAAAAGCGGCTTGACGCAGGAACAGTTTGCCGACCGTATCGGTGTTAAAAGAACAACATATATTTCATACGAAACTTCAAAGACGAATCCCGAATTTGTTTTGGTTGCGAGAATTGCCGAAATGTTCGGTGTTGAATTGCAGGACTTTTTCGATGAAGAGGAGCATAACGGTTCAATACTTGAATTAAATTCGCAGGAGGTTAAATATCAATCCTCCGTTAAGGAAAAATTTCCGGGATTGTCGAGTGACGAAGTACTTTTGATTAAATATTTTCGTTCACTTGAAAAAAACGAAAAGACAGATTTTTTGGAGGAAATTAAAAATGATTATCTTGACAGAAAATGCGGCTTAAAATTTGAATAATTTTTAATTATTTATACATTGACAAATCCGGTTTTGTATAGTAAATTATTGTTATGTTTTTAAGGGGGATATACAAATGAAAAGATTAATTGCAATTCTTTTGGCACTTTCAATGGTGTTTGCTTTTACATCATGTGCCGACAAGAATGAAGACGCAGACTCAACAAAACCAACGAATGAAAATACGAGTGATGTTGCCGACGATTTGCCTGTCGATGCGGAAAATCAAACAGAGGTTGTTACGGAAATTGTAACCAACGAAGAAGGCGAAACTGAAATAGTAACTGAAATAGTTACAAAGAAAAAAGATAAAAAAGAAGATGTCACAAAAGACGGCACAACTTCCAAAGAAGAAAAGACATCAAGTAAAAAAGAATCCACAACAAACAGTGAGCCGTCAAAATGGAATAAAAAGGAAGTTGTTTCTTTTTATAAGAAGGCTTGCTTAAAATCGTCCAAAGCGGTTTCAACTCAAACTATGGTTATGAGAAAGGATTCACTTCATGTTGACGGTGTGTCCGACGGTATACTTTCTTTTGCCGAATTTATAATCAGAAATGTTATGAAGCTTCAGGAAACCGAAACAGAGGGTATAACCGGCGGTCATACAGAGCTTACCGCAGATGACTGTAAATCGGCCAAAGCATACAAAAGCGGAAATTATACGGTTGTTGAAATGACAATGAAAAACCAAACTGACGGAATTTACGGAGACACTTATTCCGGTACGGTAGGTCACGCAATCAGCGTTGTCGGTGGTGTTGCTATGGTTGCCGAAAAGTTTTCCGATTGGGACGTAAATTATAAAGAGGCCGATATTAAAATTCATTATACCGATGCAAAATTAAAGGTTAAGATTAACAGCAAAGGTGTTATTGAAAAAGGTACTTGGTCTTATGTTGTAACACCGAAAGTAAACGGTTTGGTAGTTGAGGGACTTAACGTTAACAATGCCGGTGCGGTTGTTGATTACAAGGTAGTAGTCGGCGGCGGTTTTTAAAATTAATAACAGTCGGTATTACACATAATATCAAAATTTTTGGCTGCAAGCTTCCTAAAGGTGGCTTGCGGCTTTTTTTGTTGTGGTGTAAGCAATTGTTTTGCAACTGATATTGAATTTTTTGTAATTATTTGTTATAATGCTGTTAAAGAAACAGAAACGGATTGATTTTTATGAACGATATTTTTGAAAGGTACGAATGTTTGAACGTGTGCCGAGAAAGTATGGAAAAAGGCGTTCAAATGATATGCGACACTTACATAAACGGCGGTAAGATTTTAGTGTGCGGAAACGGCGGAAGCTGTGCGGATGCTGAACATATTGTGGGCGAATTGATGAAAAGCTTTGTTTTGCCGAGAAAAATTCCGTCAAACGATTTTAAAAAGCTTGAAAATTTGCTGGGAGAGGAAGCCCGAGAATTTTATGATTGTTTGCAGTGCGGAATCCCGGCATTTTCCCTTGCCTCTCAAACGGGAGTTATGACTGCATACAACAATGATGTAAATGCCGATATGGTTTATGCACAACTTGTTTATGCATCGGCTAAAGAAAACGATTTGCTAATCGGAATTTCCACATCAGGTAATTCCGTAAATGTCGTTAATGCGGTTAAGGTTGCAAAAGCCTTCGGAATAAAAACGCTTTGTTTAACAGGTCAAAAAAAGTGTGTGCTTGATGATTATGCAGATTGTATAATTAAAGTTCCGCAGACGGAAACCTACAAAATACAGGAGTTGCATCTGCCTGTATATCATTATCTTTGTCTTGAAGCTGAAAAGACACTGTTCAAATAATGTAGAAATTTATCTAAATTGTTAATAAACAGTTGACAATGTTCGATATTTGAGTTATATTTAAAAGTATAAATTTGTAATTTAAGGTGTGGTTTGGTGAAGCTTCTGGAAGAAAGAATTGTAAAAGACGGAAAAGTTTTTCCCGGCAATATTTTAAAGGTTGACAGTTTCCTTAACCACCAGTTGGATGTTGACCTTTTCAATGAAATGGGCAAAGAATGGTACAATCTTTTCAAAGATTCAAATGTAAATAAAATTTTAACCATTGAAGCTTCCGGTATAGCAATTGCAAGCATTGTGGCACAGCACTTTAACGTTCCCGTTGTTTTTGCAAAAAAAAGCAAATCAAGGAATATTGCCGGTGATGTTTATTCTGTTACCGTACATTCGTTTACGCACGGAAATGATAATCAGATAATAGTTTCAAAAGACTTTTTAAATAAAGGCGACAGAATTTTGGTAATTGATGATTTTCTCGCTCAAGGGTGTGCGCTTAAAGGTCTTTGCGATTTGATAAAATCCGCAGGTGCAGAGGTTGTAGGTGCGGGAATAGCGATTGAAAAGGCTTTTCAGCCCGGAGGAGAGCTTATTCGTTCTCAAGGAATACGTGTTGAGTCGTTGGCAAAGATTAAAGAAATGCGTGATGACGGCTCGATTGTGTTCTGTTAATTTTGTTAGCAATTTTTTATGCTATAAATTAAAAAAACGGAGGAAAAAAGTATGAAAAAATTTTTAGCAATTCTTCTTGCTGCTGTTATGGTGTTCTCGTTGGCAGCTTGCGGCGGTAACGAAGAAAAAAGCGATAAGCTTAAGGTTGGTTTTATCTATCTTCACGACAAGAACTCAACTTATGACAACAACTTTATCAAAGCCGCAAAAGCAGCTTGTGAAGAAATGGGCGTTGAAATGGTTGAAAAAACGAACATTGCCGAAAACAGCGCATGTTATGAAACGGCTGCTGACCTTGCAGAAGAAGGTTGTGACATCATTTTTGCCGACAGCTTCGGTCACGAATCTTTCATAATTCAGGCTGCAAAGGAATATCCCGATGTTCAGTTCTGCCATGCAACAGGT
>CAYYRN010000031.1:0-23889 GCA_964474295.1 uncultured Eubacteriales bacterium
AAACTTATATTATCGGAAAAATTGAGCCTACATCCTCCACTTCACTGTCGGACAGACTAATCAATTCAACATCATACTTATAAAGGAAGCTTTTAATTTTTTTATAATCATCTAAAAGCTCCGCTTTGCCTGTGATAACCATTTTATCTTCCGCAATTTTTCCTGTTGCACCGCCGATGAACCCGTAATTAAAATTTTTTAATTTAATTTGTCCCTTATTAATAATCAAAACATCAAAGCCGTAATCCGTTGCGATGCTTCCGATAGAAGCGTCGTCCGTGATGAAACTGTCAACCGTAACCGGTGCAATCGAGCATTTTGTATATCCCTGCTTAACAGGTATTTCTATAAGATGATTTTCACGGGAATACTCAATTATTTCTTTTGACACGGTCTTCGGGTTCAGTATAATGCGTTTGCCGATTACAACACAATTTAAAAGAACGTCATTCGGATATTCGCAGCCGAGATTATTTTCAATATAACTTGATTTAATCCCCAGTTTGTCAAGTTCTGTTTTTAACGTAGCTTGTTCTTTCGTCAACAGACACTTTTTTTCACTCAAAGGACAAAACGCCAAGTCTGCGTGGTTATGAATCCCCTTGCGAACATTTGTGCTTTCGGAAATAAACAACGGAGTAATTCCGAGTTTTTCCAAATTTTTGTATATGCTGTTATCATATCCCTTGCCGATAATAACCTTGCTTATTCGGTTTTTTGGTAAATTTGCATATTCCATAGCTTTTAACCGAGTGCAACGGCAAAAGCTTGCCTTATATACTTTGCACCGAGAACTTCTATCCCCTCGGCTTTACCCTTCAAATTTTTCAGATTATATGCAGGGATAATACACTTTGTAAAACCGAGACGTGCCGCTTCCTTAATTCGCTGTTCGCAATTGCTTACAGCTCTCAATTCGCCGCCGAGACCGATTTCTCCAAATGCAATCAAGCCGTCATCGACAGGAATATCTTTTAAAGAAGAAACCAAAGCCATTGCAACCGATAAATCAGAAGCAGGCTCGTCCAATTTTAAACCTCCGACAACATTTATATAGCTGTCCATATTACCGAAAAAATATCCGCCTCTTTTTTCAAGCACTGCCATAATCATTGCCATACGGTTATAATCAAAACCCGTTGCCATTCTTCTCGGATTTCCGAAGCCCGACGGTGTAACAAGAGCCTGAACCTCGGCAAGTATAGGTCTTGAGCCTTCCATTACGCAAGCAATACAACAACCTGATGTGTTTTTCGGTCTGCCCGAAATAAGCATCATTGACGGATTTTCGACTTCTTCAAGTCCCCTGTCCATCATTTCAAATACGCCTATTTCATTCGTTGAACCGTATCTGTTTTTTGCTGCCCTTAAAATTCTGTATGATAAATTTCTGTCACCTTCAAAATATAAAACGGCATCCACAATATGTTCAAGAACCTTTGGCCCTGCGATATTTCCGTCCTTATTGACGTGACCTACAATGAACATCGGAATGTCCAATGCTTTTGTGGTTCTCATAAGCAAATTTGTACATTCCCTTACCTGTGAAACGCTTCCGGGAGAAGAAGAAATTTCACTTATATTCATAGTTTGAATTGAATCTATAATCACAATTTCGGGTTTTTCACTGCGTATATATTCTGCGATTTTTTCCGCATCCGTTTCGCACATAACCGATAAATTATCCGAATATACACCTAAACGGTCGGCACGGATTTTAATTTGTCTTGCCGATTCTTCACCCGAAACATAAAGTATGCTGTGGTTTTCACCCAAGTGACTGCAAATTTGAAGCAAGATTGTCGATTTTCCGATACCGGGATCACCGCTGAGTAAAACAAGAGAGCCTTTAACCAATCCGCCGCCGAGAACCCTGTCAAGCTCTTTCATTCCCGTTTTATATCTTACTTCATCCGTATAAGATATATTCTTTATGCTTGTTGCTTTTGCGGCACTTAACGAAGTTACGGATTTTCCTGTTTTTGTGCTGACTGTTGTTTTAACATCTTCAAGCATTGTGTTCCATTCGCCGCACCCCGGACAGGAACCGTACCATTTTGCACTTTCATATCCACATTCACTGCAAATATAAACAACCTTTGTTTTTGATGCCAAATAAGGCACCTCCCCTGTTTATAATGAAATATAATAATCAATTATTCCGCCGTATATACACAGAGCTACCTGTTTTCTGTATTCGGAATCTTTTAAATTTTTTAAATCTTCGTCATTTGACAAAAAACCACATTCACAAAGAACTGCCGTAGACTGCGAATGATAAATCAAATATACATCTGTTGAACATTTTTTAATATCACGTTCATTATCTTTTTGTAAATGTGATGCAAATGAATTCTGTATACATTTTGCAAGATCGATGCTCGATGAATTATTCGGTGAATAGAATAATTGTGCGCCTTTATATCTTTTATCCGAAAAAATATTTTGATGGATACTTACAAAAATGTAGTCACTGTTATTTTCGAGTATTTTGAATCTGTTGTGTATGTCGCTTACTTTTTTTGCACGAATGGTTTGGGCTGATTTATCGTGAATCGAAATGTCGCTGCTTCTTGTCATAATTGTTTCGGCACCGGACATTCTCAGCATTTCGTCTAAAATCAACGCAATTTCAAGGTTAATATCTTTTTCCAATGTGTTATCCGCCGCAACGGCACCGCCGTCAACCCCTCCGTGTCCGGCATCAATAATCACCTTGACCTCGGTGTCGGTCGGTTTTGATGAGGTGACAGACGCATATTTTGAAGTATCCGCTATTTGCAAAATGCCCAAAACCAAGAACAAACCCAAAATAACGGAAGTTGAAAACACAATCTTCTTTTTGCTCACCATCACATACACCTCAAAGGATACTATGCGTAGGCAATAAAAAATATACCGATTAATTCCTATCGTTTTTTCGCCTTGAGAGGTAGTCTTGTAAAATTGTAACCGCCGCTACAGCATCGATAACCGAACGTGTTTTTCTTCCGTGAAAATCGGCTTCATTTAAAGCTCTGTATGCTGAAACCGTTGTCAACCTCTCATCCCACATATCAACTTCTACACCCGTTGATAAATGTATTTCTTCCGCAAGCTCGGTGCATTTCAGACATCTCTCACCGCAGGTGCCGTCCATATTTTTCGGCAGACCGACTACAATCAACTCAGGTTTTCTTTCGGAAACTATTTCATTTATTTTCTTTATTAGATTTGGTCGATACCGTTCGTTGATAACAGCAACCGGACTTGCCAAAATTTCTTTTTTATCACATATGGCGACACCTGTTCTGGTATCGCCATAGTCAATTGACATAATAATCATCTGTTAATCCCCGCTAAAAACATCAGACATTGTGGACGAAAGTTCGGAAGAACTTGACGGTTCCTGAACACCCGGTTCATCATCGCCACCGCCGATAACCGGCAATGTCGGTTCTTCCGTGGTTGTTTCGGAACTGCCCCCCGAATTGCCGCCTGAGGAACCTCCTGTTCCCGACCAGCCGCCTTTACCTCCGATTACACCGTTGCCGCCCGAATGGTCACCGGAACACACTGTTTTATAATCACTTGTGAAATATCCTTTTGCCGTGGAATAACACGAATCACCGGCAAGCTGTCCCGAATAAGTGCAATATTTTACCTCTTTGGCTTTGCTGTTCGGATAATCAAAATCTTTCACTTTCAAGCCGTCATGGATTTTGTTGTAAACGGTTTTAAATATTTGCGCCGCAGGGTTGCTTGCAGACGTGCTGATTACCTTATTGATATCATAGCCATACCAAACAGCAGACACATAATACGGTGTTCCCGCAACAAACCAACGGTCATAGTTGTTTGTTGTTGTACCGGTTTTTGCAAAAGTTTTAAATCCGGTTACGCCGTAGCCACTACCGGTACCCTCGGTTATAACCGTTTGGAGCATCCGATTCATAACTTCTGCGGTATCTGCGGAAATGACTTGTTCACCTTCGGGGTTTGTATTATCAAAGTATACAATCGAACCGTCGCTGTTTGTGACTTTATAATACGGATAAGGCTTATAGTATTTGCCGCCGCTGCCGTAAATTGCAAATGCCGCAGTCATTTCAAGTGAGGTTAAGCCCTGTGTCATACCACCTACGCAAAGCGGTGAATAGTCGGCATCGTCAACACCGTCAACCATCGTGGTAAAATGAAGCTTGTCTTTCATAAATGCGTATGCCTTGGAAAGAGAAACCTTTTCGAGAATTCTGTAAGGCACGGTGTTCAGCGATTTTTTCAGTGCATATTGTGTGGTAACATATGAACCCGAACCCGTCGAACCGCCATAGTTTGTCGGCCACAGTTTTCCGTCACGTTTTGTTCCCGAATAATCGAGGATTCTCGTACCCCAAGTTATTTCATTTGTGTCTATTGCGTAAGTGTAAACACTCAAAGGTTTAATTGACGAACCCGGCTGACGAGGAGATTGAGAAGCTCTGTTGAGAGATCTGTCCTCGGTTTTTTCGTCAGCACCGCCGATGATAGCTACTATTCTGCCGTGATAATCCATTATTGTCATAGCACTTTGAACTTTTTCACCGTTTGAGCCGTATACAGACGGAAAACCTGTTCTGTTCTCATAAATGCTTTCGAGTTCATCTTGAATTTCGGTGTTCTCGGCAGAATAAATTCTCAAACCTCCGTAATATACCTTTTTCCAAGCCTGAACATAAGAAAGGTCATAGTCTGTCTGAAAATCTTCAATAAGTTGATTGATAATATGGTCAACATAATAGCTTTGTACACCCTGTGTTGTTTCGTCATCATCATTATCTTCTATTTGACTTACAAAATTCGGGTCATTTGAAAGCATAAGCTTATAATTCAATGCACTTTCGTATTCGCTCTGATTTATATATCCCTCATTGAGCATATTTTCAAGACATACTTTTCGTCTTTCTTCATTGTTATCGGGATTTACAAGAGGGTCATAATCTCCGGGAGCTTTTGTAATGCAGGCAAGTGCCGCACACTCGGCAAGGTTTAAATCTTCAACTTCTTTGCCGAAATAAACCTCTGCTGCGGTTTTAATACCGTAGCAGCCCTCACCGAGATAAAGAGTGTTGAGATATGTTTCGAGTATTTCATCCTTTGAATAATTCTTTTCAAGATTAAGTGCTGTTAATATCTCTTTAAACTTACGCACATATGTTACATCTTTCTCATCGGTAAGGTTTTTAATAAGCTGTTGAGTTATTGTCGAGCCGCCCTGTCCGTAGTTGCTGGGCTTAATCATAACGCCGATGGTTCTTATCCAGTCTACACCGTGATGCTTTTCAAAACGCTTGTCTTCAAGGGCTATAATCGCATTTTTCATATCATCCGGAATATCTTTAAGACCAACCCAAATTCTGTTTGTTTCTCCGTGAAGTCTTGTGTATTCCGTATAATCGGAATCTTCGGTTTCTTTTCTGTAAATAATTGAAGTCTGTACCTGGTCTGCCTTATATTTATCAAGGTCAAACGGCTCTCCGTTTATAAACGCAACCGATTTAAACAAAATGTAACCGCCTACAACAAGACAGCACAAAATAATCACAAGTAATATACTCTTTAAAATTATTCCGCCCGTTGAGGCATTTGTCGGTGTTTTACGTTTTCTTTTTGATGTTCCTGCCATTTAAAAGTCCTCCTTATCTTAAAAAAGACAAGTATACGAATATAGATATTGTTATTATATCACATAATATTCAATTTGTTTAGTCTTTTTTCAAAAAATAACATTTTTGTAACTTCTTTGAAACAATTTGAATAATTTTTCCCGAAATGCAGAACATATTATAACAATAATTGCGTATTCGGAGGAAAAAGATGAAGTCGAAATTTACAATCATATTCTCTTTTTTATGTATTTTTGCAGCAACATTTCTTTTAACCGATGTCCTATATGAAAAACTTTTAATACCATTTGATAATATTTTGGAAAGCACAACATCAACGGAAAATGAAAAATTTTACAAGATTTCGGTTTTTAACGGTAAGATAGCCGTTTTTGAGGGCGATTCAAAATTACCTTATAAAGTTTATGATACCTATATCAATTCGCTGCCGGATGAAGACAGAATAAATCTCGAAAAAGGTATTCGTGTAAACACTTCTTCCGAGCTTATAAAGATAATAGAAGAGTATACGAGTTGATGTTGACAAACATTTAAAATAATATATAATTGAATTTGTAAAATATTTTTATGAGGTCGATTATATGGTAACAAGAAAAGTGTATTCAAAAACAAATGAAGAAATATCTCTGCTCGGTTTCGGCTGTATGAGATTCCCTACCGTTGACGGTGACGACAGCAAAATCGATTATCCGAGAGCGTTGAATTTAATTGATTTTGCATATAAAAACGGAGTTAATTATTTTGACACCGCATGGGGATATCACGGCGGTGAAAGTGAAATATTTATCGGCAAAGCTTTAGAAAGGTATCCGAGAGAAAGCTTTTATTTAGCTTCCAAGTTGCCGCCGTGGGCAATCAACTGCGAAGATGACCTCGAAAAAGTTTTTAACGAACAGTTACGAAAATGCCGTGTCGAATACTTTGATTTTTATCTGGAACATTGCTTGAATGACGAAAACTACGATAAACTCGAAAAATTCGGAGCATTCGATTTTTTAACCGAAATGAAAAATAAAGGAAGAATAAAAAATCTCGGTTTTTCTTTTCACGGAACGGTTGAATGTCTTGAAAGAATTGTTTCACAGCATCAATGGGATTTTGTACAACTGCAATATAACTACCTCGATACCGAAATTTCAAGTGCCGCAGAAGAATACGAGGTTATAAAAAAACATAATCTGCCGCTGATTGTTATGGAACCGGTCAGAGGAGGTGTTCTCGCAAACCTCTGCGATGAAGCAAATGATATTTTAAAACTGGCAGAACCGAACAAAAGCATTGCTTCATGGGCAATCAGATTTGCCGCAAGCAACGAAAGTATCTTAACCGTACTCAGCGGTATGTCGGATGAGCAACAGGTACGGGATAACATAGAAACAATGACGGATTTTAAAAAGATTACGGATGATGAAAGAATTTTACTTAAAAAAGCCGCAAATATCTTCAAAGATTATTTTTCTGTTCCGTGTACAAAGTGTCGATACTGTACAAAAAACTGTCCCGCAGGCATTGACATACCGGAAATGCTCAATATATGGGGAAAATACAGACTCGATAAAAATGACGGCAAATATATCGAAAGATACGAAAAAATCGATGCAAACTCAAGAGCTGAAAAATGTATTTCGTGTAGAGTTTGCGAAGGCTACTGTCCGCAGGATATAAAAATAGCCGATGTTATGCAGGATTTAAAGGAAATTAACAAAAGGCTTAAAACAAACGATTGATGAGGTACTGAAATGACACGAAATCTCGGAGAAGCAAAAACAATTTGGATTAGTAAAGAAAAGCATCCTGAACTTCAGGAAACACCAGAGACGATACTTATGCCCACAAACGGAAAAAAATTTTTTCACGTTGTGGAATTTAAAAAAGTTATTTCGCTTAACAAGGAAATTTCCAAAGCATTTATAACAATTTTTGCCGATTGTAAATACAGATTAACCGTAAATTCAAATGTAATCGGTATGGGGCCTGTTTGTGCCGGCGGTGATTTCAGCACACCTCATTCGCTGTCCAAGGGTTATTATACTACCTTTGAACTTAATCTGATTGACGGTGAAAATGAATTTTATGTTGAAGTTCAAACAGCACCGGAGGTTATGACCGACACCTCAAGAGGAAAACCGTGCCTTACGGCAAATATTGAAATATTTTACAAAGACGGAACAAGCGAAAATGCGGTTACAGATGAGACGTGGCTATGCCGCTGTACAGATGCTTACCGCGCGGCAAGAAATTATATCTGCGGATTTGAAAACGAAGAATGGGAACAATCGGTATTGACCGAAAACATTTGGAATTTGTTCCCATCACCGATTGAACCGCTTAAAGAAGAATTTATTTTACCGGAGGAAATAATAATTCCCGATACCTATAAAGACAGAGTTACTGTAAAGGGAAACAGCATTACAGTAAAATACGGCTCACCCATCACAATCGACTGCATTTTTGACAAAATTTATTCGGGATATCCCGTAATGAACTTTGTCGGCTGCGGTGACAATACCGTTGATGTTGACTGTCAGGAATTTGTCGGACAAATTTGCCATGATTCAAAAACACGAATACGCATTGAGAAAATCAAAAATTTGGACTACCGTGGTTTACGTTTGCAAAGCATCGGCGTAATACGTATCGGCATTGTTTTTACGGAGAAGAAAGATGCTGTCATAGAAAATATCGGACTTATATTTTCACATTATGATGAATATGACGAGGGCTTTTTTGAATGTAGTGACACTGATTTATGTAAAGTATTTGACCTTTGCAAGCATACACTGAAAATTTGCCGTCAATCTCTGCACCTTGACAGCCCCGCACATCAGGAAAATCTTGCTTGCACAGGTGATTATTACATAGAAAGCCTTATGGCATATTTTTGCTTCGGTGATACAAAATTAACAAGGTTTGATATCGTAAGAACTATCGATTTTCTCGAAATGAACGATTATTTTATGTTCCACACAACGTACAGTCTTATACTTGTCAGGATGATATACGACTATTATATGTTCAGCGGTGACAAATCCATCCTTGAATATTCGATAAATACCCTTCACGGTTTGCTTGAAAGATTTAATTCTTACACCGAAGAAGACGGTCTTGTGACTAACCCACCCAACTATATGTTCGTTGACCATATTGTTTATGACGGATATCCTATGCATCATCCGCCGAGAGCGATGGGAGAAACGGTGCTTAATGCTTTTTATTATGATGCGCTTTGCATTATTCAGAAAATCTGTGCCGTTTTGGGTGATAAAAAGAAAGCGGTTTACCGTCTTCGTGCAGATAAACTGAAAGAAAGCTTTAACTTTACGTTCTTCGATAAATCAAGAGGATTGTACTTTGACGGAAGAAATTTCGATGACGAAGTAACGCAATGGCGTCCATGCGAAACAGAAAAAAGATATTACAGCGTTCACTCAAATACCCTTGCCGTTTTATACGGTTTGTGTGATGAAAAGCTTTCCGAGAATATTCTTGAAAAAGTTATGAACGATACTTCGCTCATTCAGGCAAATCCTTATTTTTATCATTTTATTCTCGACGCTCTGTATCAGACGGGAATGTTTGAAAAATACGGAATCAAAACATTGAGAAAATGGATTGCACTTTCGGACGAATGTGATAAAGGGCTCAAAGAGGTTTGGGACGGCTTTGACTGCGATTACAGCCATGCCTGGGGAGGAACTCCCGCATACCAATTGCCTGCCCGAATATTGGGATTTGAAATCATTGAACCGGGTATGAAAAAAATTAAATTATCCCCCTGCTCTTTCGGACTTGATTTTGCGAAGGTCACTATGCCCACACCATATGGAAAAATTATTGCCGAAGTCAATAATGACGGCTCATTCAAGCTTTCGGTACCCGAAAAAATTACAGTTGTGTAACAATCGACAATATCTAATAAAATTTCCCTTTTTTTCTTGACTACTTTAAAATATCATTGTATAATCTTATTGTATTTACCTATATTAATAAGTGAGGTTATATAACAAATGGCTAACAGAAACGATTATAATTATTATAAAAATGAGTACGGAAAGTACAAAGCAAACTACTATTCTCCCGGAAGCGAAGAATACAAGAAAAGACAAAGCGGTTCAAGAAAACAAAAAGCAGCAAGGTTTTTTCGCGCGTTCTTTGTTTTTATAATTATTGCCGCACTTGTTGTCGGAGTAGTGTGGGGAATTGTTAAGCTTGCTTCGTCTGTCAACGGAAAAGTTAATGAGAATACAACTGTGTCGACAACTCTTGAAAACAAAACTACAAAAGAGAATAAAACAACAGATAAAACTTCCAAATACAAAAAAGGCACAAAATGTATCGTTAAAACAGAAGAAGGAACAGGCGTTAATCTGAGAAGTAAGCCTTCTTACGATGTAAAAGGTTATCAACTTGTTGAAGACGGTGCCGAAGTTGTAATCGAAAAATTGAGTTCTGACGGTAAATGGTGCAAAACTTCCAATTTTGAAAATAACGGATGGTTGAATCTCAAGTATCTTAAAGTAGTAGAAAAAGAATCAAAAACAGAAAAAGTAACCGAAAAAACCACCGAAAAGCAAACAAAAAAAGAAACAACAACAAAGAAACCCGAAACAACAACAGAACCGAAAACGCAATCAGACGGCTCTATTAAATCTTATTCCGATGCCGTAAAAGCATTTGAATCCAAAGCAAGCGGCACTGTTATGAACTGCAAGATTGTCGGCAGCGGAAACATTTATGCGACTTATACCTCCGATCCCTCATCTGCAAGAATTTTGCTTTTGCTTTCAGGCGACAGAGTTCAGGTAATTCAAGTTAACGGTTCTTACAGCAAAATAATTAAGGACGGTTACAAAGCTTGGGTTGCAAATGAGAATCTGTCCTTTGTAAGCTGGGGATAATCAAATTTTTCAAAGTGCCTTTTGATAAGGCACTTTGTTTTAGCATTTACTTTAGAAAGGAAAATACAAATGAAAGAAAAGTTTTACATCACAACGGCAATTGCTTACACCTCAAGAAAACCTCACATCGGAAACAGTTATGAAATTGTTTTGACCGATGCTCTTGCAAGATACAAACGAATGCAGGGATATGATGTATTTTTCCTTACAGGAACGGACGAACACGGTCAAAAAATAGAAGAATATGCAAAGGCGGCAAACGTTACGCCTAAGGAATATGTCGATAAGGTTTCCGGTGAAATTAAGGAAATTTGCGATTTGCTCAATACAACATATGACCATTTTATCAGAACAACGGATGATTATCACGAAAAAACAGTTCAAAAAATCTTTAAAAAGCTTTATGACCAAGGTGATATTTATAAAAGCGAATATGAGGGACTTTATTGTACCCCGTGTGAATCTTTTTGGACTGAATCACAGCTTGTTGACGGAAAATGTCCCGACTGCGGCAGAGAAGTAATCAAAGCTAAAGAAGAAGCATATTTCCTGAGACTTTCAAAATACCAAAAACAGCTTGAAGAATACATTGAGCAAAATGATAACTTTATTTTCCCCGAAAGCAGGAAAAAAGAAATGCTCAATAACTTCATAAAGCCGGGACTTCAAGACCTTTGTGTTTCGAGAAGCTCTTTTAAATGGGGTATTCCCGTGACTTTTGATGAAAAGCACGTAATTTATGTTTGGATTGATGCACTTTCAAACTACATTACAGCTTTGGGATATGACCCTGACGGTAGCAGTGAAAAATATAAAAAATATTGGCCCGCAGATGTTCATATTATCGGTAAAGACATCGTTCGTTTTCATACAATTTATTGGCCGATAATGCTTATGGCACTCGGTGAGCCGCTTCCCAAACAGGTTTTCGGTCATCCGTGGCTTCTTTTCGGCAACGATAAAATGTCCAAAAGCCGTGGAAATGTAATTTATGCAGACGATTTGGTTTCTCTCCTCGGTGTGGATGCCGTAAGATATTACCTGCTTTCAGAAATGCCATACACTTCTGACGGCTCTATTACTTATGAAACAATTATCGAACGTTACAATTCCGACCTTGCAAATACACTCGGCAACCTTGTGAACAGAACAATCGCCATGACAAACAAGTATTTTGACGGTGTTGTAACCAATCCGAAAGCTTGTGATGAAATTGACGATGAGCTTGTAAATTCGGCAATAGCAACGGTTGAAAAGGTTGACAATTTAATTTCCCAATACAGAATAAGCGATGCTTTGGAAGCTATAATGGCACTTGCAAAAAGAAGCAACAAATATATTGACGAAACTATGCCTTGGGCACTTGCAAAGGATGAACAAAGCTGCGACAGACTTGCAACGGTTTTGTATAATCTTCTTGAAAGCATCAGATTTATTGCCGTTCTTCTTACTCCGTTTATGCCCGAAACCTCGGAAAAGATATTCTCACAGTTAAATTCATCCGTTAATCAGTATGATTCGCTGAAGCAATTCGGAAATCTCGAAACAGGCAAAAAAGTAAGCTCCCCCTCACCTCTTTTTAACCGTATTGATACCGAGAAAATGCTCGAAGAAATCGAAAAGAGAAACCAATCCGTTCAAAAAGATGAGGAATCCGTTACGGAGGGAATCGCCAAAATAGGTATTGATGATTTTTCAAAGGTAGATTTGCGTGTTGCAAAAATTACAGCTTGTGAAAGCATCAAGAAAGCAAAAAAATTGCTCAAGCTTACACTTGATGACGGAACATCTGTTCCCAGAACAGTTGCTTCCGGTATTGCACCTTGGTACAAACCGGATGATTTAATCGGTCACAATGTGATTGTGGTTTCCAACTTAAAGCCCGCAACGCTTTGCGGTGTCGAAAGCAACGGAATGATTCTTGCGGCAGACTGCGAAAACAAAGATGTAAAAGTTATTTTCGTTGACGATATTCCTTTAGGTTCTAAAATCAGATAAATAAGGTGGGCATAATATGAGAGATATATTTGATTCTCATGCTCATTATGATGATGAAAAATTTGAAACAGACCGTTCAAGTGTACTTGACGGTCTGTTTTCGGATAAAGTCTGCGGTATTATCAATTGCGGATGCGATTTGAAATCATCATTAACGAGCGTGCGGCTTTCTGAAGAATATGACGGTATTTTCGCCGCTGTCGGAGTTCACCCGCATGAGGCAGAAAACGTTTCTAAAGAAGATTTCGATGAAATATTTAAGCTTCTTGACAAGAAAAAAACCGTTGCAATCGGAGAAATCGGTCTTGATTTTCACTATGATTTTTCTCCGAGAAAGGTTCAAATTGAAATTTTTGAAAAACAGGTTAAGCTTTCAAAAGAGCTTGATATTCCCATAATTGTTCATGACAGAGAAGCACACGAAGAAACATATAAAATTTTGCGGAAATATCGTCCGAAGGGCGTTGTTCACTGCTTTTCGGGAAGCGTCGAGCTTGCAAAAGAAACAATCGATTTTGGAATGTACATCGGCATCGGCGGTGCGGTAACGTTTAAAAATGCCGTTAAACCGGTTGAAGTTGTAAAGTTTGCTCCGATGGAAAGAATTTTGCTTGAAACCGATGCTCCTTATATGAGTCCCGTGCCTTTCAGAGGTAAACGCTGCCAGTCAGATATGATTGAATACACGGCAAAAAGAATTGCGGAAATCAAGAATATCGATTATGATACCGTTGTTAAAACAGCTTGTGATAATACTAAAAAATTATTTAATATTTAGAGGTTATCAACTATGAGAAGAGAAGATTTTTCCGAGCTTCCAAAACTTCTTAGAAGTTTTTTGACTTATTTGGAAGTAGTTAAAAATAAATCCTCATTAACTGCTCTTGAATATGCTTCCGATTTGCGAACATTTCTTCGGTTTATAAAATATGACAGAGGTTTGGTTGAAAATAAAACCGCTTTTGAAAACATAGATATTTCGGATATCGATGAAAAAATCTTGTCGGATATTACGTTGGATGACGGTTATAAATTTCTTCTGTTTTGCAAAAACGAAAGGGATAACGATGCAACCGCAAGGGCAAGAAAAGTAACTTCACTAAAATCTTTTTTTAAATATCTTGAAACCAGAGAAAACGTTATTAAGAATAATCCGTTTCGTGACCTCGAAGCTCCGAAAATTAAGAAGACGCTTCCGAAATATTTATCACTTGAACAAAGCAGGATGATTTTGAACTGCGTTTATAATGATTCAAATCCAAACAAAGAGCGTGATTTTTGCATATTAACTTTATTTCTCAACTGCGGCTTACGTCTTGCCGAATTAGTAGGTTTAAACTTGAATGATATTCATGATGACAATTCTTTGACAGTCACGGGAAAAGGAAACAAAGAAAGAAAGGTTTATTTAAACTCTGCCTGTGTTGATGCAATAAATAATTATTTAAAGGTTCGACCTGTTGACGGACTAAAAGACAGAAACGCACTGTTTATAAGCCGAAACAAACAACGTGTCAGCCGTCGAACCGTTCAATTGATAGTAGAGAACGCATTGGAAAAATCAGGTTTAAATAACTTAGGCTTTTCGACGCATAAGCTTAGACATACGGCGGCAACGTTAATGTATCAATACGGTGACGTTGATGTGCTTTTGTTAAAAGAAATACTCGGTCATGAAAATCTTTCGACAACGCAAATATATACTCACGTTGCTGATGAGCAACTGCAAAAAGCAGTAACACTCAACCCTTTAAACTGCGAAGCGAAGGATGATAATGACGATTAAAATTCAAATACTTTCAATAAATAAACCGATATCACTGCCGAAAGGAAAGATATAAATATAATTACTGCCAGCAACACCGAAAAACGCAGCAAATACAGCTTAAAGTCATATTCATCTGTTGATTTTGCTCTTTGCTCGATTAATGATGTGAATATCGATTTTGACATATTAAAGGCTTCTTTCCCTGCTGTCAGCAATACAAGGCAGGAAATTATTTGAACGGGATAAAAAGCAAGTGTACAAAATCCAAATCCTTTTAAGGCATATTCGGAATACATAAATCCGCTTAACGCACCGATGCTCAAACCTTTTATAAAAATTATAACGGCGGGAACGGGAAAGCCGACGGCACACAAACCGAAAACAAAAAAAATTCCGAGTGTTAAAACATTGATAAGCAAATTATCGAGAAAAGCTTTGATTAAGGTTTGTCCTTCCGAAAAAGATAAATATGATTCAAATATTTCACCGACCGAATCATATGTATCTTTATCCGCTTTTACAAATAAGTTACCTGCTATTAATCCCGAAAACAAAACCGCAAAAAAGCACATAATCATAATATGTTTGCTTGCTTGTACAACAAATCCGCCTATTCGTTTGTTACGCTTGCTTCTTATTTTCGGCAATTTAACATCCATAAATAAATCCTCCCGAATTTTAACTTCTTTTGTTAAAATATATTCGAGAGGATTCATTTTATGATAACTTAATTATTTTGTTCCGAAAATTCTGTCGCCTGCATCACCGAGGCCCGGAACGATATATCCGTGGTCGTTAAGGCTTTCATCAAGTGCCGCAAGATAAATCTGAACATCGGGATGAGCCTTGCAGAGGGCATCAAGACCTTCCGGCGCACCGATAATTCCCATAAACTTTATGGATTTGGGGCCTCTTTTTTTAATTTGCGAAATGGCATCTATCGCACTGCCGCCTGTTGCGAGCATGGGGTCAAGAACAATAACTTCACGCTCATGTATATCTGTCGGGAGTTTACAATAATATTCAACGGGTTTGAGTGTTTCGGGATCTCTGTAAAGACCGATGTGTCCTACTCTTGCAGAAGGAACAAGTGTAAGAACTCCGTCCACCATTCCGAGACCTGCTCTGAGAATCGGAACAAAAGCCAATTTTTTACCAGCAAGTACATTCTTTGTTGTCTTGCAAATCGGTGTTTCGATTTCCACTTCCTTAAGCGGCAAATCTCTTGTTGCTTCGTAACACATTAAGGTTGCGATTTCGCTGACAAGCGCTCTGAATTCATTGGAAGCTGTTGAAGTTTTACGCATAAGTGTAAGCTTATGCTGGATTAAAGGATGATTGGTAATTGTTACATTATTGTTCATTGTGAACTCCTCCGTTTTTATTTTCTTTTTCTATTTCTTCAATTTTATTGATGCGTAATTGGTGTCTGCCGCCCTCAAAATCGGTATTTAAAAATATATCGACAAGTTCACAAGCCAAACCCGAACCTATCACTCGTCCGCCCATACAAAGAACGTTTGCATTGTTGTGAAGACGTGTGTATTTAGCCGAAAATTCATCCGAACAAACGGCAGCTCTGATACCGTTAAATTTATTTGCGGCAATTGAAATTCCGATTCCCGTTCCGCAGATTAAAACGGCATTTTTACATTCGCCGCTTAATACACTTTTACAAACAACACTTGCAATGTCGGGATAATCAACGCTGTTTTCATCATATGTACCGAAATCTTTATATTCAACACCTAAATCTTTCAAATGAGAAACAACATCTTCCTTTAATTTGTAACCGCCGTGGTCACAGCCGATAGCCAACATATAATCAATTACCTCCGTTAATTTTATTACGAATTACGTTTCTTTAAAAGCTCCCGCTGTGCTTGCGGCAAGCGTATATAATTTACAGCAAGATTTTTTGAAGATTTCTGTTCCGAGGAAGCGCCACAGTAAGCCGTTGAAGAAGCTCTTTGCTTTTTTAATGTCGGCGGTGCAATGCTGACATTAAAAAGTACATTTTTAAGCTTATCATAACAAATATCAGCACCGTCTCCGACAAAAAGAACAGGTTTGTTAATTTCCAGCAGTTTATTCCCCAAATCATCTATCGAAATTGCCGTGTCTTCGGACAGACGTTTAATTTTGTTGTCATTTTCCGCTTCAAAAAGAGCCGAATAAACCTGATTGCAACGTGCGTCCATTACAGAACAAATAATTCCGTCAAAAAACGGAACATTGTATGCCAAACTTTCAAGCGTTGAAATTTCGGCACAGGGAATATCATTTGTAAAGGCAATGCCCTTGACAGTGGCAATACCTATTCTGACACCGGTAAATGAACCGGGGCCGTTTGTAACCGCAATTAAATCTATATCGTCAACGCCGATTCCGGCTGTTTTTATACAGTTTTCAATCATCGGCATCAGTGTTTGACTGTGTGTAAGACCTGTGTCGGAGAATATTTCACTGACAAGCTTATTATTCTCAACAACAGCAACACTTGCCGCCGTTGCGGAACTGTCAATCCCCAAAATTATCATTTATGTATATCCTCCCCCGGCTCAAAAACAGTGATTATACGGTCGTCCTCTGCCTTGCCTTTTTCAAATTCAATTCTGATATAACCCTCCGGCAAAACATTTTCGATGTTCTCGCTCCATTCAACTGCACATATTCCGCCGGTTTCGAGATAATCAAAAAAGCCGGTTGAATACAAATCATCCCAAGTATTTATTCTGTACATATCAAAATGATATAAATGAGGCTCCCCGCCGTAATCATGCACAATAGCGAAAGTAGGACTGCTGATTTCGGAAGTGTTGTTCAGCCCTTTCGCCAAGCCCCGCACAAATGCGGTTTTGCCCATACCGAGCGTTCCGAACATTGCAAGCACTGTATTGCCCGAAAGCTTTTTTGCAAAATCGTATGCGATTTTTTCGGTTTCTTCCGCACTGTGTGAAAAATACTGCTTCATTTTAAACTCCGTAACTGTTTTTAAATATTATACCACTTTTCAGCAAAAAGTAAATACAAATTCGACAAAATTTAAGCCGTTTATATCGGCTTCCCAATATAATACGGCTAAAACAGTCGGACACAAACGCATTTCGTCTGACTGTAGTAGTATTGTTCGCAATGAAAATGATTTTATAATCGGTAAATAAAGTAAAAATTTAAAAAATATTATGTAAAGTATTGATTTTTTTGTCTCTCTATGATAAAATATATCGAAATAATATTCGGAGGTATTCATATGACTGTATATGAAATAATTTTAGCGGCTGGACTTATATTGTTGTCTTTGTTTCTCATTGTTGTTGTTCTTCTTCAGGAAAGCAAGTCAGCAGGTCTTTCGGGTGCAATTGCCGGCGGTGCAGACACTTTCTTCGGCAAGCACAAGGGTCGCACTATGGAAGCAAAACTTGCAAAAGCAACAAAAGTTGTTGCAATTGTGTTCTTTGTTTTAACTTTGGTTTCATGTTTCCTCATTACTTTCTTCAGAGGCTAAAATTTTAAGTTGCGAATTATTTAAGTTCGAGGTTAACCGATATGTAAACCTCGAACTTTTTTCGTTTTATTATTTATAAACTTTTAAAATACACCTTGCATTGAGTTGGCAATAAATGTATAATGATACTAATAAATATTCAGAGGTGCTTTCTTTGGAAAGTTTAAGAAAAAAAATCGGCATTTTTTTTAAAGGAACCGATTGGTTAATGCTGCTTCTTTGTTTGCTGGCATCATCTTTCGGTGCGTTGCTCGTTCACAGTGCAACGCTGAACACTTTAACCGAAGATCAAATTATATCACGAGATACCAGAACCATGCTCTTGGCAATTACGCTCGGTGTCGTAATTTCAATAATCATTTCATTAATCGACTATGAATTGATAATAAAAATTTGGCCCGCAATTGCCGCAGTTTCCTTTTTACTGATGGTTTCGCTTTTCTTTTTCGGCGTCGGACCCGATGCAAGAAGCGATGCCAAAACGTGGCTGAAGATTACAAGTTCCTTTTATCTGCAGCCGTCGGAATTTGTAAAGATAGCATTTGTCATTACATTCTCCGTCCATATCGAATTAATATCAGACGATATAGACAAGCTGATTAACATAGCTTTTCTGACTCTTCATGCTATGGCATATGCCGGTTTGGTTGCGTTGACCGGTGATATCGGTTCGGCACTTGTTTTTGTTTTGATATTTGTCGGAATGATGTTTGTGGCAAATGTTAAGCTCAGATATTTTGCCGCAGGACTTCTTGCTGTAATAGCAATGATTCCCGTTGTTTGGACAAAAGTTTTTACCGAAATACAAAAAGAGCGTTTTCTTGCTTTGATTTTTCCGGAATCTTACAGTGATGTTATTTACCAACAGGATAACTGTATAAAAGCCATTGGTTCCGGCGGACTTTTCGGTAAGGGACTTTTTAAAGGAACATTTACACAAAACGGTATCGTTCCCGAAAGTAAAAACGATATGATACTGTCTGTTATCGGTGAAGAACTCGGATTTGTCGGATGTCTGGTACTTCTTATACTTTTTGTTTTTTTGATTTTCAAAATCATCAATAACGGCAGACGTTCAAGAGATAATTCGGGAACACTTGTGTGTTACGGAATTGCTTTTATGCTGCTGTCACAAATTATCATCAATATCGGTATGTGTTTGCAGCTTTTGCCCGTTATCGGAATAACGCTTCCGTTTATGAGTGCGGGCGGTTCGTCAACACTTTCCGTCTATATTGCGATGGGACTGATAATGAGCGTTTACAGACAAAACATCGAAACAGAACCGGAAAACTTCATAATGTCGGGAATAACACCGTATTCAAACCGCAAATGAGAAAAACAGCAGGAGATAAAAATCCGATTATCGGATAACAATATCTCCTGCTGTTTTTTTATGATGCCGCTTTAATACGGTCGGAATCGCTGTTGTATTCATCAATTCCGTCCCCTATAAGCTTCATTGTACGCTCATATGATTCTTTGGCGGCATTTACACAGTTGTCCGAAAGATTAAAAGCACTTCCCCAATCTCCCAGCGTTTTATCCAAAGGAACTACCGTATATTTACCGTTTGTCAAATCAACCCAAGTCGGAATTGCTTCAACGCTTTCAACTTCAACATCACCGTTGCCGTATTTTACGATGTTAATCGTAAAAATCAATCCATCCTCTGTATTGCCCGTAGAAAGGTTCATAAGATGCTTTCTTTGGTTGGAAATGAAATTTCCCATTGAATACAAACAAACCGTTCTTTTGCCCGAAATTTCGGACGTGAACACCTTTACGGGTTGAACGACATGGGGATGTCCTCCGACAATCACATCAACACCCAAATCGCACATCTTTTGAGACATTTCAGCTTGATAGCTGCTTCCGTTTAAATCATATTCGGTTCCCCAATGAGGGTAAGCGATTATAATTTCGGCACCTTCATTTTTCATCGACGCAATTTTACTCTTTAGGTCGGAGTAAAACTCATCAAGCTTATCATAGTTAAAAGTATTGACGAGGTTTACCGCACTTTTATCAAGCAAAATTCCGTTTATAGCCTTATTTCCCTCGCCTGTTGAAGGGGTTTCATAAGTATAATTCACAATTCCTATTTTAATGTTGTTTACTTCGACTATGTTGTAAAGCTTTTGTGTATTATCTTTGGCAACACCGGAATATGCAACACCCATATTTTCAATTACGCCGATTTTTCTGATAAAGCCGGAATATCCGCAATCATAAGTATGGTTATTTGCAAGCAAAAGCATATTTACACCCATATTTTTCGCCGCAGTTACAATTGAATCGGGACAATTGAAAAGCGGATAACCTGAATATTGCAAGCCGTTTTCCGTTCCTCCGAGAGAAACCTCCAAATTCGCTATGTTATAGTCGGATTTTTCAAGATAAGGCTTAACGTATCTGAATATATCAGTAAAATCATAGTTGCCGTCAGAGGTCAATACACTTTTAAAAACAGGAGCGTGTATCAACAAATCCCCTATATTTGAAACAGATGCGGTTGAAACAATTTCATCGGGATTGCCGTTATTTTCTTCCTTTTCGGACGAGTCGGATATCGTCGGAGAAACATCTGTCTGTTCTGTCCTCGGCGGAAAATCAAAAAAATATACAGCCACAAACAAAACCGTTACGGAAACAATGATTGTAGAAAGAAACGCTTTTAAAAAACGTTTTGCCGTATTCTTTTTTACATTTTTTGACATATTGCTCCCCTCTCTGCTTTTATACTTTTTTCAGTTTGGCATATGCCGCCATAATTTTCTTTGTGCTTGCCTTTTCAAAGGCTATTTCAAGGAAATAATCACCGCCGACAGGTTGAACCGACAAAATAACGCCCTTTCCGAACGCATTGTGTATTACGGTATCACCGACCTTATACTCGGCTTTGGATTTGTTTTCTGTAGCGGTAACGGTTTTTGAAGGATAATGTTTCGGTATAGAGTAAGATGTCTTTTCGCTTCTTTCTTCGGCAGGTTTAAACATTGTCTTTTGAGCTGCGGTAATACTGCTCTTTGAAATATTATCAATTAAATGTGACGGGATTTCGTTAATAAAGCGTGACGGTCTGTTATGTGATGTCGTACCGAAAAGAAGACGTGTTTTTGTTGCTGTAAGGTAAAGTTTTTCTTTTGCCCTTGTTATTCCGACATATGCCAAACGGCGTTCTTCTTCAATTTCGGACGGAACATAAATCGACTGTATTCCGGGGAAAATCCCCTCCTCCATACCTGCAATAAACACATAGGGGAACTCAAGACCCTTTGCCGAGTGCAAAGTCATAAGCGTTACGGCATCGGCTTCCGAATTGTAATTATCAATATCGGTCATTAAAGATACTTCCTCAAGGAAAGTGCCGAGAGTTGCATCCTCATTTTCCTGCTGATGCTTTAAAAGGTTTGACGACAGTTCGTTTAAGTTTTCCGTTCTGTCAATAAAAGTTTCATTATCCAATGCAAGCGATGATATGTAGCCCGATTCGGTCATAACAAGTTCAAACAATTCGTTTAACTGCAATGTTTCGGCTTTAATTCTGAAACTTTCCATCATCGAAATAAATTTTGTGATTTTGCTTTCTGCCCGTGACAAAGCCGGATAATCCGATGCGTTTTTCAAAACTTCATAAAGGCTTGTCCCGATACCTGCCGCAATTTCAAGAGCGTGGTTAATTGTCGTATCACCGATTCCCCTTTTCGGCTCGTTAATTATTCTTCTTAACCTTATATCATCGGACGGATTATTTATAACCGTAAGATAAGCCAACGCATCTTTAATTTCTTTTCTCTCATAGAACCTGTGACCGCCTATAACACGGTAAGGAACAGCAGAGCGTATGAGTGCGTTTTCAATTGCGTTTGACTGAGAGTTCATTCTGTAAAGAATTGTGTGGTCAGACCATTTTCTACCATCTGAAACATTATCGACAATTGTTTCGGCAATAAATCTGCCTTCTTCACGCTCATCATACGATATTGAAAGCGTAATTAAATCACCTTCATTGTTATCAGACCAAAGATTTTTGCCTTTTCTACCCTCATTATTGGAAATTACGGCATTTGCAGCATCAAGAATGTTTTGAGTTGAACGGTAGTTTTGTTCAAGCCTGATAACTTTTGCATCCTTATATCTTTCTTCAAACAAGAGTATGTTTTCGATTGTCGCTCCTCTGAATTTATATATACTTTGGTCATCATCGCCCACAACACATATGTTGTGCGACTTTGCGGCAAGAAGCTCCGTCAGTTTATACTGTGCATGGTTGGTATCCTGATATTCATCAACCATTATATACTTAAATTTATTTTGATAATATTCCAAAACATCGGGATGATTTTCAAACAGTTTAACGGTATTGACGATTATATCATCGAAATCCATTGCATCCGCATTTTTAAGCATAGCTTGATATTTTGTATATGCCCGTGCAATCATTTGTAAACGTACATCGTTGCTTGAGTTTTTTGTGTATTCGGACGGAGAAATCAGCGAATCCTTTGCATGGCTGATTTCGTTCAGTACGGTTTTGACGGAAAGAATTTTATCGCTGATTCCAAGTTGACGCATACATTCTTTCATCATTCTTTTGCTGTCATCCGTATCATAAATAGTAAAATTGGAAGAAAAGCCGATTTTGTCACCGTCACGTCTTAAAACCCTTGCACAAAATGAATGGAAAGTGCTTGCCCAAATATCTTCGCCCTGACTGCCGAGCAGACCCGTTAATCTTTCTTTTAATTCGCCTGCCGCTTTGTTTGTAAATGTTATAGCCAAAATTTGCCACGGCTTTGCACAATTGACACACAGCAAATCCTCGATATCAAAGAGGTCGGAGGTTTTGCCGTCAAGATAGTCCTTCATCAACTGTATGTCACTCGGCTGAACTTGAAAATAACACTCATCGGAATTGTAAGCACTACCGAATTTAATTAAATTATAAATTCTGTTAACTATTACAGTTGTTTTTCCGCTGCCGGCACCTGCAAGAATGAGAAGCGGGCCGTCAGTATGCAAAACAGCTTCAAGCTGCATATTATTCATTCGAGAAAATTCTTTCTCTATTATTTTTTTTCGTAAAGCTAAAAATTCAGTTTTCATTATTTCACCCATATAAAACATTTATTGATTTATTTTATCATTATTCGGCAAATTATTCAAGACTAATATTGCACTTATAAATTTTAACTGATATAATATCTCTAATGACTTTTTGGGAGTATTAATTATGAGATGTGTTATTATCGGCGGTGCCGACATTCAAAACTATGATTTTGTAAAAAGTTTTTTAGAGAAAAGTGATTTTAATATTTTTTGCGACTGCGGTTTGAAGCATAAGTCAAAACTGAAAATCAAAGCCGATTTAATCGTCGGTGACTTTGATTCATATTCTCGACCGAACACCGATACCGAAATAATTACTTTGCCGAGAGAAAAAGATGACACCGACACTGTTTTTGCGGTAAAGGAAGCTGTAAAAAGAGGTTTTGACGAGTTTATTTTAATCGGAGTTATCGGAAATCGATTAGACCACACCCTTGCCAATGTTTCGATTTTAAATTATCTTTTTTCAATTAACAAAAAAGGACTGATTGTTGACGATTATTCTGAAATGCAGATTGTGTCTTCAAGTCCCGTAAAAATCAGCGATAAATATTCTTATTTTTCTTTATTAAACGTTTTCGGTGAAGCTAAGGGAGTTTATATAAATAACTCAAAATATCCGCTTGATGGTGCGGAAATAACATCGGAAAATCAATACGGTGTCAGCAATGAAGTTATAAAAGGCAAAACAGCAGAAGTTAAAGTTGAAAAAGGCAAGCTGCTGTTAATTAAAGTAATATAGCAAAAAAGTAGAAGTTCACATTTAGCAATGTGAGATAACAAAGTATTTTTTAAGCGGTGGTACAGTAAAAAATGTACCGCCGCTTAACTTGTACTAACCTGTGGTTCTGTATGGATTTGTAGATTTTGGGTAACAAAAATCACCGTATTTCTACGATGTTTTTCGCTTCGATACTTTACTTTTAGTTACAGACAAATTGTAATTTACCAATTTTCAAT
>CAYYRN010000032.1:0-4745 GCA_964474295.1 uncultured Eubacteriales bacterium
GAAGTAATAGGTAAGAAGTAAGCCCCAAAAGCTATCGCTCTTGGGGCTTGGTGGAGCATAGCGGATTTGAACCGCTGACCTCTTACTTGCGAAGCAAGCGTTCTGCCAACTGAACTAATGCCCCGTGTTTCGGTTTTAGCCAATCTGCGGCTTGTAATTTGCCAAACCGCAGATTGATTGAATTTTATTTTAAGAGACTTGCCGCTTCTTCGTCAACGAAGAATGTAACATTCGGGTGGTTTTGGAGAATTGAAGCGGGGCAGTGCGGTGTAACTTCGCCGTCTACCGCCGCCGCAACGGCTTTTGCCTTTGCTTTGCCTGTGGCAATAAGGACGATTTCTTCCGAACGCATAATGCTACCGATTCCCATTGTCATAGCATATCGGGGCATTGCCTGTTCACCGAAATATTTCTGGTTGCTGTCTATTGTGCTTTGGGTAAGCGTAACTTTAAATGCTTCGTCCGTGAAAGCGTCGGCAGGCTCGTTGAAGCCGATGTGACCGTTTGTGCCGATGCCGAGAATTTGAACCTTTATTCCGCCTGCCGCTTTTATTGCCTGAGCGTATCTTTCGCTTTCGGCATCACAATCTTCCGCATTGCCGTCGAGGAAGTTGATGTTTTCTTCCTTTACATCGATTTTATCGAAAAGATTTTCGTGCATAAAAGTGTGATAACTGTTTTTGTCATCAACAGGCAAATCGCAATACTCATCAAGGTTAAACGTTTTCATATCCTTGAAAGAAATGTTTCCCTTGTTAAATTCACTTACTATGTATTCATATGTGGGGACAGGGGAAGCTCCGGTTGCAAAACCGATTGCACATGAAGGCTCATCCGCAACCCTCTTTATAATAATTCTGCCGACTGCCTCTGCAATTTCTTCGGCTGTTTTGAAAACCATTACTTTCATCTTTAATTCCTCCGGGATATGTAATGAATCAATTATAGCACACTTTTTTAAAGAATACAAAGGTTTAGCGAAAAAATGTGAAAAAATTCGTTTTTTTAAGCAAAAGTCCAAATTTGCGGACTACCACACAAACAAAAACGAACATTTGTGTTGACAAATTTAAAATTCGTGTTATAATAATGGCATAAAGAACAAACGTTCAGCATATATTAAAGCGAAAGGAAGTAATAAATATGTCACTTGGTTTAACACTTACAATTATTTTCGGAGTAATTTTTGCAATAGCGCTTTTTGTGGGATTTCTTTATGAAAAAGAGCTTGCGGAGTTTGAAAGAATAGTTTTTAAATACATAAAGCTTAAAATCTACGCATACAAATCCGGCATAAGCGTGGAAGAATATGTAAACGCAAAAAAATCGGCAAGAGAAAAAGCCTATGCAAATGTTATAAGATTTGATGACCACGCAGCTTGATTTTATGCTCAAGAAAAACAACCCTCTCTCCTTAAAACGGAAAGAGGGTTAATTTATTATGCGGATAATGCTCAAAGCTTAAAATCCTCTGCAGTGTATGTCAGAAGCTCCGGCATTTTTTTCGGCTCACGTCGTAAAGGGTCGTACTTAAAAGACGAGCATTTATAATCGGGTCTTAAAACACCTTTTTTGCAGCACAAAATCATTTCGCTGTCTGCTGCTTTTTTTCCGTGAGTGCAGATAGCACAGCAATAATCGGATTTTTTTACGGTTGTTTGTTTTTTATCCATCGGCAGTCACTCCCTTTAGAACAGTTTAACACATTTTTTTATAACTATCAAGGTCTAAAATCAAAATTACGCACATTAAAAGCAAACCCAAGGCTGCCGGTAAACTGACGGCAAAGCTTTTTGCCACGGCGGAAGTGCCTGAGGAAAAGACGGAAATTTCGCAGGGAAAAAGCTTTAGAAGAATACCGCAGATGAATGACGAAAGTAATGCCTGAAAAAATCTTGCACAGAAAAAATATTTTATTTTCAAACCGATTTTTGTTATGTAAGCAAAAACCTGACAATGCACACAAAGTCCGCTCCAACCGAGAATTGCGGTGATTATCGCAGGATTTTTTTCTTTTACGGCTTCATTGCATCCGAGCGAAACTTCAAGCACGGATTTTAAAACAATCAGCAATTTTTCATTTTGTACAATGCTTGATAAAAAACCTAAAAAACAGGAAAAAAGCAGTATCCATCCGCAAACGGAAAACATCGATTTTGAGGCGTTGTAAACAGAGGAAACAACGGCCTGCGCAACGGAAAAATTATTTGCTTCCGGCAGTGATGAGGCATTGTCGCTTGAAACAAAAAAACGTGTAAGAAAAGCAATTGCAAGTGAAGACAAAGACAGCGAAGCGAAAATAATGATGCCTGCTTTGCGGGAAGAAAGCATCATTGTCCCGACCGCACCTATTACAAAAGCCGGGCCTGCGTTGACGCAGCCGAGAGCTATTCTTTTTGCCTCGCTTGAGTTTATTCGGTTTTGTCCGTATAAAGAAGATGCCATCGAACAGCCTACGGGAAATCCGCCGAAAAGGGAAAAAATAACGCAGCTTCCTGCCGCACCGGAAAGACCGAAAAATTTTTTGAAAAACGCGTCACTTTTTTTGCCGAAAAAATCAATCACTCCGCTTGAAGACGCAAATGATGCAAGAACGAGAAACGGAAAAAGCGACGGTATCATAGTTTGAAGGCAAAGCTCAAGACCTTCTTTTACACCTTCTGCGCAAACGGACGGATATTTTATCAGTATGTATGCGAAAAGCAAGCACAAAAAAGTACAAACAATCACTTTGATGTTTTTTATTTTTTTCAATTTCATCACCCGTACAATATATGTTCAGGCGGTTATTTTTAATAATAAAAATACATAATATTTAAACGGTGATTATTTTTGTAAGGGTTGTGTTTATATGGCAGAAAAAAATTTTGCCAAATTAAATTTAGGTGAAAAACTCAGCGAAGAACTCGGCATCCCGAAAAATATAGTTGCGGGATACAACCACATCGAGCTTTTCGGAAACAGGGAAGCCGTTGTTAACGATTGTGCGGGAATTTTGGAATACTGCGATGAGAGAATCAAGCTTAATATCGGCAAAAATACCGTTTTGTTCTGCGGCAGTGATTTATGTATGAAAGAATACGGCTCGTCGCAGGCGATAATTTCGGGAACCATTGCCACAATAGAATTTGCTTGAGGTAAGAATATGTTTACTGAAAAAATTGTGCGTTTACTGAAAGGCTTTGTTGAAATAACGGCAAGGGGAGGTTTCCCCGAAAGGTTTATAAATCTTTGCTCGAAAAACGGAATTAACATTCAAAACATAAAAATGTTCGGCAATACCATAACTGCCTCCTGCGACATAAAATCTTATTTGAAAATCAGACCCGTTGCAAAAAAATCGGGAATGAAAGTGCATATGACAAAAAAATGCGGACTGCCTTTTTTTCTTCACAAAAAACGCAACAGAATAGGAATAATTTTCGGATTTGTTTTTTTGATTTTTGCAACGTCTTTTCTGTCATCCAGAATTTGGACTGTCGATGTCAAAGGAAATGAAAATATTCCTGCGGAAAAAATCGAAGAATATTTTTATGAAATGGGGGTTAAAACTGGGATTAAAAGAAACTCGATAAATGTAAAAGAAAAAGCACGTGAAGCACTGAAAAAAATAGACGGGCTTATGTGGGCGGCGGTTAACACGGACGGGTGCAAAATTACAATTGAGGTAAAGGAAAGCGTTGAAAAAGAAACCGAAAACAAAAAAGACGGCTTGCCGTCAAATATTGTCGCATCCAATTCAGGTCAGATTATAAGAATAGAAAATTTTCTCGGAACTCCCGTGGCGGAGGTCGGCAGTGCCGTTGAAAAGGGTGATGTTATCGTAAGCGGAGCTGTTATTAACAAAGATGAATCGGTAAGCTTTTATAAGGCGGACGCAAAAGTTACGGCGAGAACAAAAAATACCGTAACGGCTACCTGTTTTGCCGTACAGGATATGAGAGTTTACAAAAAAAGTAAAAATAAATATTTTCTTGTGTTTTTTAATTTATGTCTTCCGCTTAATTATGTTAAAGTGCCAAACGAAAATTGCAATTTTTCACAAGGTGTGGATTTTTTGTCTTCAAACAAAACCAAACTTCCTCTGGGGATTATTACGGAAAGATATGTGTCTTACGAAAAGAAAAAGGTTAAGCTTACATCTTGCGCAACAAAGCTTATGAGTGCCGAAAAATATTTCAGAGAAGTAGACGATAGGTTCGATGAAATCGAAATAGAAAAAGTAAGCCCTTTTATAAAAAGCGATAAAATTTCTTCAACGGTTCAGTCGGTTTTTGAATGTATTGAGGATATTTCCGAGAGCAAAATTATGGATTTGCAAATAGATAAAGCAGAATAAATAAAATTTTCGGAAATTTTTAGAAAATATTTACAAAAAATAGTGACATATAAAAGCTAAAATGTTATAATAACCTCACGAAACACCAACCAAATCAAAGATTTGGGGTGTTTCGGAGAACATTGTTACATAACGCTACGGCGACAAATACCGCCTTGCGGTTATGTTATAATAACCTAACGAAACGCAAACCGAATCAGAGATCGGGGTGTTTCGGAGAACATTGTTACATAACGCTACGGCGACGATACCGCCTTGCAGTTATGTTATAATAACCTCACGAAACGTAAACCGAATCAGAGATCGTAGTGTTTCGCAGAACATTGTTACATAACGCAGCGGCGACAAATACCGCCTTGCGGTTGTGTAATAATAACCTCACGAAACGCAAACCGAATCAGAGATT
>CAYYRN010000032.1:4845-22917 GCA_964474295.1 uncultured Eubacteriales bacterium
CCGCCTTGCGGTTGTGTAATAATAACCTCACGAAACGCAAACCGAATCAGAGATTTGGGGTGTTTCGGAGAACATTGTTACATAACGCTACGGCGACAAATACCGCCTTGCGGTTGTGTAATAATAACTTTAATGAAATCAGTCAAACAAATCGGGGGTCAAATTTTGTACGAGCAAGTTATCAATGTGGACAGAATGGAACAGGCGGTAAGTCTGTTCGGAAGCTTTGATGAAAATATTAAGATTATCGAAAACGAATTTTCCGTTTCTGTTGTAAGCAGGGGAAGTGAACTTAAAGTTACCGGCGAAGCGGAAAATGTTTCCAAAGCTTCAAAGGCAATCAACGGGCTTTTAACCCTCATAAACAAGGGCGAAACATTAAGCGAACAAAACATACGCTATGTTATATCTCTTGTGGGCGAGGGAAATGAGGACAAGCTCGAAAGTATGTCCTCGGACTGCATCTGCATTTCCTCAAAGGGAAAACCGATTAAGCCTAAAACCCTCGGTCAAAAAAGATATACTCAGGCAATCAGGGATAATACGATTGTTTTCGGCGTGGGCCCTGCAGGTACGGGAAAAACTTATCTTGCCGTTGCCATGGCTGTTACGGCTTTCAGACAAAAGCAGGTCAACAGGATAATTTTAACAAGGCCTGCGGTTGAAGCGGGCGAGAAGCTCGGCTTTCTTCCCGGCGATTTACAGCAAAAGGTTGACCCTTATTTAAGGCCGCTTTACGATGCTCTTTTCGATATGCTGGGTGCGGAAAGCTTTCAGAAATATCAGGAGCGTGGCAGCATAGAAGTCGCACCGCTGGCGTATATGAGGGGCAGAACGCTCGATGACAGCTTCATTATTCTCGATGAAGCGCAAAACACAACAAGAGAGCAGATGAAGATGTTCCTTACACGTCTCGGATTTAATTCAAAAATGGTAATAACAGGCGATGTTACGCAGGTGGATTTGCCTGACGGAAAAAAATCGGGATTGGTTGAGGTTATAAAAATTTTGAAAAACATTAAAGATATTGACACTGTTCGCTTTAACGAAAAGGATGTTGTAAGACACCGTCTTGTACAGGATATTGTCAAGGCTTACGAGAAAAGCGAAAGCAGAGGTAACTGAGAAAGGATGAGAAAAGTGAGAGAAAGAGGAAAAGTTAAGGTTATAATAAGCAACGATCAAAAGGTACACAAAATCCCGACGGGAATACATCTTTTGGTAAGGCAGTGCTGTATTGCGGTGCTGACGATGGAAAAATTGCTTTCACCTGCGGAAATCAGTGTACGCTTTGTTGATAACGAAGAAATACACAGGCTTAACAAGCAGTACAGAAACGTTGACAGACCGACCGATGTTTTGTCTTTCCCTTTAGGGATTGACGGCGTTTACGATATAAACAAGGATACGGGAGCGCAAATGCTCGGAGATATTGTAATCTCTCTTGAAAAAGCTATGGAGCAGGCAGAGGCATACGGTCATTCGCTAAGACGTGAAATTGCTTTTCTTACGGTTCATTCTATGCTGCACCTTTTGGGATATGACCACGAAAACGGCGGCATTGAGGCTGTACATATGAGAGAAAAGGAAGAAACCGTGCTTACCCAGTTGGGACTTAAAAGAAACGGCAGCTACTATATGAGTGATGAATAAGGTGTGTAAATGAAAGGGTTGCTTAAAAGCTTTGTTTATGCCTTTAAAGGCATTTTGTGGTGTTTAAGGAACGAAAGAAATATGAGGGCGCATTTTTCCCTTTGCGTTTATATGTACTCATACCTTTTGCTGTTCGATTTTTTCACCTTAACAAAAACGGAGTGGGCAATAATTTTGCTCGTCAACGCACTTGTGTTTTCGCTTGAAATCGTAAACACCGCAATCGAAAAGGCAGTTGATTTGACGGTAAAAGAATTTAACCGTTTAGCGGAAATTTCAAAGGATGCGGCAGCCGGTGCGGTTTTGGTTTCGGCAATTTTCGCAGTCATAATCGGATTTGTAATTCTGTTTCAGCCCGAAGCGTTTAAAGCAATGCTTGAATATTACAAAGAACGGGTTTATTTACTGTTTATTCTTTTGCTCAGCCTTGTGCTGACGTTTTGCTTTATAATAAAGGGAATACCCGGCGATAAAAAGAAATATTAAAAATCTGCCGTATTTTAAATACGGCTTTTTTCGAGGTAATTTTATGAATACAAAAACAGCATTTATAGCTATTGTCGGCTGTCCCAATGTCGGCAAGTCATCAATTTTAAATAAAATGATAGGCCACAAAATCGCAATCGTTTCCAACAAGCCTCAGACCACCAGAACGAAAATAGTAGGTGTTTTGACGCAGGATGAAACGCAGCTCGTTTTTACCGACACACCCGGCTTCCACCGCCCCCATAACAAGCTCGGAGAAAAAATGGTAAAGGCTGTAAGTGACAGCATATCGGGTGTTGATGCCTGTCTTTTTGTGGTAGAACCTAAGGGTGAGCTTCGCCCTGCCGAAAAAGAGCTTCTTGAAAAATTCAAAAAAGAAAAAATGCCGGTGATACTTGCAATCAATAAGGTTGACACTCTTGCCGATAAAACAGATTTAATGTCGAGAATAGCTCAAATGGCGGCACTTTACGATTTTCAAGCGATTGTGCCGGTTTCTGCGCAAAACGGAACAAACATCAAGGAACTGATTGACGAGCTGAAATCACTTGCGTTTGAATCGATTCATTTCTTCCCGGACGATACTCTCACCGACCAGCCGGAAAGAGTAATTGCCGCCGAAATTATCAGGGAAAAAATTCTTCGCAGAATGAACAAAGAGGTTCCGCACGGTATTGCCGTGAGCGTGGAAAAAATGAGAGAGAGGGAAAACTCGGATTTGCTCGATATAGAAGCGATTATTTACTGCGAAAAGGAAAGCCATAAAGGGATGATTATAGGCAAAAAAGGTGAAACGCTGAAAACCGTTTCCACAAGAGCGAGAGAGGATATGGAAAAATTTTTCGGTTGCCGAATTAACCTCCAATGCTGGGTAAAGGTCAAGGAGGATTGGCGTAACAGGGAAGGTCTTATACACAATTTCGGCTTGGATAACGAATAAGTTTTTTAAAAGAAAAATTTACCGCTGATTATTTTTTTTACTTCTGCAAAAATTATTTGCAGGAGGGGTTTTATGGATAAAAACGAAATGCTTTGGAATAAGTTTGTTCTCAGCGGAAAGGTGGACGATTACCTGAATTATCGTGCCGAAAAAGACAGAGAGGAAAAAGCCGATGAATTTGAACACGGACGGTTTGATAATCAGAGAAAAAAGCACGGGGGAACAAAATAGAACCGTGACTGTTTTAACACGGGATTTCGGGATTATCAGAGCATATGTATACGGAGCAAAAAAAATCGGCAGCAAAACAGGAGCCGCAACGCAGCTTTTTGCTTTTTCGGAGCTTGGCATAACACAACGCCGAGGCTCTTACATAATCGATGCCGCAAAACCGAAAGAAGTTTTTTTCAATTTAAGAAACGATGTTAAAAAAATTGCACTTGCACAGTATTTTGCGGAGCTGACGGAGTGCATCGCTCCCGAAAACGAAAACGGTGAGGAATATTTAAAGCTGATTTTAAATTCTCTGATGCTTTTGATGAACGAAAAAAGAGATGAAAGGCTGATAAAATCGGTTTTTGAGCTTTCCGTCTTGTCACTTGGCGGATATATGCCGAACATTGTCGCTTGTGAAAACTGCGGAAAATACGAGGATGAGTTTATGTTTTTCGACACACTCGGCGGAAATATTTTCTGTTTAGATTGCGGTTCGGCTGGAATTAAAGTTCCGATGAGTGTGATTTCCGCAGTGAGATATATTGTTTTGAGTGACAGAAAAAAGATTTTTAATTTTAATTTGAGTGAATCAAGCTTGGCGGCACTTTCCGATTTGACGGAAAAATATGTGTCGGCAACCTTGCAGAGAAATTTTAAGACACTTGATTTTTACCATATGATATGAAAGGTAAGGTGTGTGGGATGAACTCCCGTCAAAGAGATTTGAATGCTCTTGAACTTGAAAAAGTTCTTCAAATGTTGACTGAATATACCGTTTGCCCCGATGCTTCCGATGCGGCTTTGGCACTAAAGCCGCAGTCGTCCCTGCAATCGGCTCAGGCATTGCTCAACCAAACAAAGGATGCGCATATGCTTTTAGCACGTTTCGGTGGCCCTGCTTTCGGGGGGCTTAAAAACGTAAACAACGCTTTAAGCCGTGCGGACGCAGGCAGTGTGCTTAATATGAGGGAACTGTTGGATATTGCGTCGGTTCTTCACGTTATTCGGTCGATTGTTACATGGAGAAGTACAAACTCAGGCGTTGAAACGGTATTGGATATTTATTTTGATGCACTGAGTCCGAACAAATTTTTGGAGGATGCAATTACAAACGCAATTATTTCGGAAGAAGAAATGAGCGATAATGCATCCCCTTTATTGCAGACTATAAGAAGAAAAATAAGAACAAAAGAATCGAACATAAGAGATAGGCTCGATAAACTGATACGTTCTTCCGGCAACCAGAAGTTTTTGCAGGAAAACATCATTACAATGCGTAACGGACGCTTCGTTGTGCCTGTCAAAAATGAGTATCGAGGTGAAATTTCAGGTCTTGTGCATGATACCTCGGCTTCGGGGGCTACCGTTTTTATCGAACCTGCCGCAGTGGTTGAAGCAAACAACGAAATTAAAGTTTTGCAATCGCAGGAACGTGACGAAATGGAAAGAATTTTGGCGGAGCTTTCATCTCAGTGCGGCGACTTTGCAAATTCCGTAAAAAACAGCTATGAATGTGCGGTTGAATTGAATGTTATTTTTGCAAAAGCACAGCTTGCGTACAAAATGAACGCATCCGTCCCCGAACTTAACGATAAAGGCATTATTGAATTAAACAATGCACGTCATCCTCTGATTCCGAAAGATAAAGCAGTCCCCGTGAACATAAGGCTCGGTGAGGATTTCGACACGCTTGTCATAACGGGGCCTAACACCGGCGGTAAGACGGTTTCCATAAAAACGCTCGGCCTTATGTCGCTTATGGCTATGTGCGGACTTATGCTGCCCGTTTCGGACAGAAGCCGTGTTTCCGTTTTTGAAAACGTGCTTGCCGATATAGGGGATGAGCAGAGCATTGAACAGTCGCTTTCGACCTTCAGCGCTCATATGACGAATATTATCGAAATTTTAAAAATCGCAGGGGAAAACAGTCTTGTGCTTATCGATGAACTCGGTGCAGGCACAGACCCAATTGAGGGTGCGGCGCTTGCAACGGCAATTTTGGAAAGGCTTCATTTTGCAGGTGCAAAGGTCGGTGCGACAACCCACTATGCGGAGCTTAAATCTTATGCTGTTGAAACTCCCCGTGTCGAAAACGGTTCCTGCGAATTTGACGTTGCAACGCTCAGACCAACCTACAAGCTGCTGATTGGCGTGCCGGGAAAATCAAATGCGTTCGCAATAAGTGAAAGGCTCGGCATGGATGTCGGCATAGTGGAGCGTGCTAAAGAGCTTGTGGATACGGAAAGCACAAGGTTTGAAAAAGTTTACGAAAAGCTTGAGCAGACAAGAAAGGCAATGGAAAAAGAGCGTGAAAAGGCATCCGAAACCTTGGCAATGGCACAGCGTATGAAAGCGGAAGCCGAAAAGCAAAAAGAGGATATTTCTTCGCTCAGAGAAAAGGAAATCGAAAAAGCACGAAACGAAGCGGTAAAAATCGTTGACGGTGCAAGGCGAGAATCGTATGCGCTGCTTGCCGAAATTGACAAGCTGAAAAAAGAACAGAAAAAAACTCAAGATGCGGCTGACCTTGCAAGACGTGCCCGCTCGGCAGTCAAAAAGGGTATGGAGGCACTCGACAGTGCCGCCGATCCCGTGATGAATACAGCAGAAGATGACGACTATGTGTTGCCGAGAGAATTGAAAATAGGCGATACGGTTGTCATAGCAAGCCTTGCAAAGCAGGCGGAGGTTACGTCTTTACCGGACAAAAAAGGTGAGGTCGGTGTTGTTGCGGGTGCAATAAAAACAAGGGTGAACATTTCCGATTTAAGACTTGTTGAAAAGCAAAAAGCGAAAAAGCCCGCACCGAAAAGAAATAACAGCTCAAACTTTGAAGCAAGAAGCACCGCAAAAGCCGAAACAAAGGTAGATTTGCGTGGAATGACGGCGGACGAAGCGATAATGACGCTTGACCGATATATCGACACGGCTTACAGGCTCGGTATTACGGAGTTTACCGTCGTTCACGGAAAAGGAACGGGTGTTTTAAGAAGCAGCGTTCAGAAATACTTAAAAGGAAATTCGTTTATTAAAAGCTACCGTCTCGGTGTTTACGGCGAGGGTGAAAACGGTGTTACGATAGTAACGCTCAAATAAAATGTCAATGCGGCACGGATAAACTCATAATGTGGCTTTTCCGTGTTGCATTATTTGTTTTTTTATGGTATCATAGTGTATAAAATTTTTAAGGGGAAATGAAAATGACAAAAGAAACAATTACTCTTTTGGCTGTTATTATCGTTTACCTTGTGAGTATGGTGCTTGTAGGATACTACTACTCAAAGAAAAACGAAAATGTCGGCGATTTCTATTTGGGCGGCAGAAAACTGGGCCCGCTTGTAACCGCAATGAGTGCCGAGGCTTCCGATATGAGCAGTTGGCTGCTTATGGGACTTCCCGGCGTTGCGTACCTTATGGGTGTTGCGGATGCTGCTTGGACGGGTATCGGCTTGGCTGTCGGTACATATGTAAACTGGCTTATAGTCGCAAAAAGAATAAGAAGATATTCGGAAAAAATCAATGCAATTACAATTCCCGAATTTTTTTCCAAAAGATTCGGTGATAACCGTAATATTCTCACATTCATTGCCGCAGTTGTGATTATAGTTTTCTTCGTGCCGTACACGGCATCGGGCTTCGTTTCTTGCGGCAAGCTCTTTTCGACAATGTTCGGTGTTGAGTACCTTACGGCGATGATTATCAGCGCCGTGGTTATTGTGCTTTATACGGCTCTCGGCGGATTTTTGGCTGCCAGCACAACAGACTTTATTCAGAGCATTGTTATGACAATTGCGTTGATTGTTGTGCTTGTGTTCGGCATACACACAGCAGGCGGCTGGGATGCTGTTGTGGAAAATTCAAAAGCACTTCCCGGTTATTTGAGCCTTGTAAAACAGCATAATGTCGTAACGGGAGAGGTTTCCGATTACGGCGCTCTTAAAAGTGCGTCGATGATTGCATGGGGACTCGGATATTTCGGTATGCCCCACGTTCTTTTGAGATTTATGGCTATTAATGATGACAAAAAGCTCAAAACTTCAAGAAGAGTAGCTTCCGTTTGGGTGGTTATTTCTCTTGCCGTTGCAATTGTAATCGGCGTTGTAGGTTACAGTATGACAAAAGCCGGCGTAATCCCCGAACTTTTCGCAGAGGGACAAAGTGAAACGCTTATTGTCGAGGTTGCAAAGGTTATGAGCGATAAGAACATTTTGTTTGCGATTCTCGGAGGACTTATTATTTCCGGTATTCTTGCTTCCACTATGTCAACGGCGGATTCACAGCTTCTTGCCGCATCTTCGTCCGTTTCGGAAAATCTTCTTCGTGATTCCTTTAAGCTTAAAATTTCGGGTAAGGCAGCAATGAACGTTGCGAGAATTTCCGTTTTGCTTATTGCCGTGATTGCAGCTTATCTTGCCCGTGACCCGAACAGCTCCGTGTTTGATATAGTTTCGTTTGCGTGGGCAGGCTTCGGTGCGGCTTTCGGCCCCGTTATTCTGTTTGCGCTTTTCTGGAAAAGAGCAAACAAATGGGGAGCCCTTGCCGGTATGATTACCGGAGGTGTTATGGTTTTCGTATGGAAATATGTTGTTGCGGTAAAGGTCGGCGGTATATTCGCAATTTACGAGCTTCTTCCGGCATTTTTGTTTGCAAGCGTTGCAATTATAGTG
The DNA here is from genome assembly GCA_964474295.1 of uncultured Eubacteriales bacterium. Lineage (GTDB taxonomy): Bacteria > Bacillota > Clostridia > Oscillospirales > Acutalibacteraceae > SIG575. Next base: position 12,808 of record CAYYRN010000032.1, read on the forward strand.
GTAAGCTTGCTTACAGGTAAACCGAGTAAGGACATAACAGATACATTTGAAGAAGTTAAAGCAATGAAATAATTTATGTTTTTTAAGGCGGACAGATTGAGTGTCTGTTCGCCTTTTTCGGTGTATAAAGAAAAAATATGAGCATAATAAAATTTGATATGCGAAAAAACGCAGGAGGTAAAACATAATGGAAAAAAGCAGAAGCAGCTTTACCGGCAAAATAGGTTTTGTTCTCGCTGCCGCAGGTTCGGCGGTCGGTCTCGGAAACATTTGGCGTTTCCCTTATCTTGCAGCTAAATACGGCGGAGGTATTTTCCTTCTTGTTTACATTGTTTTGGCTGTTACTTTCGGCTTTGCGCTTATGAGTGCCGAAATAGCTATCGGCAGAAAAACAGGACAGAGTGCCATCAACGCATACGGCATCTTAAACAAAAAGTTTTCTTTTATCGGTTGGGCAGGCTCTTTGATTCCCATAATTATTCTGCCGTATTATTCCGTCATAGGCGGTTGGGTTACGAAATACCTTGCTGTCTTTATTTCGGGCGGTGCATCTCAAACGGCTGCGGACGGCTATTTTGATTCGTTTATTTCACAGCCTGTCGAGCCTATCGGATGGTTCCTTATTTACCTTGGACTTACGGCTTTGGTTGTGCTTTTCGGCGTGGAAAAAGGTATTGAAAAGGTAAGCAAGTTCCTTATGCCCATTTTGGTTGTTTTGACCGTTTTCGTTGCCGTCTATTCAATGACACTTGACGGTGCGTGGGAGGGTGTAAAATATTATTTGACCCCCAATTTCAAAAATCTTTCCGTTAATACATTCCTTGCGGCTATGGGACAGCTTTTTTATTCTATGTCGCTTGCAATGGGCATTATGATTACCTACGGCTCTTATATGAAAAAGGACGTTTGTCTTGAAAAATCCGTAAGACAGATTGAACTTTTCGACACAGGCATTGCATTCCTTGCGGGACTTATGATTATCCCCGCTGTTTTCGCTTTTTCGGGCGGCGACGAAGCCGCTTTGGGCAAAGGCCCCGGACTTATGTTTGTTACACTTCCCAAAGTGTTCGGTGCTATGAAGGGCGGTACGTTTGTAGGCATAGTATTCTTTATTCTTGTTCTTTTTGCCGCACTTACATCTTCGATTTCGCTTATGGAAACGGTTGTTTCCATTGTAAGGGATAAGCTCGGCTGGGGCAGAAAAGTAACGTGCGTAATTGTTTTTGCGGGATGCGTTATTTTGGGTATTCCCTCCGCTCTCGGCTACGGTTCGCTGGAAGATATTACCGTTTTCGGTATGGCATTTCTTGATTTCTTCGATTTTATCAGCAACAGTGTTCTTATGCCGATTGTGGCACTTCTTACCTGCATATTTGTCGGATATGTTCTTAAACCTCAAACGCTTATAGAAGAAATGGAAATCGGCGGCAAATTTAAGGCAAAGAAGCTCTTTACCGTTGTTATAAAATATATAGCTCCTGTTTTCATCGTTCTTATTCTTATTTCTTCCGTTCTCGATGCGCTCGGCATAGTTAAGATTTAACGGTAAGGTGCAATGGTCAGAACGGCAAACGAAAATGATGCCGCAAGAATACGGGAAATTTATTCGTATTACGTTGAGAACACTGCGGTGACATTTGATTATGAAGTTCCCTCGGAGGAAGAATTTAAAAACAGAATAAGAAACACGCTGAAAGAATATCCTTATTTTGTTTGTGTACGAAACGGAAAAACAGTGGGATATGCGTATGCTTCCGAATTTAAAGACCGTCCGGCTTACAAAATGTCTGTCGAAACTTCTGTGTATGTCGACAGGGACGAAAAAGGCAAGGGCATAGGAAAAGAGCTTTACGTGGCACTTGAAAATGCGTTGCTTCTTCAAAATGTTATTAACCTCAATGCCTGCATTGCTTACCCGATTGAAGAGGACGAATATCTCACAAAAGACAGCGTGCTTTTTCACAAAAGTTTCGGATACCGTTTGGTCGGTGAGTTTCATAAAATCGGGTATAAATTCGGCAAATGGTATAATATGGTTTGGATGGAAAAGAGTATTTCCACTCATCCCGAAAAGCCGAAAGCTTTTGTAAGCTTCGGTGAAATTAAAAACACAGACGGGAGGTACTGCAATGATTAAAATAATTTTCGCACTTGCGGCACTTATTATATCCCTTATGCCGTTTTCGGCAGTTCCCGAAAGAAAGTGCAACCCGTCTTACAGCGGAACGTTTATCCAATCTTGGATGAGTGCCTATTGGGATGACGAAAGATGGGCAGAAGAAGTGGAAAATATGGAAAAAGCAGGCATAGAATACCTGATTTTGCAGGATACCGCAAACCTTTCTTCGGACGGCGAATGGGAGCTTTATTATCCCTCAGAGCTTGAAGCTTTTGCCGAAACGGAATGTAATACGGACGTGATAAAATCGGCATTGCAGGCTTGCGAAGGCAGTAAAATTAAGGTTTTTGTGGGACTTAATATGTTTGATGATTGGTGGGTGCAGTCGGCACTCGGTACTACATATTCCACTGTTTGCTCCGTGGCGGCAGATATGGCGGAGGAAATTTGCGAAAAGTATGAAAGCGACAGTTTATACGGCTTTTATTTCACTCCCGAAATTAACAATATGCCGAATATGAAGCTGGCTTTTGGAAACATTGTTAAGGGAATTAACGGTATAATCGCAAAGCTTCCCGATGACAAACCGTTGATGCTCAGTCCTTATTACACCGAGTATCTCTCGGTAGCCTCCGTTATTGTCGCAGAGCCGATGTGGACGGAGCTGGTAAACCGTGTTAATTTCCGTGACGGGGATATAATTGCACCGCAGGATGCTGTCGGCGCAGGGTGGATACAGGAAGATGATTTGGAAAAAGTGTGGAAAATGTATTCTGCCGCCGTCAAAACGAGCGATAAAGATTTAAAGCTGTGGGCAAACTGCGAAAACTTTGTTCTTGCAAGGGAAAAAAGTGTTATCAGCGGAATTTTTGTTCCGCCCGCAACGCTCAATACAAGCTCGGTTCCCTGCACAATTGACCGCTTCGCACGTCAGCTTGATATTGCTTCACGGTATGCGGAGAATATTATAACGTTTTCCTACAATCACTATCACAGTCCGTCATATGTTAATCCTGCCTTTGAAAAGGCATATCTCGATTATGTGAACAACGGTTACATCGTTGAAAATCAGCCGCCCACTGCACCGAGCGGTTTGAAAATGAATGACGGAGTGTTAAACTGGGAAGAATCAACCGATAACATCGGTATTTCTCATTATATAATTTATAACGGCAAAAAAGCCGTTGCTTTTATCGAAGCGGAGGATTCGCTTGAATATACCGCAGAAAAAGACGGCACTTACTCGATTGAAGCCGTTGATGCTGCGGGTAATGTTTCGGAGAGGAGTTATTTTTAATGAAATCAAATTTTAAAACAGCACTGAAGCTGTTTCTTGTGTTTTTTAAAATAGGTGCGTTCACTTTCGGCGGCGGATATGCTATGGTTCCGATTATTCAATCGGAAATTGCCGAAAAAAGAGGTTGGATAAAAAACGAAGACATCCTTGACATACTTGCTATTTCCGAGTCAACACCCGGCCCGATAGCAATTAATTCCGCAACCTTTGTCGGATATCAGGTTGCCGGTGTTTTCGGTTCTGTTATGGCAACGCTCGGCGTTGTTTTGCCCTCGCTTATAGTAATTACGATTGTGTCATACTTTTTTAAACAGTTCATTACATTTAAAGCGGTAAAGTATGCATTTATGGGAATACGTGCGGGCGTTTTGGCTCTTATTGTAAAGGCCGCAAAAAATATGGCAAAGGCTTGCCCGAAAAATGCGGTTTCGTACATTATTATAGCTGCCTCGTTTATATTAACGGCAGTGTTTGATGTGAACGTTTTTGTGATTATTATCGGGGCTGCTGTTGTGGGACTTGTTTATTCACTTATTTCGGAAAAAAGAAAGGGGACTGAAAAATGATTTTTCTTGAGCTTTTTCTTACGTTTTTTAAAATAGGTGCGTTCACTTTCGGCGGCGGCTATGCGATGCTTCCGCTTATCCAATCCGAAGCACTGGATAAAGGCTGGCTGACAATGGAGGAAATTGTCGATTTTATCGCTGTCAGCGAATCGACACCCGGCCCGTTCGCAATAAATATGGCAACGTTTGTAGGCACACAAACGGGCAACGAGCTGTTCGGTGTTGCAGGCGGCATTTTAGGTGCGGTGTGTGCAACCCTCGGTGTTGTAATGCCGTCGTTTATAGTGATTTTAATTGTGGCGAGATTTTACACGAAGTTTAAAGAAAATAAAATTGTCGCAGGTTGTATGAGCGGCTTGAAGCCTGTTGTAATCGGTCTTATTTCCGCCGCCGTTATTTCGGTCGGAAAAACCGTTTTCTTCCCCGATTCAGTTGCTCTTTCGGTTTTGGCAAGCTATACGTTTATTTTTTCGGCACTTCTTTTTGCTGTTATGCTTTTCCTTTCGATAAAGAAAAAGATGAATCCGATTTACCTGATTTTGATTTCCGCCGCTGCGGGTATAGGCGCAGGATATATCGGTGAATATTTCGGCTTGCTGTGATATTATTTACAAAAAAACAGTTGTAAGAATCAAGGCTCTTACAACTGTTTTTTTTATTTAAGTTTATTTTATTTTAAATGCTCCGCAACGTCTCTTTCGTAGTGGCCTGTGTCAACGTAGCTGTTTTGAGTTTGAATTTTTACTCCCCATTTTCTTGCGATTTCTTCATAAGAATCCGTTTTGATTTTCGCTCTTTCAAAACCGTCTGCGGCACCTTTTAAGCACCAGTCGCTTTCCCACATTCCGTGGTTTGCTGCTTTGTATGTCCAAAGGAACCAACTGTAATTGTATTTTTTAAGCGATTTAAAGCAACCTTCCCATGTTGTTTTTTGATGGGGATAAAATTCTCCCATCATCAACGGCACTGTCGGGTGAAGAAAACGTGTGAGTAAAAGGAAGAATGCAAAAATGAAGTCGGAATTGTTGTAAAAATGAACCTGATAAACAACATTTTCCCAACCTTTTGCCCACGCCCAGGGAAGTGCAAAGCCCGTCCAAATGGCTTCCATTGTAATTATATGCTCCGAATCGGCGGCACGCACCGTGTCATAAAGACGTGTGTAGATATATTCGTTGTTAATTCTTCTTTTAAGCTCGCCGCAATCAACGTCGCACATCGGCTCGTTAAGAAGGTCATACATCGCAACGGCAGGATTGCCTTTAAAACGCAATGCTATTTCCGTCCAAAGCTCATCCGTCAGTTCACGGTATCTTTCGCCCTCTTCCGTTTGTTCGTAAAGACCGCAACTGTCACCCTTGCCGCTGTGGGGAGCGTCACTCTGGAATCCCGGTGCGCCGTGCATATCGAGAACGACATAAATGCGTCTTTCCGCACACTCGCTTACTACCCATTCAAGACGTGACAAATCCCATTCGCCGTTTTCATTGAGGATTTTTGTGCCGTTATCGTCGGAATAAAAATTGCGGTACCAGAAAGGAACTCTTACACAGTTAAATCCCATTTCTTTAATTACATCGAGGTCATATTCCGTGATGAAATTGTCCTCATATGTATTCATCAGCTCGTAAGCCTTTTCCGTTCCGAAACGGTCGATTAACGTTTCGAGCATTTCATAGTGGTCGCTTACTTCCTCATAGGGGCAAAGCCAATCCTCCTGAATGAGCCAACCGCCGAGGTTGACACCTTTAAGAACCACTTCTTCACCTTTTTTGTTTACGATTTTCGTGCCGTCGGTTACAAGAAAATCATCGCTTGTAAAGCCGCCGACAGTGTCTTGCGATGTTTCGCTTTCAGCCGCAAAGCATACGCTTGACAACTGTAAAACGAAAATCAAACTTAAAATTACGCAAAGAATTTTTTTCATTATATTACCTCCTGTAAAATATCTGCAACTTAATAATATATGTTTTTGATTTTAAAGTCAATAGATAAAAGAAAATGATTTGTGTTTGTTTTTAAACCTTGTAAAAAGCTTTTATATGGTGTAAAATACAGATAGTACCAAATAAAAACCGAGTTTGAGGTGAATCGGATGATGAAATTTCTTTCGCTGTTGCTTGCGATTGTTCAATTTTGTTTAATGCCCTTTGCGGGGCTTTTTGGGAGGCATATGATTTTGATTGACAGAACCGAAAAATATCAAACCTTTGAAGCTTTCGGAACAAGCTCATGCTGGTGGGCACAGACTGTGGAAAGCGATGAAGAAGCCGAGAAAATAGCAAAAATGCTTTACAGCGAGGAGGAAGGCTTGGGACTTAAAATTTTCCGTTACAATATCGGTGCGGGCGAAGCCGATAATCCGAACAGCAGAATATGGGACACGTCAAGAAGAACCGAAAGCTTTTATGTTTTCAATGAAGAAACAGATGAATACGAATATGATTTTACAAGAGATAAAAATGCAAGACGTGTGCTTGATTATGCCGTAAAATACGGTGCGGAAAAAATTGTCCTTTTTTGCAACAGTCCGCATTTTTCAATGACATCAAGCGGTCACGCTTCGGGCGGCTTGGAAGAATATTACTCAAACCTTCCGAAAGAAAATTATAAGGCTTTTGTGGATTATGTTTTGACAATTGCCGATTGGTTTGTCGAGCAGGGCTATCCCGTTTATGCCATATCACCGATAAACGAACCCCAGTGGTCATGGGGCGGTGAGTGGGTAGGGCAGGAGGGCTGCCATTACGAAATTGACGAGGCAATCGAATTGCTTGAAATGTTTGCGGTGGAAATGAAAAAAAGAAATTCTCCGTATAAGCTTAATGCTCCCGAAAGCGGGGAAATGACATGGGGACATTACGCTTATGTCGAAAAGTTTTTTGAAAGCGAAATTCTTAACGATTTTTGCGACACCTTCAGCGGACATTCATATTGGATGGACACAAAGCGAGAGGAAAAGGAACAGGTCGGCAAGAAATTCAGCGAAAGCTATCCCGATAAAAAATATGAGATGAGCGAGTGGTGCGAGCTGCCGCTGACGCTTGACAGCACAAAAATCGAAAGCGGACTTTATATGGCACGGGTTATAGCGGATGACCTGACAAAAATGAACGCCGTTTCGTGGCAAAGCTGGACTGCGGTGAACGGCGACGGACTTCTTGACAGAATTGACGGAAAAATTGTTACATACAGCCGCTATTATGCTTTTAAACAGTTTACGTCCTTTATTAAGGGCGGTATGTCGAGAGTTAGGATTTTTGACAATTTCGATGAGGATTCAAAGCTGCAGACTGTTGCGTTTGCGGATGAAAACACAACGGTAGTAGTTATAGTAAACCCCGAAGAAGCTTCGGAAAGCATTAAGCTTTGCGGCTTGGTGGGAAATGCAGAAATTTATTTGACGGACGAAACTCACGGTTGTGAAAAAATATATGCAGGCAAGCTTCAATCAAAAACAGAAGTTCCCGCAAAAAGTATTATGACAATTAAGGCGGAAATGTAAAAAAAAGAGCTGTAAGAAATTTGTGTTTCTTACAGCTTTTTGCGTATTTAAGTAAAATCAGTTTTTAAGACTTTGTATGGGTGCCGGTATTCTGCCGCCTCTTGAAATGAATTTTTCGGGAGATGCGGTGTTGATTTTCATTACGGGGCCGCTTCCGAGAAGTCCGCCGAAATTAAGTTCGTCACCGACATCCTTGCCTATTGCGGGGATAAGTCTTACGGCGGTGGTTTTTGAATTTATCATACCGATTGCGGCTTCATCCGCTATAATTGCGGAAATTATTTCCGGTGTCACATCGCCCGGAACGACAATCATATCAAGACCTACCGAGCATACGGCAGTCATAGCTTCAAGCTTTTCAATTGTAAGGCATCCGCTTCTTGCGGCATTTATCATTCCGGCATCTTCACTTACGGGAATAAATGCACCGGAAAGTCCCCCGACGTGGGAGGAAGCCATAACACCGCCTTTTTTTACCGCATCGTTCAAAAGTGCAAGACAGGCGGTAGTGCCGTGGCAACCGCAGGTTTCAAGTCCCATTTCTTCAAGAATATGCGCTACCGAATCGCCCACGGCAGGTGTCGGTGCAAGCGACAAATCGACAATTCCGAACGGAACGTTAAGTCTTTTTGAAGCCTCTGTCGCAACAAGCTGACCCATTCGTGTTATTTTGAATGCGGTTTTTTTAACCATATCCGCAACTTCCGTGATGTTTGCATCGGGAATTTTGGCAAGGGCGCTTCTTACAACGCCGGGTCCCGAAACACCTACGTTTATTACGCAGTCTGCTTCGCCAGCACCGTGGAAAGCACCTGCCATAAACGGGTTGTCATCGGGTGCGTTGCAAAAAACAACAAGCTTTGCGGCACCGATGCAGTCTTTGTCCTCGGTGGCATAAGCGGTGCTTTTTATAACACTGCCCATAAGCTTTACGGCATCCATATTTATGCCTGTCTTTGTCGAGCCTATGTTGACGCTTGAGCAAATATGCTCTGTTCGAGCGAGAGCTTCGGGAATGCTTCTGATAAGCTCCTCATCTCCTGCGGCAAAGCCTTTTTGAACAAGTGCGGAATATCCTCCGATGAAATTTACGCCTACTTCACGGGAAGCCCTTTCAAGTGCAAGAGCGTATTTTACGGGGTCGCCGCCTGAAGAAGCGAGAATCATAGCAATAGGTGTTACGGAAATTCTTTTGTTGATAATCGGAATACCGTATTCCTTTTCTATATCCTCACCCGTTTTTACAAGTTTGGAAGCAAGACGGGTAATTTTATCGTAAATTTTGGTGCAGGAAATATCGATATCGGATGAGCAACAGTCAAGCAAAGAAATTCCCATTGTAATTGTTCTTATGTCGAGATGCTCATTTTGTATCATACCGATGGTTTCGAGTATATCGCCTGTGTTAATCATATGTAAAGCCACTCCTTTATATGCGATGCATAGAATTGAAAACATCCTCATGCATTGCGTGTATGACAAGTCCGAGTTTTTCTCCTTCGGCTTTAATTTCATCCGAAAAAGATGCAAAATCGGCACTTTCGTCAACCGTTTCCACAAGCATTATCATACAGAACATATCCTGAAGGATTGTTTGAGAAACCTCAATGACATTCATTTTGTTTTCGGCGCAAATTCCCGAAACCTTTGAAAGAATACCGACAGTATCTTTTCCCACAACTGTTACTACCGCACGCATAAAAATTCTCCTTTGACTTAATGATACAATAAATAATAACACATTTTATCTTCAATTGCAAATTTTAACGTTTTTATTGCAATTTTCGTGCCGGTAGGTTAAAATAATACAAACAATATATTTATCGGGGGAGAGAGTTCTTTTGGCTTTTAAAAATATACTTGATATGCACGTGCATACGGATAATTCCTTTGACGGCAACCACTCCGCGATGTTTATGTGCGAAGCCGCCGAAAGGGCGGGCTTACGCTCTGTGACCTTTACAGACCACTGTGAAGTGGATTTTTACCGTGAAAGACATTTTGACCGTTCCGATTTTCATTCCTATTTCGAGGTGTCAAAAGCCAAATCGGCATTTATGGGCAAGCTTCTTGTAAATGCGGGAATTGAGTTGGGACAGCCCACATACGATATTCCGACTGCGGAACACATAATTTCGAGATTTAATTACGACCAGGTAATCGGTTCAATTCACAATCTTCGTGATATGCCCGATTTTTGCGAATTGAATTATTCCGATTATGATATTTATATGCTTCTTGATGAATATTTTGACGAGGAACTGGAACTTGCAAAATGGGGCAAATTCGACACCCTCGCACACCTTACATATCCTTTGAGATATATGGTGGGCGACCAGGGATATGAGGTCGATTTGAAGCGTTTTGAAGACAAAATAGATGAAATTCTTAAAAATATTATCGCAAACGGTAAAGCTCTTGAAATAAACACGTCGGGTTATCGCCAAAAACTCGGCAGAACAATGCCCGATGCCGATATAGTAAAAAGATACAAACAGCTCGGCGGTGAGCTGATAACACTCGGCTCGGATTCTCATTTTGCCGAACACGTCGGTGCGGGAATCGACAGAGGAATGCAGCTTGCACTTGACTGCGGATTTAATGCGGTTGCTTTGTTTCAATC
>CAYYRN010000033.1:0-18446 GCA_964474295.1 uncultured Eubacteriales bacterium
GTGCAAGTAGGTTCTGTCACTTCGTGCTTGTAATTGTGTCCCTTTGCGGGGATAATCGTATCATCAAGCGAAATTTTGTTTGTATATTCTTTGTCAGAGAAAATCTCGTGACAGTTTCCGCAAGTCCAATATGCAATGTTGCCGTCAGCTTCACAGGTTTCCGCTTTCGCTTCCGTCTTTACTGTGCTGTGTCCTTTTGCGGGAATTACAGTGTCTTCGAGTGAAATTTCGTTTGCACATTTTTCATCGGAGAAAATCTTATTGCAGTTTCCGCAAGTCCAATATGCAATGTTGCCGTCAGCTTCACAGGTTTCCGCTTTTGCTTCCGTCTTTACAGTGCTGTGTCCCTTTGCGGAAATTACAGTGCTTTCAAGCGTAATTTCGTTTGTGCATTTTTCATCGGAGAAAATCTTGTGACATTTTCCGCAAGTCCAATAAGCAATGTTGCCGTCAGCTTCACAGGTTTCTGCTTTTGCTTCTGTCTTTACAGTGCTGTGTCCAAAAGCTTTAACCGTTTTTGTTTCCGTTTTATCGCAAGCGGTACATTTATAAACCTCATAACCATCCTCTGTGCAGGTTGCGGTCTTGCTGTCAACAAGAGTTTTGAAATTGTGTCCGTTTGCACCGACGTAACTGTCAACGTATGTATCGCCGCAGTTAAGACAAGTGTGGGTTGTGTAACCTTTTTCCGTACAAGTCGGGGCAGTCACGACAGATGTGTAATCGTGGCCCTTTGCGGGAATCGAAACGGTTTTTGTCGCACCACAACCGCTATATGTACAGGTGTGAATTTCTTCCCCTGCCTCGGTACAAGTCGCTTCTTTCACGGTTGAGGTGCAGGCATAGGTGTGTTTTTCCCAACAAAGCTTATTGTTTGAATTCCAGCCCGTAAGATGATAACCTTCGGGTACAAAAAACTCGGCATCATTGACATATTCAACAGTATTGCTCGTTTTAAGCTCCGAAGACTCCTTTGTTGTTACGGAAAATACCGCATTTTGTCCCTTTGTAACAATTGCGTTTTCTTCAAGATAAACTTCTCCGCCAAATTCACCGTCAACATAAAGAGTACCGCCGTTTTCCACCAAAAGCCTTGCGGCAGGTCTGCCTTGAGTGTAACGTCTGTCGGTTGTGAATTTTTCATCCGTAAGCTCTCTGTAAAAAACTATTTGAGAATATCTGTTACGAAAAGTTGTTTTATACCTATCAGCCTTAAAAGTAGCACCGCTGTGTATTACCGCCTCACATCCGGGCAGAAACTTCATACTGATTGCGGTATCGTTATAGTAAGACGAATATTCTCCGTCATACAAATGCAGTTCAAAATCGCCGTCGAGCGACACAACATAGCTTGATGAATTAACGGTGACCGAAATCGAAGATACATAAAGTTTAAGCGTAATCGAACCGAGATATCCTCCGCCGTAAAGCTTTAAAATTTCCGCATACCCTTTCAGTCTGTCACGGTACTCATAGGTTTTTTCGACATATCCGCCCTCTTTAAGAACGAACATACCGTCAGAAGAACCGACAAAACAAACCTTATTGAATGTATAGCTATCCGTAAAATACATCAAACAGTTGGCTGTTAATTTTGCACCGTAATTGATTTTAATTTTAACCTGAATATTGTGGCAGTCATATTCATTTGCCACCCATATTCCCTTAATACGAACATACGATGCGTGTGTGCCGCCTCGCCAATGCTCGATAACCAAAAAATCTCTCACTTCCGCACCTGTAAATGCTTCGATAGAGCCTGTACCTTTTATGTAGCCGTCACATACAATTTTGCCACCGCTGAAAACATTCATTTTACCGTTAAGGTTAATTTGTGCGTAATTGCCGTTTACTTCCTGACGCTGAGGGCCGCCCACCGCAACACCGACAATAGCGGAAACCAAAACCGTTCCGTTGACAGTTACAGTTGCACCCGCCGCAACGGTAAGCGTTCTGTAAAGAACATCCTTTGTAGAATAGGTAAGTGAGCTTGTGTCGGGATTTTCGCTTGAAACATCATATCCCGTGTATCCGTCCTTATAAGGAACAAGAAGCGTAACTCCGGCTTTAACCTCGACGTTTCTGCTGATTGTCGCATTTTTTTGCACAATAACAGTGTCGCCGCTCACAGCATTTTCGAGTGCCTCCTCGACACTGCCGTAATATACACTGCCGATGCTTGCGACGTTTTCGTCAGCCGCCGAAACACCGATTGCAAAGCACGAAATTACCATACTTAACGCAAGCAAAACGCTCACAATTTTTTTAACGTTTTTATATATCATATTCAATCTTTACCCCCACGTTATTTTTGATTGATAAAGGACAATCTGCCACAGTTATATTATAGTTTGAGGTGTAAGTTTAGTCAAGAAATATTTAATGCAAAAAAAATTCTTGTGATTTTAAACAATAAAACAATTTTTATATGTTTTTTGGGAATTTTATTTTGTTGATTTTATAAAAAATCCGCATAAAATTGACAAAAGGTAAAAATCAATATATAATAAAAAGAAACATTTCGGAGGTGAAATCATGCCTATCAAAATCGACAACCAACTGCCTGCACATCACAGCCTTGAGCTTGAAAATATTTTTGTAATGACTGAGGGCAGAGCAAGCCGTCAGGACATAAGACCGCTGAACATCATAATTTTAAATCTTATGCCGACAAAAATAGTTACGGAAACTCAGCTTTTGCGTCTTTTGAGCAACAGCTCTCTGCAAATAGATATTGAGCTTTTGCAAACGGCTACTCATAAATCAAAGAACACTTCCGAACAGCATATGCTGAAATTTTACAAAACCTTTGACGAAATAAAAAACAACAGGTACGACGGTATGATTATCACCGGCGCTCCTGTTGAAAAATTAAAATTTGAAGATGTCGATTATTGGGATGAGCTTTGCCGGATTTTCGAGTGGACAAAAACAAACGTCTATTCCACTTTCCACATCTGCTGGGGCGCTCAAGCGGCACTTTACTACCACTACGGTATTCCGAAATATCCGCTTGAAGAAAAAATGTTCGGCATTTTTCCGCATTTTTCTCTTGATAAATACCACCCGATAATGCGTGGATTTGATGACATTTTTTATGTGCCTCATTCACGTCACACAGAGGTAAGGCGAAGCGACATCGCCCTCGTTAAAGATCTGCAAATTCTTTCCTATTCCGAAATTGCTGGTGTACACCTTATTTCAGATATGGATTGCAGAAACTTTTTTGCAACCGGTCACTCGGAATATGACTGCGACACGCTTGCAAAAGAATATTTCAGGGATAAAGAGCAAGGTCTTGACATTAAAATCCCTTATAACTATTTCCCGTCAGATGACCCTAACAGGATGCCACTTGTTCAATGGCGTTCAACAGCCAACCTGCTGTTTACCAATTGGCTGAATTACTTTGTTTACCAAAGAACGCCTTATGACCTTTCAAGCTTATAATTCAAAGCAGAAGTTCGAGCGTATCACGCAGGTCATACACGAAGACATCGCAAAGCGATCTCATTTTTTCCTGCTCCGGCTCCTGCTCATCATAAATACCCGCCACAAAAAAGCCTGCCTTTTTGGCACTTTCCACCGCATAAAGTGCATCTTCAAAAATAAGCGTGTTTTGTTTATCCGTGCCGAGATAATCAAGTGCCTTTTCAAAAATAAGCGGTTCGGTTTTGTTTGTTTTTAATTCACCGCAGGTGAAAATGCCGTCGAAATAATCAAGTATCGAGCAATGCGCAAGCCCCGGTTCGACCATATACCTGTCCGTGGCTGTCGCAATGCACATTTTCACTCCGTTATCCTTGAGTGCTTTCAAAAATTCGGCAGTGCCGTTTTTTAAAACAGCTTCGTTTTTATAATAATCTTCAACCACTTTCATCATTTTATTTGATATTTCGTCTGTGTCGGCTGTAAGATTATATTCGTCTTTCAACAATTTCGGAGCTTTTAAGAAACCTGCTTTACGCACATCGAGGTGCAAATCCTCACGGGGATGAAGTCCCAAGGATTTTAAATAAATATCGCCCCTGTGCCGCCAGGTATACATAGAATCGATAAGCGTTCCGTCAACATCGAAAATCGCACCTTTAATTTTCATTTTTTCACCGCTTTCCGAGGATTAATAATATCACACAAGAAAAAAGAAGTCAAATTTGATTTATCTGTTGACTTTTGTTTTGAAGTATGCTAAAATGACAAAAAAAATAAGAACTGCCACCGGGTAGTAAGAATGTACGCATTTGAACACATCATTAGGTCTTTGAAGATGTGTTTGAGTGCTTTTTTATTTTTTATCAGGAGGTCAATTATGAACATTTTAAAATCACTGAAATCCCTTACACTGTTTGAAAGAGTGCTTTGGACACTTTCCGCAGCCGTGGTTTGCGCAACGTTTTTTATTTTTAAAAGCACAGATTACCTAACGCTTTGTGCATCTCTCATCGGCGTTACGGCATTGATTTTCGTTGCCAAGGGTCACGCAGTAGGTCAATTTCTGACAATCGTTTTTGCGATTGTTTACGGGATAATTTCTTTTCGGTTTAAATACTACGGGGAAATGATAACATATCTTTGTATGAGCGCACCTATGGCTCTCGTTTCGATGATTTCGTGGATTAAACATCCTTACAGAGATTCGGATGAAGTTACGGTAAACAGAATGACAAAAAAGCAAATTGCGGTTATGCTGATTTTCGCTGCCGCAACCACAGCGGCTTTTTATTTCATCCTTAAAGCACTGGGGAACGCAAGCCTCGGTGTCAGCACGGTTTCGGTCACGACAAGCTTTTTTGCATCGTACCTTACGGCAATGAGAAGCCCGTACTATGCCCTCGGATATGCCGCAAATGACCTCGTTCTTATTGTGCTTTGGACGATTGCCGCAGCAAAGGATATCGGCTCTGTTCCGATGGTTGCGTGCTTTGTTATGTTTGCCGCAAACGATTTATACGGCTTTTTTAATTGGAAAAGTATGGAAAAAAATCAAGCTGAATAGTATTCTTTTATTTTGTTTTGACTTTTTCTTCCTTTGAGTAATTTGCTTTGTAAACCAAAACAGATACGATAACCGCAGAAAAAGCGGACACAAGCTTGCCGACTGTCACCGCAAAAGAAAAGCTTTTGTCAAATGCCATTGTAAACGCAAGATGGTCACCGAAAACGAACGAACCGGAAACCGCAAACGCCATATTCATAACAATACCTTTTTTATCCATTTTTTCGACATTTTCAAATGTGGGTATACTGTTTGCAAGCGATGAAACAAACCCCATAACGGAAGTTTCATTAATACCGAGCATCCTGCCGAGATGTGCAAAAACTTTGCCTAAAAGCTTTGAAAGAACAAACAAAAACGGAAAAACTCCTGCAAGTATTACAGCTATGTTCGCAACCGTCGAAAAGCCTTGGGAAATATCCGTCATACCGTGGATTAACTCTTTGCCCGTGAGAGCTTTAAAAATGCCGCCTGCCAAACCAACCGTAACAAGGCACGTTATGAGATATCCGAGAACCTTAAAAATCTTTACCGAAATTTTCGGTGCCTTTGCTATGCCGAGGCAGGTAATTATCGCCACAACCGTAACAGGTGCCAAATCGAGCATCAGCGTTTTAAACGGTATACCGAGTATGAAGCCGGAAACCACACATCCCACGGGAATTACGGCTATACCGCACAGTATTCCGAGAAGAACTTCCTTGTGAAGTTCTTTTTTTATTGTGCCGAGTGCGACAGGCACGGTAAACGAAACAGTAACGCCGAGCATTGACGATACAACAAGCCCGTTAAAGCCGCCCAAAAGCTCATCTTTCGCTATTTCGCCCGCAAGACTTGCACCGCCCAAATCGTTCGCAAGCAGACAGCCTATTATAACAGACGGGTCAAAGTTAAAATAATTTGCGGCAGGTGTTATCAGAGGGACAATAAATTTTGAAATAACGGGAGCAATGCAAATCATTCCCACCATTGAAAGCGAAAGCGTTCCCGCAGAAACAATCCCCTTTTCAAATTCCTTGCCTATTCCTAATCGATTACCGAAAATTCTGTCGGCGGCACCCAAAAGTGCAAACACGGCAAAAACAATCATAAGAATATCCATACCGAACCCCACAAAAGCAAATTTTTCTTTACAGGCACTTATTGTAGCACACCAAAACACGGTGTGCAAGACAAAAAACCCTAACCGTCAAACAAATCGGCGGTTAGGGTTCGCTTTAAATTATCACTTTTTCGTCAATGCCTTTTGTGCGGAGGACAGCATCAGCTTAATTCTGTTAAGCTGATTGACTTCGGACGCACCGGGGTCATAGTCCACGGCAACGATATTCGACTGAGGATAAGCTTTTTTCATCGCCTTAACAACGCCCTTTCCCACAACGTGATTGGGCAGGCAGGCAAAAGGCTGAATACAAACAATATTCGGCACTCCCGTTGTTATAAGCTCTGCCATTTCTCCCGTGAGGAACCAACCCTCGCCGTACTGGTTACCGATTGAAAGGAACGGCTTTGCAAGCTTTGCAACCTGTTCAATCGGCATGGGAGCTTCAAAACGTTTGCTCTTTTCAAGGGCATCAAACGCAGGCTTTCTCAAAAGCCTTATCGCTTTTATTCCGAGCCTTGAAATAAAATCGGATTTTGTTCCCAAGAATTTATGAGTATAAGTTCCGTTATACAAGCAGTAGTTCATAAAATCCATAAGGTCTGGGACGACTGCCTGTGCGCCCTCCCTTTCGAGTAGCTCAACTAAGTGATTATTAGCAAGCGGCATATATTTTACAAGTATTTCACCGACTATTCCCACTTTGGGTTTTTTCAGCGTTTCGTCTATCGGAAGATTATCGAAATCTTCCACAATTCCCCTGCAAACCTTTCCGTAAGTCCACTTGCTTTTTGAATCAACAAGGCTTTCTATTGCAATATCACGCCATTTTTTATGCAGGGCATTTGCACTGCCCGGTATTTTTTCGTAAGGACGAACTCTGTAAAGACACCGCATAAACAAATCGCCGTAAACCAAGCTTTCAACAGCTTTAAGCAAAAGCGGAAGTGTCGGAGAAAAACCGCTGTTCTTTTCGATTCCCTGAGCGCTGAGGGAAATTACGGGGATGTGCGACAAGCCCGCTTTGTCAAGCGCCCTTCTGATAAATCCGACATAGTTGCTCGCTCTGCAACAGCCGCCTGTCTGCGACATCATAATCGCAAGCTTATTTGTATCATAACGTCCCGAAAGCACAGCCTCCATAATTTGACCTACAACGGTAATCGACGGGAAGCACGCATCGTTATTGACATATTTAAGTCCCGTGTCTATTGCCGTTCTGTTGTCATTGTCGAGAATGACCATATTGTAGCCGTATTTTCTGAAAACGGGTTCGAGAACATCAAAATGTATCGGGCTCATCTGCGGAGCAAGAATCGTGTAACCGTCTTTACGCATTTTATCCGTAAATTCCGTTCTGTGATATCCCTGCTTGTTGGGTTTCGGATGTATTCCCTGCTCCCGACGCATTTGCATAGCGGCAAGCAAGCTTCTGATTCTTATGCGGATTGCACCGAGGTTGTTAACCTCATCTATTTTAAGCACGGTATAAAGCTTGTTGTTTTTTTCGAGAATTTCGTTTACCTGATCCGTCGTTACCGCATCAAGTCCGCAGCCGAAGGAGTTGAGCTGAACCAGCTCCAGGTTTTCCTTTTCACTTACAAATTCCGCAGCGTTGTAAAGCCTTGAATGATAAACCCACTGGTCAAGCACACGCAAAGGACGTGACGGATTTTCCACAAGCGGAAGACTGTCTTCCGTAAAAACATAAAGCCCGTAAGAAGCAATAAGGTCGGGGATTCCGTGGTTTATTTCGGGGTCTATATGATAAGGTCTGCCTGCAAGCACAATGCCGTTTGCACCCTCACGCTCCATTTTTTCAAGCGTTTCGGCACCTTTCTTTCTGATATCCTCTTTTGCCCTTTGCTGTTCGTTCCAAGCGGCTTTCACAGCACTTCTTACCTCATCCTCGTCTATTCCCCACTCCTCACGGCAAAGTCTGACAAGTCTGTCCGCTGCGATTTTTTCGTTTGTAAAAGCCATAAACGGACGAATGTAACGCACGTCACCGTTTGTAACGGCTTCGACATTGTTTTTTAGATTTTCGGCATAGGACACAACCATAGGACAGTTATAGTGATTTTGTGCCGTCTCGGTTTCCTGATGCTCATAGAAAACGCAAGGATGGAAAATTGTTTTTACGCCGTGGTTTACAAGCCACTGAACATGGCCGTGGGCAAGCTTAGCGGGATAACACTCCGATTCAGAGGGAATGGATTCCATACCCAGCTCGTATATTTTCCTTTCCGAAAAAGGAGAAAGGACTATACCGAATTTAAGCTCCTTGAAGAATGTTGCCCAGAAAGGATAATTCTCGTAAATATTAAGAACTCTCGGTATTCCGACCGTTCCCCTTTCGGGATTTTCGAGAACCTCGTAGTCAAAAAGTCTTTTTTGCTTATATGCCATGAGGTTTTCGCCTTTTTTGACGTTTGCCTCGCCGCCGAGACCTTTTTCACAGCGGTTTCCCGTGATATGGCGTTTTCCGTTCGGGAAAATGTTGACCGTAAGCATACAGTTGTTTGAGCAACCCTTACAGTGTGTGGTTTTGGTTGTGTATGTAAGAGAGCTTATTTCTTCGGTAGACAACATCTGCGTCGGCTGACCGTGATAGTGGTTTTTGGCAATTAAAGCCGCACCGAAAGCTCCCATAATGCCCGAAATATCGGGGCATACAACCTGTATGCCGGCTATTTTTTCCAAAGCTCGCAAAACAGCTTTGTTGTAAAAAGTACCGCCCTGTACAACAATGTGCTTGCCGAGTTCCGAAGCATCTGTCAGCTTTATTACTTTATAGAGGGCATTTTTTATAACGGAATAAGCAAGACCTGCGGAAATGTCGGAAACCTCCGCACCCTCTTTTTGTGCCTGCTTAACGTTTGAATTCATAAACACGGTACATCTTGTACCCAAATCTACGGGATTTTTGGCAAACAATGCCTCATTTGCAAATTCCTCCGCAGTATATCCCAGAGAATTTGCGAAATTTTCAAGAAAGCTTCCGCAGCCTGAGGAACAAGCCTCATTCAAAAGCACGGTATCGACACAGCCGTTTCTCAACTTTATACATTTCATATCCTGACCGCCGATATCGAGAACGCAATCAACATCCTTATCGAAAAATGCGGCGGCGGTGCAGTGGGCAACGGTTTCGACTTCGCCCTCATCAAGCGAAAAAGCGGATTTCAAAAGTGCCTCGCCGTATCCCGTTGAGCAGGAACGCACAATTTTTGCTTTGGGTGAAAGCTTTTTGCTCAAATCCTCAATTGCCTGCATAGAGGTTTTTATGGGATTGCCCTGATTGTTGGCATAGAAAGAATGTAAAAGTTCGCCATTCGAACCGATCAATGCCATTTTTGTCGTTGTTGAGCCTGCGTCTATTCCCAAGAAGCAGTCACCCTCATATTCGGACAAATCAACTTTTGTCACAACAGCCTTTTTGTGACGCTCGCAAAACGAATCATACTCATCACTGTTTTCAAAAAGTGCGGGAAGTCGTGGCATCTCGAACGATACACGAACGCCTTTTTCCAAGCGTGAAATCAAATCGTCTATCGGCAAGGGCTGAGTATTTTCACTTTCAAGGGCTGCACCCATTGCCGCAAAAAGATGAGAATTTTCGGGGTCTACGGTAGTTTCGGGGGTAAGCTTCAAGGTTCTGATAAATGCTTTTTTCAATTCGGTCATAAAGTGCAGAGGGCCGCCGAGAAAAGCCACCGTGCCTCTAATCGGTTTGCCGCAGGCAAGTCCCGAAATTGTCTGGTTGACAACCGCCTGAAAAATTGAAGCGGCAAGGTCTGCCTTTGTCGCACCCTCGTTTATAAGCGGCTGTATATCCGTTTTCGCAAACACACCGCATCTTGCCGCAATGGGATAAATTTGCTTATAATTCTTCGCTTGCTCGTTCAGTCCCTCGGCATCAGTCTGCAAAAGGCTCGCCATTTGGTCAATAAACGAACCTGTACCGCCGGCACAAACGCCGTTCATTCTTTCTTCAAGTCCGCCGTCAAAATAAATTATTTTTGCATCCTCACCGCCGAGTTCGATTGCCACATCTGTTTGCGGTGCTACTTTTTCAAGTGCCGTTGCAACCGCAACAACCTCCTGAACAAAGCCGATATCCATTGCCTTGCCGAGGTTTATGGCACCGGAGCCTGTAATTTTAATCCGCAAAGAACATTCTCCGAGTTTTTTGAGGGCATCCTTTAACAATTCAACAAGCGTTGCCTGTGTTTGTGCGTGATGTCTGCGATACTCACCGAAGATGATATTTTCACATTCATCGAGTATCACAAGCTTAACAGTTGTACTGCCGATATCAATTCCCGCTTTATATGTTTTCATTTCATTCATCCCTTTGGTAAAATCCGTGTTCAAATCACACTTTCTCAATAACAGTTTTTTATTATATCACTTTATAATTAAAAAGTCATAATCAAAATATTAAAAAATGTTAAATTTCGTAAAATTTTGTTTAAAAAACAAGCAGACCGGCAAAAACGGATTCGACGTCTCAAGCAAAATTCGACATACTTGACCGCTTTTCCGATATGCACAGTCTGATAAAATAAATGTTTACGATTCTATTCCGAACATAATGTACATCGCAAACTCGTTTTTTCTTTCGTCATATTCCCAAACGCAGTCACCGCCGTATTTGTTGGAAATATTTTTGATGCTTCTTGTTCCGAGTCCGTGATACTTTTTATCTTTCTTTGTTGTTTTCAGCACTCCGGCATCGGAAACAGGCTTTTTATCGCACGAATTGACACAGGTGAGGACATCGTGACCGTTTGAAAAGTTAATTGACAAATCAATAGTTCTTCCTCTTGAATGTTTTGCGGCTTCGAGAGCGTTATCCAAAATATTGCTCATCAGTGCCGTCAAATCGGTATCGTTTATAAAAGACAGGTTTGATGTTTTGATATTTACATCGAACTCGATATTTTCCGTTTCGCAAAGAACTCTGTACTTGTTGACTATCAAGTCAAGCATTTTGTTATTGGATGTCCCCACGGAGGAATACTTTTTCAAATCGCCGTAGATTTTTTCGATGTATTCATCAACCTCCGGATTTCCCGCCAGGCTTTTTATTACGGAAAGATGATTTTTCTCATCATGTACGAACGTTTTCATCTCCTCGTTTTGGTAATCGAGAACCCTGTAATACTCCTCATCTATTCTCATCTTTTCAAGCTCGGAGTTCAGGCGGTAAAGCTCGGCTTCCTTTTTTGCCGTTTGGTCATAAAGGAAATATGTTGCCACAATTGCCGCAAGAAAAAGTATGCAAACAGCCGCTATTGCTATGTTAAGCTGCGGGCTGAAAGTATAATTGTTCGACATAACCCAAAACAAGGTACAAACAAACATTGTACAAACGGGGTAAACCAAAAAGAACAACGGTGTTTTGCTTTTTACAACATTTTCGGTTGCTTCGTTTTTGCCGAAACGTCCTGTTTTTCCCTTGATATACAAATCTATGTGCGAAACAATTTGGCAAACAACAAAATACAAAATTTTACTTGCAATCGCCATAAGAAAATACATTAAACTTGTGCTTTTGTAATTATGCAAATCTGTATCGAACACAAGTGCCACAACGTTCATTGAGAGAAATTCCGTTCCGACCATACCCGCATCCAAAATAACGGCAAAAATCACCGCAGCCATCCGATTACAGTCGAAAAAGTAACGGGCATATATAAAAACTATCAAAAAAGAAGCAATAAAATTTACATACAGATTATCGAACAGTGCAAAAATACCGAAAGCCGCCGAAAAAAGCAGCGTGCCGAACAGTATCGTTAGGGAAAGCTTTCGTTTCGGAGTGCAGCAGTTTAACAGCATCAGTGTTACACTTACCATTTCAATTGCATATGCCAAAGCAGATGTTAAGTAATATGTCATAATTATTTTCCGCCACTGTATTTTATAAAATATTTTCTGAACGTCGCCTGCGTTCTGTATGATATGGGAACCTCATACCTGTTGTCGAGGATAACAATTTTCCTTGTATACTTCGTTATGTACTTGATATTGATTATAAAGCTTGTGTGAACCCTGTAAAAATATGTCGAAGCAAGCTTTTCGCTCCAAAAGCTCATATTGCTTTCGGAAATGTACTCGCCTTTTGTTGTTACAACCCTTGTTGAATGGCCCTGAATTTCGACAAAAATAATGTCGTCGGTTTCCACCTTTACAAGCTGTTTTTGAGATTTCAGATAAAATTCAATTGACATATTATCGAGAAGGCTCAAAGCCTTTTCCAAGCCGTCGCAAAGCCTTTGCGGCTGAATCGGTTTTTTCAAGTATCTGAAAACGTTCAAATCCATTGCATCATCAAGGTATTGGTCATAGGATGTAATCACAAAAATCAGTATTTTGGGGTTTACCTCTTTGAGCTTTGTGGCAATTTGAGTTCCTTTAATTTCGCCCATTTCTATATCAAGAAAAGCCATATCGTAAAAATCACACTCATTTGCAAGCAAGGCTTTACAGTCCGTAAATATATCAAATTCCGCTTCCATTGCGTTTGACCTTAAACAAAATTCCACTTTTTGCTCTATATCATCTGCGTAAATTTTTTCATCATCACATATAATTATTTTCACCGAAAGTCCTCCGAAAATAAAAACATTCAAGCAATAAATCAGCGTACAAATCTTACACTTACCGAAGCTTTGTACACTGATTAAATTTCTTCAAGTATATCACCAAACAGCCGATTTTGTCAAACCGTGTCAAATCCTGTCATCATCATTTCGATGAACGTAACAGTCAATCAATTTCCAAATTACTTTCTGTTCTTCGATTGTACATTCCGATATAAGGTCGATTATATTTTCCTGAATATTGTTTTTTACTATTCCCGACAAAAAGTAATCGCTGTTGCAATCGAGAATTTCGCAAATTTTCAAGAAGCTGTTCAAACGGGGAAAGCTTTTTCCGTTTTCGATGTTGGATATTTGATTGTCCGAAACACCTATCGCTTCGGCAAGCTCCGACTGCTTTATACCGCACTGTTTTCTTCTTTGCATTATTCGAGAACCCAATACATTTTTCCTGTCCTGTTCCTTCATAACAATCACCCGTTTAATGCTAACATTTACAAATAATATTTTGAACAAAGTTTAATTTACTTAGTAAATATAATTTGTTATATCCTTAATTTTTACCAAATATTAAGTGTAATTTTGTTTTTGTGCGATTTTGCATCAAAATTGTGCAAAGTTGTTTTAGTTATTGACTTGTACTTCCCACTATTTTAAAATAAAGATACCAAATTTAAGGGGGAAAAAATTATGTCAAAAATTCAGGAAAAATTGGTTAAAGGTTTTATCGGTGCAACGGAAAAATCTTTAAAGCACAACGCAAACTCCACAACAAGCGGTTGGGCTTTCCAGCCTAAAACACCCGCCGCAATCGAAAAATTCAAGAAGCACTAAGCGGCTATGATTTACAGGTTTGCCAAACACATAGCTTTTTTGCTAAACAAACGCTCCTACATAAAAGACGAAGAACTTGAACTGTTTGAGTACGGCATTTTTCTCGTACTTTCGCAGATTATCTATTCGTTTATTTGTCTTGTATGCGGTGCGGTGTTCGGTTGTGTGAAAGAAAGTGTGATTTTTTACGTTTGTTTTATGTTTGTAAGAGAGTATGCAGGCGGATTTCACGCATCAAGTGAAATAAGGTGCTTTGTGATTTCGACAATATCCATAATCGCTTCTGTTTCTTTTATTAAGCTGACAGTAACAAAAAGCACGGATATCCTATTTATAACTCTGTTCGTGCTTGCGGTTTCGGTTATTGCACTGTTTTCGCCCATTGACACCGTGGAAAAGCCTCTGACACCCGACGAACGTAAAAATTTCCGCAAAAAATCGCTCATAATTCTTTGTGTTCTTTCTCTTATATGTGCCGTGTTTTTCAAGCACTTACGCTTTGTAAGCGTTTCGGCGGGAACAGCGGTAATTCTTGAGGGAATACTTTTGACTGCGGGCAAACTGAAAAATCATTTGAGAAAGCAAAAAGTGCGAAAATCCTGAAAACTTAATTTTCCGAAAATGATGCTGTCGGTAAAATCGGCGGCATCATTTTCTTTTTTTGAGCATCAACAAAACGGAGCTGTAAAAAAACACGTTTCTTACAGCTCCGTTTTGTTAATTTAATTTTTTACGCCTGTGTTAAAACTCAAACAGCCTGTACGTTCACTGCACGAAGCTTTTCGGGATTTTTGGGGTCGGCTTCTGTTTCAAAAGTAACCTTCTGTCCTTCGTTGAGAGTTTTGTAGCCGTCAGCTACGATTGCCGAAAAATGTACAAAAACATCTTCGCCGTTTTCGTCGTTTGAGATAAAGCCGTAACCTTTCTCTGCATTAAACCATTTTACTGTACCGTTGTTCATTATGGTACCTCCAAAAAAAATTTTTTTGCATCAAAAGAGTAAAAAAACACAGGTTATTTGTAAATCATCAAACTTACAAATAACCTGTCAAGTTCATGTGCGTCTTCTGAGTACAATGTGATTATACCACACATACGGCATTTTGTCAAGTTGTCATATTATTACTTAACGCATCATATTATTGAACAACAAGATAATAATGCAATACGGAGGAATAAATTATGGACACAGTAACAAATATATATGAAGATATTTCGGCTCGTACCGGCGGCGACATTTATATCGGTGTTGTCGGCCCCGTCAGGACGGGAAAATCCACCTTCATCAAGAAGTTTATGGACACACTTGTCATACCTAACATCAAGGAAGACAATATGCGTCAGAGGGCAACGGACGAACTGCCGCAAAGCTCCGCCGGCAGAACCATTATGACAACGGAACCGAAATTTATTCCCGAAGATGCAGTCAGCATTACAGTGGGTGCAAGCGCACACCTTAAAGTCAGAATGATAGATTGCGTAGGTTACATTGTGCCGTCCTCCTTGGGATACATAGAAAACGACCAGCCAAGAATGGTTAAAACGCCCTGGTTTGAAAAGGAAATCCCTTTTAATCTTGCCGCAGAAATCGGAACTCAAAAGGTTATTTCCGAACATTCCACAATAGGTCTTGTTGTTACAACAGACGGCTCTATAAGTGACATTCCCCGTGAGGAATACGAGGGCTGTGAGGAGAGAGTTATAAATGAACTCAAAGAAATAGAAAAACCTTTTATAGTTCTTTTAAACTGTAAAAACCCTCAAAGCGAAAAATCGCAAAAATTGGCACATGAGCTTTCTTCAAAATACTCTGTTTCCGTTTTGCCCGTAAACTGTATGAAGCTGACGGAAAGCGAAATCAAATCGATTCTTGAAGAAATACTGTTCCGTTTTCCAATCAAAGAGGTTTCTTTTGATTTGCCCGATTGGCTCAACACACTTGAAAAGGAGCATACCGTTCGCCGCTCTGTTTTTGACACCGTAAAGCTTGCTTCCTCCGAAATGAAATGTGTGCGTGACGTTTATCCCGCCTCCGAAAAGCTTACCGAATGTGAATATATCGATTCCTCAAAGGTTTCCTCCGTAAACCTTTCAGACGGCAGTGCGGTAATTAAACCGTATATGCGTGAAGACTTGTTTTTCAAGGTTCTCGGTGAAAAAACAGGTCTTGAAATACAAAGCGAAAGCGACCTGATGAAAATTATTACGGAATTGACGGAAATGAAGAAAAAATATCTGACAATTAAAGATGCTCTTGATGAAGTTGAAGCCACAGGATACGGCATTGTTACACCGACACTTGATGAGTTAAAGCTCGAAGAACCCGAAATTATGAAGCAGGGCGGCAGATACGGAGTACGGCTGAGGGCATCCGCTCCGTCAATCCATATGATGAAAGCAAACATCAACACAGAGGTAGCTCCCATAGTCGGTTCCGAAAGTCAATCGGAAGAGCTTGTTAACTACCTTTTGAAAGAATTTGAGGAGAACCCCTCCAAAATATGGGATTCCAACATCTTCGGCAAATCTCTCAACGAGCTTGTAAACGAAGGTCTTCACAACAAGCTTTACAGGATGCCCACAGACGCCCGTATGCGAATACAGGAGACGTTGGAAAAGGTTATAAACGAAGGCTGCAACGGATTGATTTGTATTATTCTTTAAAAATTTTCGACTGATAATATTTTGGGTTCTTACAGACATATTTCCGTAAGAACCCCAAATTTTTATTTATCCGTTTTTGACGTTTGTTCAAATTTCCGGTGCAATGTAGTTTTTTTCATCAAGAGCTTTTTGTATTTTGTCGAGTATTTCTTCCGATTCGGCTCTTACCGTGTGATAATGATACCCACCGGTAACGTTCATAAGCTCGCTTGATTTTCCGCTTCTTACGCCCTCGATAAACTGTTTCGTTTGAAGCCTTGAAAAAATATTAAGCTTTGCGGAAAGCTTTCCGTAAACCTTATGCCAAACAAAAACATCAACAACCGTACCGCCCAAATCCACAATGCAATTAAGCTCATCCTCCGTCTGCTCGGTTGTGTGATGCACTTTAAAAACACGCTCGCTCAGCGGGGTTGACTGCACAATATAGCCGTTATGAGTTGAAATTATTTCATACCCCGAAGCTTTAAGTACGGAAATATCCTGAACTATAATCTGCCTTGAAACGCCGAAACGTGCAGACAAATCCGTTCCCGAAACAGCTTTAGGCTCGGATAAAAGGAAATTTATAATCTCTTTTCTTCTTTCTTCTGCCCTCAACCGGCTCACTCCCTCCGAGACGCTTTATACAGCGTGAAGATTTTTAAGCGACAAATCCAAAATAGGTGCGGAATGTGTCAAAGCACCGCTTGAAATGTAGTCAACACCTATGCCGACGAGCTTTTCGATGTTTTCTTTGGTAACATTTCCGCTACATTCGATTTCGGCTTTTCCGTTTGCCAATTTTACCGCTTCTTTCATATCCTCAACGCTCATATTATCAAGCATAATTATATCTGCCCCCGCATCGAGAGCCTCTTTGAGCATATCGAGGTTTTCAACCTCAATTTCGATTTTGCGTACAAAAGATGCGTATTCTTTCGCCATCATTACGGCTTGCTTGACACCGCCTGCCGCACCTATGTGATTATCTTTGAGCAATATTCCGTCGCTGAGATTGTATCTGTGGTTATACCCTCCGCCGACTTTGACGGCATATTTTTCAAAAATTCTCATATTCGGAGTTGTTTTTCTTGTATCGAGCAGTTTTGTTTTGCTGCCCTTTAACAAATCCGCTACGGAGCGTGTATACGTTGCAATGCCACTCATCCTCTGCAAATAGTTCAATGCAGTGCGTTCGCCGGAAAGAAGAACTCTGATATCGCCCCTTACAACGCCTAATTTTTCCCCGCTTTTTACGTTATCGCCGTCTTTGCAAAAAAACACCGCTTCGGTTTTTTCGTCAAGCAACTCAAAAACTCTTTTAAAAACATCAAGCCCCGCAATAACTCCGTCCTCTTTGCAAATCAAGTCAACCTCGCCCGACTTATATTCCGGCATAACCGAATTTGTTGTAATATCTTCGCTCGTAATATCTTCCTTTAAAGCTCCGAGAATTAAATCATCGGCATTAATTTTTAAACTAATATTATTCATTGCTTTTTCTCTCCTTTTCTATTGCCGTTAAAACAGCGTTCTTATATTTTTCCTGACAATTTTCATACCTTGAAGTGTCAACTTCCGCTTGAATATATTCATCCGATTTCGTGTAGCTTTGGGAAATATTCATTGCGGCTCTTTTTGCAAAAACAAGACTTTCCAAAAGTGAATTGCTCGCAAGCCTGTTTTTTCCGTGTACACCGTTGCAGGCGGTTTCGCCCACGGCAAACAGCCTTTCCATAGACGTTTTGCTGTTTCGGTCAACCTCGATGCCGCCCATAAAATAGTGCTGCGACGGCACAACGGGAATACTTTCTTTTGTAATATCATACCCCTCATCAAGACAATGGCTGTAAATGTGAGGAAAATGCTTTTTTATTTCTTCCGTGTCGATTGCTTCAAGCGACAGCCAAACGCACTCTGTACCCTCTTTTTCCATTTCCTCGTAAATTGCGTTTGTCACAACATCCCTCGGCAGCAGTTCGTTTACAAAACGCTCCCCTTTGGAGTTCAAAAGAACGGCACCCTCACCTCTTACCGATTCGGAAATCAAAAATGCCCTGCCGTTACTTTTTGTATAAAGCGTTGTGGGGTGAATTTGTATGTAATCAATGTTACGCAATTTAACATTATGCTTTAATGCCAAAGCCAAAGCATCGCCCGTGAGGTGGCGGTAATTGGTGGAATGTTTAAACAATCCGCCTATTCCCCCCGTTGCGAGAACCGTATAATCGGCATACACTCTTTTGTAAGAGCCGTC
>CAYYRN010000033.1:18546-21900 GCA_964474295.1 uncultured Eubacteriales bacterium
TTTATAACGTCCCGTGAGGAATTTATCATAATTTCCACCGATTCCGGCTTATTCTCATAATGTCCGGCACGCATTGTATCCTCGTAAAAATCCGAGAAATCTTTTTCATCCCTAAGCACGCAAATGCCGCC
Source organism: uncultured Eubacteriales bacterium (assembly GCA_964474295.1). Lineage (GTDB taxonomy): Bacteria > Bacillota > Clostridia > Oscillospirales > Acutalibacteraceae > SIG575. The sequence continues at coordinate 18,678 of CAYYRN010000033.1, forward strand.
CTGTGCCAAAAATGAATCGCTTTTTTCGGCTTTATCCTTTGTTAAAACAACGATGTTTTTTTCAGGCGGTAAATTCAGCGCACAGTAAAGGCCGCTGACACCGCAGCCGACAACAATAATATCCGTTTTCATAATTTTTATTTTGCCAACTCCAACATTTTTTCAAGCGGAGCAAGTGCCTTGATGCACGTTTGCTCATCGATTTCCACAACATTCGTTTCGTTTTTCAAACAATCAAAAACATTTTCAAGTGTATTGAGCTTCATATCACGACATTCGGGACAAGGTTCGGGAAAATAAAACTTTTTATCGGGATTGTCACAGCACAGCTTGTATTTTACACCGTTTTCCGTGCAGATAATAAACTCGTTTGCTTCGCTGTTTTTTGCAAAATCTATAATTTCGGCGGTGCTTCCCTCATAATCCGAAAGTTCGAGAACACTCTTTTCACATTCGGGGTGCGACAGAACAAGTGCTTTGGGATGTTTTTTCTTTTCATTCAAAATTTGCTGTGCTGACATATGAGCGTGAATCGGACAGCAGCCGTCATTTAAAATAATATTTTTTTCAGGCACCTGATTTTGAACGTATCTTCCGAGATTTCGGTCGGGAATAAAAAATATGTTTTTGTTCGGAAGTGCTTTGACGATTTTAACCGCATTTGAGGAGGTAACGCAAACATCGCTTTTGCATTTAAGCTTTGCGGTAGAATTTATGTAGCACACAACGGCAAGGTCTTCGTATTCTTCACGCATCTTTTCGATTTTTCCGTCCTCGACCATATGTGCCATAGGGCAATCTGCCGACATATCGGGCATCAAAACCTTTTTATCGGGATTTAATATTTTCGCACTCTCACCCATAAACGAAACACCGCAGAAAACAAGAATATCCGCCGTGCTGTTTCTTGCGATTTTTGCAAGGTAAAACGAATCTCCCACATAATCCGCAATTTCCTGAACATCTTCAGGAGCATAATAATGAGCGAGGATAACAGCATTTTTCTCTTTTTTTAACTGTCTTATTTGCTCTTTCATTTTCATCTTCCCTTATTTTTTTATCCCGTACATTATAATGCCGAACTTTACATCTGTCAAGTTATCTGTAAAGTTTTTCCGAACTGCATATATTAAATCAAGCCAAAGCATAAAAAACAGTCATAAACACAACAAAACCCCGCCGTACCATCTTCGTTTGTCAGCGAAAATTTTCGGCAGGGATTTTATATTTACTTAGGACTTTGTTTTGTAACCGTTCGGTCAAAGCCTACGTTTTTTTGTTTTAGAATCCTCTCATCTTTTTAAGGTCACGATAGTTTATGAGCTTAATACCGAGGGATTCGATGTGCTGTTTTGTTTTCGGGTCGGAGAAAAGCTTGTATTCCCAAACACGTCTTTCCCATACGCTCGATGTTCCTTTAAGGTCATCCGTTTCGTAGGAGGGATGAATGTACGTTTCGGTCACACCCGGCTCAAATGTGCGGTAAAATTCGTAAATATATTCTCGATAATTTTCATAACTTTCCTTCTGCGGGCCGTTCCAATGGCTCGGAAGAAGATAATCGGGCATTGCAACCTTAACGTTTTGTGCAAGTGATGTCATTCCCCCGATAAACTGCTGTATCATTTCCTTGGGAACATGGATTGCAAGCATATCGTTTTCAAACTGCGCATCCGTAAATTTCATCGGGAATCTGAAAGGAAGACCGTATTTGCCGGCAAGCTCGATTGTCATTTGAATAATTTCAAATCTTCCCGTTTCGATTCCGTAAAGAGACCCCATATGGTTATCCATATGTGACGGATTTTCAAGTCCCAGCCTTTTAAGTCTTTCGATTTGTGCAATAAGCTCGCCTTTGACTTCTTCGACATCACAGTGCTTTTCAAAATCGTCACTTTCGTGATAGAAGAAGCCTTCTTCATCACGCAGAGAATCGGTATTTGAACTGTTTACAGGCGCCCATCTGTACTTTTTCCATTCACTTGTGGTTGTTAAATGAACACCTATTGCAAGCTCCGGATTTTCTTTTGCGAAGCGTGCGGCTTCAGGCGCCCAAGCACACGGAGCCATAATCGTTGAAGAAGTTATTTTGCCCTCTTTAAGCAGTTCCATAACAGCAAGGTTTGAACCTCTGCACATTCCGAAATCGTCAGCATTGATAATTAAATATTTATCCATAATTTTCCTCCATATTGTGGTTTACTTAAATTATAAAGCTATTTTTTTGCCGTGTCAACAAATTACAGCAAAAGACATAAATTATTTATATTTTATAAAATATATTTTCACAAAAAGCCGAATGGTAAATATTGAAAACATACCCGATTTATGTTATAATTTTAACAAGAAAGTGTGTATGATATTAGGGAGGTATTGACAATGTCCTATTGGATAGACCACAAAACGGTTATTATTACGGGTGCATCAAGCGGCATAGGAAAAATGTTATCGGAACGGCTCATAAAAGAGCATGGCTGTCACGTTATAGGTGTTGCGAGAAGCGAACAAAAGATGCTTTCTTTTGTTGAGGAACTCGGTGAATACTCTTCGTATTTTTCTTATAAGCTTTTCGATGTTTCGAGCTATGACAACTGGATGGATTTCCGCTCGTTTCTTGTCGAAAGCGGCACAAAGCCCGACGTTCTTATTAACAACGCAGGTATTCTGCCCCGCTTTGACAGGCTGATGAATTACACAAAAGAAGAAATCGACAACTCCATTAACATAGACTTCTTTTCAACGGCATATTCTTCCAAAATTATGCTTCCTCTGCTTCTTGAAAGCGAAACCCCCGCACTTATCAACGTTGCTTCTTCGGCTGCGCTTATGTCTCTTGCGGGAACTTCGATGTATTCCGCAAGCAAAGCGGCGGTAAAATCACTTACCGAAGCCGTCAGAGAAGAACTCAGGGGCGAAGCTTACGTCGGACTTGTTTGTCCCGGCTTTACAAAAACAAACATTTTCCAAAATCAGGAAGCCACCGACGGAATGGATATTATCAATATGGTTTCAACGCCGTGTGACAAAGCGGTTGACCACATTCTTAAGGGTATTCTTAACCAAAGAGAGTACATCGTTGTCGGTTTTGACGGCAAAGCTATGGGCAAATTCGGCAGACTTCTTCCCGTAAAAGGCAGCCAAACTTTCAGTGCGGTTATGAAATCGTTTAAGATTGACCTGTTCGCTTCAACTTTCAATTATGAGAAAAAAGGTGAACACAATA
>CAYYRN010000034.1:0-21591 GCA_964474295.1 uncultured Eubacteriales bacterium
TCGGTACATAACCGGTGTGAAATTTTTGTAAAAGAAAAGTGAGTATTCACTTGTGTTATGAATACTCACTGTGGTCGGAGTGACGGGACTTGAACCCATGGCCTCTTGGTCCCGAACCAAGCGCGATACCAAACTTCGCCACACCCCGAAAGGCAAATGCACAGATTACGATCTGCGACTTGAATATTATATAACATATCGTTTATAAAATCAAGAGTAAAATCGAAATTTTGTTAAAAATTTTAAATTCCTCCTTTAAAATAATAATATTTAATTAATTTTTATTTCAATTGAGTTGCTTCAAAAAGAAAAATATGGTATAGTTTGTTTGTATGTTTGTTTCGTTTGAACATTAAAGAAAATGTTGACAAAAAAGGTCGGCGGATTTATAATGTTTACAATGCTAAATTTACAAAAAAGAATTAAGAGCTATAGCTAATCTATTTAACGAAATTATAAAATTTGAGGGTGTACTTATGAGCAGATTTGAAGATGCAAAAATCAAATATTCAAAGCAGGGTATTGACGTTGAAAAAGCAATTGAAAAATTGAAGAACATCCCTATCAGTATTCATTGCTGGCAGGGCGATGATGTTACGGGATTTGAAAATATCGGTACGGCACTCACCGGCGGAATACAAGCCACGGGAAATTACCCCGGAAAGGCAAGAACACCCGATGAATTGATGGCAGACTTTGAAAAGGCAATAAGCTTAATCCCCGGTAAAAAAAGAATCAATCTCCATGCTTCTTATGCCGTCTTTGACGGAAAGAAGGTTGACCGAGACGAGCTAAAACCCGAACATTTTAAAAAATGGGTTGATTTTGCGAAAAAAAATGATATCGGAATTGATTTTAATCCGACTTTTTTCAGTCACGAAAAAGCTGCCGACAGTCTGACGCTGACAAACCCCGATGAAGATATCAGAAACTTCTGGATAAAACACGGCATTGCTTCACGAAAAATTGCGGCGTATTTTGCCGAAGAACTCGGAACACACTGCCTTAACAATGTTTGGATTCCCGACGGATATAAGGAAATTCCCGCCGACAGATTAGGCCCCAGAATGAGATTAAAAGACAGCCTTGATAAAATTTTTGAAGAAAAATTGGACGGTGTAATTGACTGTATAGAAAGCAAGGTTTTCGGTATCGGACTTGAGGCATACACTGTCGGCAGCAATGAGTTTTGCCTTTCTTACGCATCTTCAAAAGACGGAGTTTATTATCTTCTCGATAACGGACATTTTCACCCTACAGAGGTTGTAAGTGATAAAATTCCGAGCTTGCTTGCATTTTTCGATAAAGTTCCGCTTCACGTTACCCGTTCCGTAAGATGGGATAGCGACCACGTTGTGATTTTTGAGGATGAAATCAAGGAAATAGCAAAAGAGATTGTAAGAAACAATGCGGAGGACAGGGTGCTTATCGGTCTTGACTTTTTCGATGCAAGCATCAACCGTATTGCCGCTTGGGTTATCGGAACAAGAAATATGCAAAAGGCATTGCTTTATGCTTTGTTGCTTCCAAATGAAAAATTAAAAGCACTTCAGGATAAAGGCGATTTTACCGAGAAGCTTATGCTTGACGAAGAAATGAAAACATATCCTTTCGGTGATGTTTGGGAGGAGTACTGTAAACGCAGCGGTGTTGCTTCGGATGAAAGCTGGTATGAAGAAGTAAAACAGTATGAAAGGGATGTTTTGCTTAAAAGATAAATTTGATGGGAGAAAGTTTTTTGGGATACAGAGAATTTAAAAATAAAAAATTTCACAAAAAAATGTACAAAGCGGTGCAGAAGAAGATGAAGAGCGCCGCTGAAATCGCACATGAATATGATAAGGTGTACGATTCTTCAAATAAAGAAGCATTTGCCGAAAACAAAAGGATGCTTTCGGCAAACAAGAAGCTTGTTTCAACTTTACTAATGGCTTTTCTCAGGGCGGTTATACTGGTTATTGTGATAATGGTTTTGTGCTTTTTATTAAAAAATAATATTCAAGAAGCAATAGTGCAAAGCTTTATATTCTGAAGATGAAAACAGTTTTAAGTTAGGAGGAGGAAAGCTTGATTAACAGGTTTGTATCAAATCGTAACAGCGTTATAATCGAATTTTTGATGTTTTTTCTGTCTTTGTCATTGGTTTTGTTCGTAACGGTTTTTACTTTTAATTCGGCATTTTTTTACAACAACGATATTGAATTTCCGGCTGTTCTCAAACCTGTCGGAAATTTGGTGGTTTATTCGCTGCCCCTTTTGTCGGCATTTTTTATTTTAATAATTGTTTACGCAAACGGTACAAGGCACAGACGTCGCCTGTTACGAAGGTTCGGCGGAGTATCGGCTTCGACCGGTATTACGGTGCTGTTTTTTTCCTCTGTTATGAAATATTCAAAAATTGCCGAAAAAATTAACTTTGAAAACTTTTCGATAAACCGCAGTGATTTTTTAAAATGTTTCGGTGAGTTTTTGTGTTATTTGACATATGAAGGCTCTTTTTTCCTTTTGCTTTCTTTGATTTTGCTTTTTATATGGTATATGTCGGCTATCGGAAAAATTGAAATATAATTATTATTTGAGAGATTTGTATTTCTCTTTTGTTGCAATGCCGCCTCGGATGTGCCTTTGAGCTTTGTTTACTTCAAGAACCTCACGCACTTGACGGTAAAGTTGCGGATTGAGTTCCCTCAGTCTTGTGGCAACATCCATATGTACTGTTGATTTGCTTATCCCGAACTGTTTTGCCGTTGCCCTTACGGTGGAACGGTTTTCTACGATATATGTGCCGAGTTCAACAGCTCGTTCTTCAACAGGGTTTCTCATTATAATTACCTCCGTGACTAAAATAGCTTTAGTATTTAATTATGCATTTCGGAGGAATTATATGATTGAATACGTAAAATTGAGTTAAATGAGGTAAAATAATTTATGAAATTAATCGGGTTGCAAAAAATGACTGTTTTGGATTTTCCGGGCAGAGTTGCGTGCATCGTTTTCACGTTCGGATGCAATTTTCGATGTCCGTTTTGCCACAACGCCTCGCTTGTTACGGGTGACGGAAATTCCGATATTACGGAAGATGAGTTTTTTGCTTATTTAAAGAAAAGACAGGGTATTCTTGACGGCGTATGCGTAACGGGCGGCGAACCGCTCATTCAAAATGATATCGAGGATTTTTTAAAGAAAATAAAATCGTTCGGTTATCAGATTAAACTTGATACAAACGGCTCTTATCCGGAAAAATTAAAGAAGCTTGTCAATGAGGGCCTTGTTGATTATGTGGCTATGGATATAAAAAATTCACCTGAATTTTATTCTGCAACCGTGGGCAAGGATGACATCGATTTTGAAAAAATCAAGCAGAGCATCGATTTTCTTATAAACGAAGCCGATATCGAATACGAGTTCAGAACAACGGTTGTGGCGGAGTTTCATAATGAAGATGCTTTTGACAGCATCGGCAAAATGATAAAGGGAGCGAAAAACTATTATCTTCAGGGATTCGTCGATTCGGGAGATTTAATCGGTAGTAATTTAACGGCTTTGCCGAAACCTATAATGCAGAAAATGGCAAAGCGTGTTGAACCCTACGTTGAAAATGTCGGCATAAGAGGTGTCGGTTAAAAAACAAAAAATCAGGCAAATATAAACCGTGCATAAAGTCACTCGGTTTATATTTGCCTTTTGTTTTAAAGCAGTTCTTTTATTTTTTTGTTAATTTCATTTCTTTTTTGAAGATGCCACTTTTCGCTTCTCGGATAGTCGGTAAAAGTTAAATCAAAGCTTTCGCCGTCCTGCTTTTCCAAAATGTCGAGAACATTTTCTTTTCCTATCATTTTTTCAAGCATTTGCAACGCACGCATATCTTGAAATGCCTCGTTCATTGTTTTAAGCCTTATCGAACTCCAAACATTCCCGTCGGGGGCAGGGTATACAATAAATGAATCGCCGGAGGAAAACGCACAGTCTGCATCTGTTTCCGCAAACGGGTCAACGGCTCTTGCCGAAAGACAGGTAAAATAAAAATTATATCCCCAATGTAGAAATCCCGTTATGCCGTATTTATACATTTGCATACCGATAATGCGTGTTCTTTGCAGTGGCATTGAAAGAAAACGGTTTGAATAATAATTGTCTGTCGGGCCGCAACAGTAGTAAGTCCATAGTTCGGGAACTTTGCCGACAAAATCTTCAATTGAAGCCTCATTCGGTATGGGAATTGTGACATATCCTTTTCGATAAAACTCAAAATCGGATAAAGCATCGATTATTTTAAATCTTTTTCCGAACAGCTTATGTATCAACACGCTGATTTTACCGTAAACTTCAAGGTCGTTATTGCTCGGTTCATCCGAAATGTGGAAAAAAACATTGTCGGCAATGCCGAGCGATTCAAGCACCGCCGTCAATTCGGGTGCAAGGGACGACAAAAATTCGCTGTATTCTTCTCCGACCGAATCAGTTTCCCAACCGAAAATTCTTTCTTCTTTGCCGTCAACCTCCGCAACGATTTTCGGTGCGTGACGTGCGCCCCATTGAGTGAAAAAGTGTGCCATTTCAAAATACTTAATCCCGTTTTTCAGACACATTTTAACCCATTTTTTTAAGTTGGAAAAATCAAATTCATATGTATTTTTGTTCTTTTTTACACTGATTAGCTGAACCGTTAATCTTTCACCACCGATTTGTGTATCAAGCGGTGGGGTGAAAATAGGTGTAAGAATACAGTTAATGCCGTGTTCTGACGCAGCTTTTACAAAATTTTCGGTAATTTCCCAAAATCTCTCACTGAAAACAGGCACATTGTAATATACCGCAAGGCTATCACAATGAAACCAATTTGTGCAAATTAAATTTTGCTCAGGCAGGTCGGCATCGATAATGTCAAGATAAATGCTTTTTGTGCATATTGTTTTATTGTCTTTATCCGAAAAGCATATTTCTATTTTATGTTTTCCCGCACTTAAATTTTCGGCTTCAATCCAAAAACTCATCCAAACATTTGCGGGAAGCTTAAATTTTTCCCCACTATACGGTTTTAAAACATCGGGATAAAGTCCGGGAGCTTTGCGAAGGTAGTAGTCATCTGTTTTGCTGTCGGCGGCTTTTATCGATGCGACACAGCCGACTTTGTAAATTTTCAGATTTTCCGAAACCGTGAAAGAAATATCATCGTTAAACACGTCGCTCGAAAAAGCAACCTGAAAAGCTGATTTTTCATTTCTGAAAGATGACAATTCTTCAATTTGCTCATAGTTTTTCGGTTCTTCGTCGGGAAAAACTTTAGCAAGTGAAGACAAAATGTACGTTTTAAGTGCCACACAATCACATCCTCTTTGATAAATATTATCATATATTAAAATGCATTTCAATAAAAGAATTTTATTTTATGTTTATTTACCGCATTTTTTCAAAGAATATTTATTAACATCGCATTTAAAAGGAGAAGCTTATGGATAATCTGAATGAAATACTTGAAATTCTCAGCAAAAACGAAAGCAAGAGTGATGGCAAATACAAAATACCTTATTGCTGGAACTATGTCGGTGCGGAATTTGAAAAGGCAGATGAACAGGGCGAAATTCTTGTAAATTCATACAGCTTTTTCAAAAAAGCCGTTGAGTACATTTTATCACGAAAAAAATCAAAAAAAGACGAGCCTCTGTCATTTTATTCACTGTTTGTCAGAAGCTTTTCCGCTTGGGATCACGGAAAAGGATTGGAGAACGGAACTTTTTTAAAGACTATCGCTCTGCTTCCGCTTATAAAAGAAATGGGTTTCAACGGAATTTATCTTTTGCCTGTTTTTATGCTGTCGGAAGAAAACAAAAAAGGTGAACTTTCTTCGCCGTATGCGATAAAAGATATAATGAGCTTTGATAATTCATTGCACGATTCTCATCTTGAGGGCATAAGCACGGAAAAAGAATTTGCGGCATTGTGCGAAGCTTGCCATAAGTTACAAATGAAAGTGGTGCTTGATTTTGCTTTCAGAACTGCGGCAAGGGACAGCGTTTTGTGTAAAGAGCATCCCGAATGGTTTTATTGGGTAAAAAACCATTCTCTTCTTGATTTTTCACCGCCTGCCTGCAAGGAACTCGGACACACAGAAGTGAATGAAAAAAATGTAAAACAGCTTTACAAATCGGAAAACATTTATCGTTTTGCCGAAAGCTTTGCTTTTCCGCCGAACGAGAAAACCGTTTCCGACTTAAAAAAAGAGGGGACTGATTTTCAAAAAAGCTGTTCGGAAAGCTTGGGGATTTCCGTTATGCCGGGTTTTGCCGATACCGTTAATGACCCTCAGCCGCCGTGGAGCGATGTAACATTTTTGCGGTATTATTTTGACAATACGGAAAATGCCCTAAAAAAGTTCGGTGAAGATTTTCCACCGATAATAGCACAGGATGGCATAAAGTGCAGTGTTTTCCCGTGTGAAAAGCCGAATACGGAATTGTGGGAATATGTAAAAAAGGTTATACCGTATTACATTGAAAAATATTCAATTGACGGTGCAAGAATAGATATGGCACACGCATTGCCCAAAGAACTGACAGAGGAAATTATTTCTGATATAAAAAAGAAGGATAAAAAGTTCCTTTTGTGGTCGGAAGAGTTTAATAATTTGTGTTCGGAAAATCTGAAAAACGAGGGCTATGATTTTTACACAGGCGGTATATGGGATTTGTGGAAGTCGGAAAGCTATGGCAGTATGAGTTTTAACAAAAGGCTTTGCGAATGTGTAAGCGGAAAAATCCCGTCAATAGCCTGCACCGAAATGGCAGACACACCGAGAAGTATGTATACTATGGGATTGCTGAAATGTATATCTGCGGTTGTGGTTACGGCACTTCTTCCCAACACTGTCTTTTTCATTAACAATGCACAGGAATTTTGCGAAAAGCAGCCTATGAATCTCGGTTTGGGAAATACGGAAAAGGGTAGGTTTGTTTTGCCGAAAAACCATCCGTTTTACGGAAAGCTCGCCTTTTTTGATAACTACTGCTTTAATTGGAAAAACAGAAAGTATATGTATGAGGCAATAAAGCAGGCGATTAAACTGCGTAACCGTTATTCGGACGTTTTGAGCGATATAAATAATTATGATTTAAAGCTCTTAAAATCTTCATCCGATATAACCGTAATTTGCGGTTGGAACAAAAAGAAAGGCTATCTGCTTTTGTTTAACAGAGGCACGGAGGAAATAAAATTCTATGCTAAGAAAAGTATCCCCGCAGATGCGACACTCGGTGAATGTATCTACGGCTGTGAAAACAAAGATGTTCTTTACCCAAATGCGGTTATTGTTTACGATATAGAAATAAAGAAAAAATAATTTGACAAATTTTTGAAAATCCCTTGACGATTTAACGTTAAAATTGTATAGTTTATATAACACAAATCTTGGAGGGATTTTACATATGAAAATTACGTTTATGGGTGCGGGCAGCACCGTTTTTGCAAGAAATGTTATCGGTGACTGTATGTGTACACCGTGTTTGCGTGAAGCGGAATTTGCCCTTTACGATATTGACGGCAAAAGACTTAAAGAATCCGAAATAATTCTCAATGCAATCAATGCCAACGTAAACGAAAACAGAGCCAAAATCACAACTCATCTGGGTGTTGAAAACAGGAAAGAAGCACTCAGAGGTGCAAAATTTGTTGTCAATGCAATTCAGGTAGGACTTTATGACCCTTGCACAATAACCGATTTTGAAATACCGAAAAAGTACGGCTTGCGTCAGACAATAGCCGATACACTCGGCATCGGCGGTATTATGCGAGGCTTGAGAACTATCCCCGTGCTTGCGGATTTTGCGGCAGATATGCAGGAGGTTTGCCCCGATGCGTGGTTCTTGAATTACACAAATCCTATGGCTATTCTCACCGGTTATATGACACGCTATACCGGCATTAAAACAATCGGTCTTTGCCACAGCGTGCAAACCTGTTCCGAAGGCTTGCTCAACGGCGTAGGAATGAAGGATAAAATCGAAGGCAGATGGGATAAAATTGCAGGTATAAACCATATGGCTTGGCTTCTCGAAATTCGTGATAAGGACGGCAACGACCTTTATCCCGAAATTAAAAAGCGTGCTATTGAAATGAACGATAAAGCTTTGGCAGGCGAGATTGAAAAGCACAGTGATATGGTAAGATACGAATATATCAGAAGACTCGGCTATTATTGCACTGAATCGAGCGAACACAATGCCGAATATAATATGTTCTTCATTAAGGACAAATACCCGGAAATGATTGAAAAGTACAACATTCCGCTTGATGAATATCCGAGACGCTGTGTAAATCAAATTGCCGGTTGGGAAAAAGAACGTGACAGCATCCTTGCCGACGGCAAAGTTACACACGAAAGGTCGCACGAATACGCATCGTACATTATGGAAGCGATGATTACAAACAAGCCCTACAAAATCGGCGGTAACGTTTATAACGGCGGACTTATAGAAAATCTCGACAGAGATGCCTGTGTTGAAGTTCCGTGCTTGGTTGATGCAAGCGGCATTTCGCCGTGCAAAATCGGCAGACTTCCCGTTCAGCTTGCGGCTATGAATATGACAAACATTAACCCTCAATTGCTCACAATCGAGGCGGCTGTTACAAGGAAGAAGGATTGCATTTATCAGGCTGCTATGCTTGAACCCCATACAGCTTCCGAGCTTAACATAGATGACATTGTTAAGATGGTGGATGAGCTTATCGAGGTTCACGGGGATTGGATGCCTAAATACCATTAATTCAGCGGAGCTGTAAAAACAAAGTTTTTACAGCTCCCTTTGTATATAACTTTCAGAAAAAAAGATACACTTGTCCGCAAAAAAAACTACAAGCCTACCTTTTCGGCAGACTTGTAGTTTTTTAATATTTTAAATTTACTGAATTTCAGAAAGCTTAACAGGTCTGTGTTCCTCAACAGACTTTTTAGCTGCAAGGCCGATTTTAACAGACTGCATACCTGCGTGGATACCAACGGGAACCTCTTTGTCATTTTCAATGGCATCTACAAACTGAGCAACTTCATCTGTGAAAGACTGCATATATCTTTCAAGGAAGAAGAACAACGGTTTTTCGCCCGTTACACCGTTTGCATCGGAAACAACAGCAGAAGAAAGTGTATCGTTGCTTGTTGCAACCATACCTTTAGAACCGAATACTTCCGCTCTCTGGTCATAACCGTAAGCTGCTTTTCTTGAGTTATCGATAACGCAAAGTGCGCCGTTTGACATCTTCAAGGTGATAATAGCGGTGTCAACGTCACCCTGTTCGCCGATTGCGGGGTCAACAAGAACTGCCGACTGAACATAAACCTCTTCAACATCGCTGTTTACAAGGAATGTTGCCATATCAAAATCGTGAATTGTCATATCAAGGAAAATACCGCCGGAAACCTTTATATATGCAGGATTGGGGGGTTCGGGGTCACGGGAAGTAATTTTTACGATATGGGGGTCACCGATTCTTCCGTCATCAACAGCCTTGCGTATTGCGGCAAAGTTGTGGTCGAATCTTCTGTTGAAGCCGACTTGGAATTTAAGGTTTTTACCTTTGAGTGCATCTGCAACAGCCTGAATTTTTTCTATTGAATGGTCAACGGGTTTTTCACAGAAAACGTGCTTGCCCGCATTGATAGCTTCAACGGAAATTGATGAATGAGTGTCGGTTGATGAGCAAACCATAACAGCATCGATTTCGGGGTCTGCGAGAATTTCTTTATAATCTTTTGTTACAACTTCAACGCCCATGCTTTTAACGAATTTTTCAGTTTCTTCGTTCATAAAGGGGTCTGCAATTGATTTTACGGTTGCACCCTTTACATGGTATGTAATTGACTGAAGATGTACTTTACCGATTCGGCCTGCGCCGATAATACCGATTTTTACCATAGCTTTTACCTCTAATCTAAATTATTTTTATATTGTTCCGTCCCAAGTGCTTACTTCAAGAGCTTTTTTCTCTTCTTCGGAGAACCAGTGTGTTGTAACAGCCTTGCTTTCCGTGTAGAAGCGATAAGCATCTTTTCCGAGACAGTGGAGATCACCGAAGAAAGACTGCTTATGACCTGAGAAGGGGAAGAAGCCTACGGGAACGGGAATACCAACGTTTATGCCTACTTGTCCGCCGTCAGTATGACGTGCAAATTCTCTGCCGTAATAACCGCTTTGAGTGTAAATTACAGAACCGTTTGCATACGGGTTTGAATTCATAATTTTAAGACCGTCTTCAAAGTTTTTGCATCTCTTAATGCAAAGAACGGGGCCGAAAACTTCATCTCTGCCGATTGTCATATCTTCGGTAACGTTGTCGAAAATTGTGGGGCCTACAAAGTAGCCGTTTTCGTAACCCTCAACAACGCATTTTCTACCGTCGAGTACAAGTGTTGCACCCTCGGCTACGCCCTTGTCGATGTCTGCGATAACCTCGTCATAGTGCTTCTTGTATGTAATCGGGCCGAGCTTAGAGTCTTTTTCCCATGAGGGGCCGACCTTGATTTTTTCAGCCTGCTTTTTAAGTTCTGCAACAAATCTGTCTGCAATGCTTTCTTCAACAACACAGCAGGAAAGTGCCATACAACGCTGTCCGGCACATCCGTAAGCGGAGTTGATAACGCCTGCAACGGTTCTCTCAAGTGCGCAGTCTTCCATAACAAGTGCGTGGTTCTTTGCCTGGCAAAGAGCCTGGCAACGCTTGCCGTTTTTGGCAGCTCTTTCATATATTTTAAGACCTACGGGTGTTGAACCTACAAAGGTTACACCGACAATGTCGGGATGGTCAAGAAGTGTGTTGATTTCGTTTCTTGAGCAGGTAACAATGTTGATAACACCGTCGGGAATACCGGCTTCTTTGTAAATTTTTGCAAACATCATAGCCGTTTTCGGTGTAAGAGAAGCAGCTTTGAGAACCATTGTGTTACCGCAGGCAACACAAGTCGGAGCCATCCAACCGAAAGGAATCATAGCAGGGAAGTTAACGGGAACGATTCCGAGGAATACACCCATAGCTTCACGGTATTTAACCGTGTCATATCCCTTTGAAGCATCCATAATGCTCTCACCCATCATAAGTGACGGAACTTGAGTTGCAAGCTCTGTACCTTCTTTTGCTTTAAGAACGTCGCCCTCTGCTTCCGACCAAACCTTACCGTTTTCTTTTGCTACGCACATGGTAAGTTCTTCCATATTTTTTATGATAAGCTCACGAACCTTGTACATAATCTGCGCTCTTTTGATTGCGGGTGTAGCTCTCCAAGCGGGGTATGCGGCTTTTGCGGCTGCAACGGCTTCAAGAACCTCATCATTGGTACAGCAGGGTGCCTGACCTGTTACTTCGCCCGTGCTGGGGTTGTGAAGGTCATACCACACGTCTGTTTTGGAGTCTTTGAACTCGCCGTTTACAAAATACTGTAATTTTTCCATTGTAACATATTCTCCTTATAATCCTGCGTTTTCGTTAATGTATTTTCTTGCTTTCACAGCATATTCAAACGGATTTGCAATTGCGGGATCCTGTTCTGCTTCAACAAGCATCCAGCCCTCGTAGTCAGCCTCGTCAAGAACATCAAAGATAGGCTTGAAATCAATGCAGCCGTCACCGGGAACCGTGAAAGCACCGAGACGAACGCCTTGAAGGAAGCTGAGATGTTCTTTCTTGACTTTTTCGACAATTTCGGGACGAATATCTTTGAGATGAACGTGCTTGATTCTCTTTGCGTATTTTTTGAGAACTGCCATATAATCTTCGCCGCAGTATGCAAGGTGTCCCGAATCGAAAAGAAGATAAACGCTGTCTTCATCGCAAAGAGACATCATTTTGTCGATTTCTTCCGCTGTCTGAACAACAGTACCCATATGATGATGGTATACAAGCGTTATGCCGTATTCCTGAGCGATTTTTCCGAGCTTTGAAAGACCGTCGGCAAATTTCTTCCACTCATCGTCGTTCATAACGTATTTCTTTTCAAAAACAGGTGTTTCCATTTGACCTTGAATACTGTAACTCTGTTCGGAAGCACCGATTCTTTTTGCACCGCAAGCTTTAAGAAATTCGCAGTTTTCACGAAAATCTTTTTCAACTTCGGCAAAGTCCTTTGTAAGAATAAAGGACGAGAACCAACGGTTTGCAACCTGAAGACCTCTGATGTCGAGCTTCTTTGTCAGTTCTGCGGGGTCGGAAGGGTATTTGTTACCGATTTCGCAGCCTTTGTAGCCTGCAAGTGCCATTTCACTTACACACTGTTCAAAGGTGTTTTCGCTTCCCAAATCCGGCATATCATCATTTGTCCACGCAATGGGAGCAATGCCGAGTTTAATTTTTTCACTGTTCATTTTTATATCAATCCTTTCAGAAATTTGATTGCCGTGAAATTAATATTTTCTTGCAGTTGCAAGATGATTTTGCTTTTCAGCCAAAGCTTCTTTTCCCTTTTGTGTTCTCGGAATATCGCTGCATCCGACATTCCACCAACTGCCGTAACCGTCGGTCATTGTTTTCGGCAAAACTTTTATGTCTATAAGGGTTGGCTTTGTCTGTTTCAGGCTGTCTTCAAGTGCGGCTTGAAGTTCTTCTATTGTTTTTGCCGTGTATGTAATATAGCCGTAGCCTTTTGCACACAAAGCATAGTCAATGTTCATAAACTCACCGTATCTTATCGGCTCATCGCCATCTCTCAAGCGAGCCTCCGTGCAGAGGGATTGAACGCCCTGACCCATTTGCAGATTGTTGATGCAGCCGAAAGAAGCGTTGTCAAAAAGAAGTACATTTATCTTTTTGCCTTCCTGTAAAGCTGTAATCATCTCAGAGTGGAGCATATTATAGCTGCCGTCACCGACGAGTGCATAAACTTCTTTGTCGGGGGAGGCGAGTTTTGAACCGAACGCACCTGCTATTTCATATCCCATACAGGAATAACCGTATTCCATATTATAGCTGTATAAGCTGTCGGTAGTCCACATTCTTTGCATACATCCGGGAAGTGAACCTGCCGCAGCAACAACGATTGCATCATCGGGAATGGTTTTGCGAATAACGCCGAGAGCGGCTGTCTGACAAATTGTACCACCCGTAGCTTTTGAAAAGTCTTCAAGATTGTTTTCTACACGAACCTTGTTTTCGGGTTGGAAGTTATCGGGATTGTACTCAACAGAGCAAAGACGTTTCATTTCGCTATCCCACAAAGCTTTTGCTTGGGCGATTTCGTTTGTGTAGGATGACTTGTATTCGCCCAATGCGGCATCAAGAGCCTTAATGCCTTCTTTGGCATCGGCAACTACCTTAACGCTGTCAAATTTGCTTGCGTGGAAAGCGCTTGCATTGATTGTGATTAATTTTGCACCGGCATAAATCCATTTTGAGGATGTTGTAAAGTCGGTAAGACGTGAGCCTACCGCAATGACCACATCGGCATCTTTTGCGATTGTGTTGGCGGCGGCATTGCCCGTAACACCGATTCCGCCGAGATTAAGCGGGTGCGAGGATTTAATCGAACTTTTACCGGCTTGAGTTTCGGCAAAAGGAATGTTGTGCTTTTCGCAAAATTCCGCAACTTCTTTGCCTGCCATACTGTATCTTACACCGCCGCCGACAATGAGAAGCGGTTTTTTGCTTTCTTTGAGAAGTGCGGCAGCCTGTTCTGTTTCATAAGAATTGGGAATTGCTCTTGAAATGTAATGAACTCTTTTTCTGAAAAATTCTTCGGGATAGTCATAGCTTTCGCCCTGAACATCCTGACACATTGCGATTGCAACAGCACCGGTGTGAGCCGGGTCTGTCAGCACACGCATTGCGTTGGTGAGTGAGGACATTATCATTTCCGGTCTCGTGATTCTGTCAAAGAATCTTGTAACAGGCTTGAAAGCATCATTCGTTGTAATTGTAAGGTCGCCCGGCTGTTCCATTTGCTGAAGAACGGGATCGGGCTGTCTTGAAGCGAAAGTGTCGCCCATAAACAAAAGCAGGGGAATATTGTTAACTGTTGCTGTTGCGGCAGCGGTTACCATATTTGCGGCACCGGGGCCGATAGATGACATACAGGGTATGATTTTAAGGCGGTTATTTTGTTTAGCATATGACGTTGCCGCCTGTGCCATACCTTGTTCGTTTCTGCCCTGCATAACCTTGATTGAATGTTCCGATTGTGAAAGAGCTTCACCGACACCGAGAACGCAGCCGTGACCGAAAATCGTATAGAAATTTTCGACAAACTTGCTTTCAATCATTTCTCCGTCCTGCTCGATTGTGACATACTGATTGTCAAGGTATTTAACAACTGCTTCACCGCAGGTAAGTCTGATAGTTTTCATATCTAAATTATCCTTTCAATTAGCCGTTGAGAAGCCATGTGTATCTCTCGTCATCAATTCTGTCTGTCCAGGGGTTGCCGTCAAGATGTCTTATCATCCAGCAGCAGTACTGGGGATAACCCGGTGCCGTAACCTGAGCGTGTGTGAATCCGCCGGGGAAACAACCGCAGCTTCCGTCCTTTACGGTGTAAGCCGTTTCACCGATAAAGCAGGCACCGAAGCCTTCTTCACGTTCATACTTATAATAGTAAACTTCGGGTTGAGGATGCTGATGGGGGATGTAACTCCACCATCTTCCCTGACGTGCGTAAACTTCACCCAAAACCATATTTGAATAAGGAGCGTTGTTATAATCGAAAACGGTTACAACATCTCTTGTGGCTGTGTCTTCCCATTTTCCCTCGCAGGAAACGAAGCTGTCACAGTCTTCGGGACGGTAAAATTTTGTCGGGAAATCATTTTCGTTTTTCGTGCTTTGGAAAATGATTTCACAATCACTGTCGGCTACAACATAGCTTTTTGTGTTTTTTGCTGTGTGAAGACAGTAGGGGCCGTCCTTGAAAATATTTTTTCTTGAAGCTTTTTCTTCTTTTCCCTCAAAGCCGAAAGTTATATCGCCCTCGGTAAGGAGGATTGCGATTTCACTGTCGGCACTGAAAAAATCTTTTCTTTCGCCTTTCTTCATTTTAAAAACAGTGATATCCATAAGCATATCATTGTTCAAGCCTTCCGTTTCCGAAAGAACTTTTGCTCCGTTTTCAAATTCCGGATAAAAAAACATATATATCAGTCCTTTGCTAAAATTATTTTAAATTAACCTCTTGCGACCATTTCACCGTATTTTTCTTTGCTTTCTTTGATGAAAGCTTTTACTTCTTCAACTGTCGGCATAAACAGCGAGCAGCCGTGTGCGGCAACCAGCATCGAGGCAGAAGCACTGCCCATTTCAAGGCAGTCCATAATATCCCAGCCTTCAAGCAAACCGTAAATAAATGATGAGCCGTAACCGTCGCCGCCGCCGAAGGACTTAAACGCCTTAACGGGGAAAGGCTTAATGGAATATTCACCGTCGGCTGTGTGAGCTGTTGAGCCTTGCTTACCGTGTTTGATGATAACAATTTTGTTGCCCATACTCATCCAGTGTGCGGCAGTTTCCTTATCACTTCTGCCGGGTGCCGAAATAGCTTCCGTCAAGTCAAATTCTTCACGTGAACCCATAACCATATCGCTGTTTGAAGCAACAAGCGAATAGTATATTGCGATTTCATCCGCATTTTTCCAATTGTAAGGACGGTAGTCGATGTCGAAAATAATTTTTGTGTCAACCTTTTTTGCAAGGTACATAGCTTTAAGGCAAGCTTCACGGGACGGACTTTGCGAAAGTGCTGTTCCGCTGATAAGGATTGCTTTTGCACTCTTTATGTATTCTTCGTCAACATCATCGGGGTGAAGCATAAGGTCGGCAATTCCGTCACGGTACATAAGAATACTGCTTTCGTTCTCCGATTTGATTTCCGTAAAAGTCAAACCGAGTTTTTCACCGCCCTTTGTGCGTGTGACGTGTGAAATATCAATACCCTCGTCTGCAAAGAAGTTTTCGACATATGTGCCGAATTGGTCATCCGAAACCTTTCCGATAAAACCTACTTTTTTGCCGAGACGTGCAAGTCCCACCGCAATGTTTGCAGGTGAACCGCCGACATATTTTTTGTAGTTTTCACACTTGTCAAGTGTGTTGTAGTAATCTGTCGGGTTAAAGTCGATTGCGATTCTTCCTATGGGTATTAAATCCAAAGGACGTGATGAATCAAAGTTAATGTAAGTCATTTTTTTGCCTCCGTAAAATTAAATTAAAAATTAATCAAACTTAATGCCCATCTTCTGACGTCTTTCGGCAAGCTCTGCCGTGATTCTTGCTTTCTTTTCGCCGGCGATGTCATAGAAGAACATCGGAATACAGCACAAGAGCAGGCTTATGCCGGGAACAATGGAAACGAGTGAGAACATTGCAAAGTTCTGAGTTCTGGTAAGCTCGGTAGCCGCTACGATAACCTCGGAGTTGAGCATATCTTCGGGTTTAAGACCGATGAACATATACATAAGAATGATACCGCTTGTTGCAAAAGCATTGCCGAGCTTGTTTACAAAGCCCTGACAAGCCGAGCCGAGAGCATTGTCACGGAAGCCTGTTTTAAGCTCCATATAGTCAAGGCAGTCGCCTATCATCGCATAGGAAATTACGTTGAGAACACCGAGAGGAACGCAGGAAATAAGAACAAATGGGATACAAAGGTAAAGGTTGCCGGTGAACCAACCGATAAGGGTTGTGAAGATGCTGGCAACAAAGCCTAAAAGACAAGTTGTGATAACAATTTTCTTATATTCAAATTTCTTCATCAGCAAGGGCATAAAGAGCATAGCGCCGAACATACCGACAATTGCACAGACTTGGAAGATAGTCTTAACACTTGAAACGCTGGCGGAAATTGCAGCGGTTTTTTCTTCGATAGTCATAGAATCGGTAATTTCAGGGCCTATGTAGAAAGCGTAACGTGCAACGTGGATAGCTGCTGCCTGAATCATATATCTGCCGCTTGAGAGAATACCCATAAGAATTACGAGCATAAGAGGTTTGCATTTAAAAATTCTCGTAAGCTGAGAGGGTTCGCCCGGATCACGCTTCTTGTCGGGAATAATTACACGCTCTTTGACGTGGAAATAGGAGTTAACATAGAGGATGATGCCTATTACAACGGTAATAACCGCAATGATAAGATATTTCTGTTTTTCAAATGCAATGGGGTCTGAAGTTTCAAGAATTTTGGGAAGAGCAAAACCGGCAACAAGGAAAAGCACTTCGGGAATTGCCGAGCCTACGCCGTTAAATGTTCTGCCGAGCGAAATAACCGAGCCTCTCTCGGCGGCATTGGGGGTAAGAACGTTGGGAAGACTCCAGAAAGGAACGTCTGCCATTGTATATGTCATTCCCCAGAAAACGTAGGTGAACGCAACATAAATCATAAGCTGAGTGCCGCTTAAATTTTCGGGGCCGTAATACATAAGTACGGTAAATATCGCAATGGGGACTGCCGCAAAGAGAATGTACGGCTTCATTTTGCCCCACTTTGTTGTGTGACGGTCAACTATAATGCCCATAAGGGGGTCGTTGATAGCGTCCCAAACTCTTGCCAAAAGCATAAGAAGAAGCACGAAAATAAGCGGAAGTTTAAGAACATTTACATAGTAGTCGCTGACGTAGCTTGACATCATGGCATAAATCATACCTTGTCCGCCGGCGCCGAGACAATACATATAAAATTCCTTTTTCGGAATATATTTTTTCTGTGTGTCAATTGCTTTTACGTTTGTATCCATATGTTTACCATCCTTTAAAATGCTGTGTTAAGTTATCTTATAAAGAACGTTAATACCTGACCGATTTTCAGAGCAACTTCGGAAAGTGCAAGAAGAAATTCCTGCGCTCTGAATTCGTTGAGCGAAGTGCCTGTAATTTCGGGAAGAAGTGAACCCGATTTAAGTGCAAGCTGATGGAAGTGAAGAATCCTTGTTTCGTATTCCCAGGGATTGTCTTCATCGATTGTGATAACTCTTGCACCTCTTGTTGTATCGTTTGAATAAGAATGGCTTGTAATTCCGGGCGTCATAATAGCATCTATACCGTCATATTCAACGATAAATGTGTTTGTGTGGTCATGACCGAATACGCAGCCGAGAACGTCGCCTCTTTCAACAAAAGCATCCCACTGACCGTCGTTGTCAACAGAAGGGCAGGGAGGCTCAAGAATAAGACCGCTTTTAATTCTTGTGAAAACGGGGAGGTAAGAATAAGCGTTGCCGTTTGTAAAGCTTCTTCCCCAATCACCGAGGAACGAGGGCATTTTCGGAAGAATACCCGCTACGCCTTCTTCTGTAATAATGTGTTCAAAAGCGATTGACGGAACAAGACCGCCGTTTTCTTCCTCAAGCTTTTTACTTACTTCTTTGTACCATTCAATCTGGTCTTTTCTTACGCAGTCATAAAGTCTGCTGCCGGATTCATCTCTTACATATTCGCCGTTTTCATCATATATGTAGTCGCCGCTGTCGAAAAGCCAAAGGTTAAAAGCAACCTTTGTTCCGTCAGAGGAAAGAACGGGGAGGTTGTGGGTTGCACAGCCGTGAAGAGCAGGGTCGGCGTCGTATGCAAGACAACCCTCATACTTCTGATACACCTCAAGAAGTTCTTCTTTGTTAAGGTCGCAACATTCGTCATCGTGATTTCCGAAAACGAAAGTGAATTTGACGTTTCTTTCAACCAACGGCTCAAAAAGCTGGTCATAGCAACGCAAGTCATTTGAAATGATGTTGTCACCGTTAAAAACTACGATATCCGGTTTTTCGGTGTCGAGAGCTTCCCTGATAAACTGAAGTGTGTCTTCGTTTACGGGATAGTCATCCTGCACGTCTGAAAGAACGAGAATTTTAAACTCACCGTTCTTGTCAAAGCGGAGGGTACCGTTGTCATTTTCCGATGCTTTAGCGGCAAAGGAAGGAATTGCGGCTGCCCAAAGCATAATAACTGCAAGAACAACTGCTGTAATTTTCTTTTTCATCATTAAAAACCTCCTAAGTTTTTAAATTAAATAACATTTCATTAAATTTTAGCACAATTTACATATAATATCAATACGAAATTTACATATTTTATCTATAATTTTTAAACTCCTTCAAGATTGAACGGTGGAACAAATTCTTCTTTTGAAGAAGATAATTCCTGCATAAACCCGTTTTCAAAGCCGAACTCATCAAGCATTGTGAGTGCTTTTTCATATTCTCTTTTTGTGATTTTTCTGTTGATTTCTTTGAATTTGCAGGCGTTTGCAAGAGGAACGTATTGGCTCATAAGGCTGATTATCGTGTCTTCGGGGAGGTTATTTTTTATCCACGCTAAAATTTTTCTTGTCTGCGTTAAATTCAGCGGCAGAACAAGATGCCTTATTATAACACCTTTTTGCATAATGCCGTTTTCATCAAAAATATTTTTCGGCTGTTGCCGAATCATTTCCTTTACGGCTTCGGAAGCGACGTCAAAGTAATCTTCCGCATTGGAATATTTTTTGCTCACATCACTGTCGAAATACTTTAAATCCGTCAGATATATGTCAATCTTTCCGCAGAGTTTTTTTAATGTATCAACGCTTTCGTATCCCGAACAGTTGTATATAATCGGTATGGAGGGCTTGTAAATATTCAATGCTTCCGAAATTTGTTCGGAGAAGTGAGTGGGTGTAACAAGATTTATGTTGTGCGCTCCTTTTTCTTCAAGCTCCTTGAAAATTTCCGCAAGTCTTTGTACGGTAATCTCTTTTCCGAAACCGCCGCCGCTTATTTCATTGTTTTGACAGTAAACACACTTTAAAGGACATCCCGAAAAGAACACCGTACCGGAACCGTTAGTTCCGCTTATGCAAGGCTCTTCCCAAAAGTGAAGCTCGGCACGGGCGATTTTGATTTTATCGTTCATTCCGCAAAAACCCGTTTTTTTAGTTCTGTCAACATTACACTTTCTCGGACAAACATTACATTCCATAATCAATACCTCAAAAATTTTCTTGTTAAATGATTATAGCATTGATTTTTCAAAAATAATAGAGTATAATATGAAAAAATCTGTTTTCGGAGAGATAAAAATGGTTTTGACGGTAGATGTCGGCAATACAAACATTACAATAGGTGCTTTTAAGGATGAGGAGCTTGTTTTCGTATCCCGCCTTGCAACCGACAAAAAAAGAATGTCAGATCAGTATGCGTGCGAAATTACGGAAATTTTCAAGCTCTACGGCGTGGAAAAGGCTGATTTTTCGGGCGGTATAGTAAGTTGCGTTGTGCCGGAAGTTATGTATTCCGTCACCGAAGCTGTGAAAAAACTTATTGGAGTTTCTCCCGTTGTTGTCGGTCCCGGAATAAAAACGGGATTGAATATACTTATTGATGACCCCTCAACTCTCGGTGCGGATTTGGTTACGGGTGCTGTGGCGGCGCTTAACAAATATCCGCTTCCGTGCTTTATAATCGACCTCGGAACAGCCAGCAAGATTTATGTTCTTGACAAAAACGGATGTTTTTTGGGCGGAGCAATTGCGGCGGGCATCAATGTTTCTTTGGGCGCGCTTTCGTCTTCCGCCTCGCTATTGCCGAGCATCGGCTTGAAAAAAGCAAAATGCTCAATCGGCAGAAACACGGTCGATTGCCTGATTTCGGGAACCGTTGTCGGCACGGCTGCGATGATTGACGGACTTGTCGAGAGATTTTCCGACGAAATCGGTATGAAACCGAAAACGGTTGTTGCAACGGGCGGGTTTGCAAAAAGCGTGATAAGTAACTGCAAAACCGAAATTTTATATGATAATAACCTTCTTCTTGACGGCTTGAAGATTATGTACGATAAAAACCAAAAAACAAAATAACATATTTTTATATTTTTGCTAAATTTTGCGCTGTATCCGTGATATAGGCGGAGCGGCAGCAAGGAGGAATATATATGCAAAAAAATCAAATGTCAAAACTTGTGAAGTTTGTTCAGCTTGCCGTCCTTTCGGCAATTGTGGTTGTACTTTCTTTCACACCGCTGGGGTATCTGAAAATAGGACCTCTTTCAATCGCTCTTGTAATTATCCCCGTTGTTACGGGTGCTATGGTTCTCGGACCTGCGGCGGGAGCGTTTATGGGGCTTGTATTCGGAGTAACGAGCTTTATGCAATGTTTCGGAATGGATGCTTTCGGAACGACACTGTTTTCCATTAACGGTTTTTACACGTTTTTGGTATGTATCCCCACAAGGGTTCTTGCGGGATTCTTATGCGGCTTGATTTTCAAAGGTATGTCTAAGGCTTTAAGCGGTAAAAAGTGTGCCGAAATAGCTTATCCCGTTGCGGCACTTTGCGGAGCTGTGCTTAACACGGTTTTCTTTATGTCCACGCTTATGGTTTGTTTCGGAAAAACAAGCTTTATACAAGACCTTATGGCTTCAACCGCGGCAACGAACATAATAATGTTTGTTTTGATTTTCATCGGTGTCAACGGTGTTGTTGAAATGGCATCCTGTCTTGTGGTCGGTTCGGCTTTGAGCAAGGCTCTTGTAATCGCAAACAAAAAAATGCGTATTTGATTATTCAGCCGTGCGGTGGAAAATTTTTGCCGTGCGGCTTTTTAAAAAAGAGGAGAGAATATATATGATTTTTCCAAAGTCCAAAGAAAAAAGATTAGATTCGGA
>CAYYRN010000035.1:0-9156 GCA_964474295.1 uncultured Eubacteriales bacterium
TATCAGAAAAGACACATTTAATCAAGTACTTTGCTTAAAATCGATTGATTTCTCTCTCATTCGATTTTTTACTGTTGTTTCTAACAAACTATACAAACCGTTCTAAGAACACAAACGAAATTTTTGATAATTATGTTCAAAAAACTATTGAATTTTTATTTTTTTTTTGATATGATAGATTTGTTAGAATATAAGTATAAAAAGGAATATGGGACATAAAGTAAAAAAAGTTTTGTGTTTTAATTTGTGTCCTAATCGAAAGGGAGGATAAAATGACAGAAAACAACGTACCGCTTTATCTTTTCCACCAGGGCAATAATGCGAAAGCATATGAGTTTTTGGGCAGCCATCCCACGGAAAACGGTTATGTTTTCAGAGTTTGGGCGCCGAAAGCCGCTGAAATTTACCTTGTCGGTGATTTCAATAATTGGGAAGATGATACCATTCCCATGAAAAAAACAAGCGAAAACGGGGTTTGGGAAGTTAAAACCGATAATGTCGAAATTTTCGATAACTATAAATACAGAATTATCACGGCTGACGGCAGAGTTTTGATGAAATCCGACCCTTACGGTTTTCATTTTGAAACACGTCCCGCTACCGCAAGCAAAGTTTATGATATAAACAATTATAAATGGCACGATGAAAAATGGATGAAAAAGAGAAAAGAAACATCCGTTTACACAAGTCCCGTAAATATTTACGAAGTAAATTTGGGTTCGTGGAAGCAACATGAGGACGGCTCATTCCTTTCTTACAAGGAAGCGGCAAAAGAGCTTGTCGAATATGTGAAAGATATGGGATACACCCATATTGAGCTGATGCCCCTCAACGAACACCCTTATGACGGTTCGTGGGGATACCAGGCAACAGGATACTTTGCACCGACCTCACGTTACGGCGAGCCGAAAGATTTTATGTACTTTGTTGATGAATGTCACAAAGCCGGAATAGGCGTGATTCTCGATTGGGTACCGGCACATTTTCCGAAAGACGCTCACGGTCTTTACGAATTTGACGGCGGAGCGTGCTATGAATATTCCGACCCCAAAAAAGGCGAGCATTACCAATGGGGAACGAGGGTTTTCGATTACGGCAAAAACGAAGTGCAGTCTTTCTTGATATCAAGTGCCGTGTTTTGGCTTGAAAAATATCATATTGACGGGTTGCGTGTTGATGCCGTGGCATCGATGCTCTACCTTGATTATTGCAGAAACGACGGCGAATGGATTGCCAACAAATACGGCGGAAACGAAAATCTCGAAGCCGTTGACTTTTTGAAAAAACTCAACAAAATAATCTTCCGAGATTATTATGACATTCTTATGATTGCGGAAGAAAGCACTGCTTGGCCGCTTGTTACAAAGCCGACTTCAGACGGTGGATTGGGCTTTAACTTCAAGTGGAATATGGGCTGGATGAACGATTCACTCAAATATTTTTCGCTCGACGGACTTTCAAGAAAATACAACCACAATTGTCTGACCTTTTCGTTCTTCTACGCTTTCTCGGAAAATTTCATTCTTCCGATTTCTCATGATGAGGTAGTTCACGGCAAATGCTCGCTTATCGGCAAAATGCCCGGTGAATATGACGAGAAGTTTGCCGGTGTACGTTCGTTTATCGGATATATGACGGCTCATCCCGGCAAAAAGCTTATTTTTATGGGACAGGAATTCGGGCAGTTCATCGAGTGGGATTACAAAAAAGGTCTTGATTGGCTGCTGCTCGATTACGAAAAGCACCGTCAGTTAAAGCATTATTTCAAAACAATAAACGAATTTTACAAAAAAACTCCCGCTTTCTGGAAAATCGATTACGGTTGGGACGGCTTTTATTGGATTTCAAATGACGATACCGACAATTCCGTAATTGCTTTTGTCAGAAAAGACGATAAAGAAAAAGAAATCATCTGCGTTTGCAACTTTACGCCCGTAAGACGTGAAAACTATAAAATCGGAGTAAAACGTTCGGGAACTTACGAGGTTCTTATGAACTCCGACGACATAGATTTCGGCGGCGAAGGAAACGGCTCTCACGGCAAAATAAAATCGGTAAAGAAGCCGCTTCACTCTTTTGAAAATTCAATTACGTTGGATCTTCCCGGAAACAGCGTAATTTATTTAAAATCACCAAACAAAAGAACACCAAAAAACAATAAAAAATCTTCTAAGGAGGCATAATTTTATGGCCCGTAAAAAAGAATGTATCGCAATGCTTCTTGCCGGCGGTCAGGGAAGCCGTCTCGGCATACTTACAAAATCCATTGCAAAGCCCGCCGTGCCTTACGGCGGAAAATACCGAATAATCGATTTTCCGCTTTCCAACTGCGTAAATTCGGGAATCGATACGGTGGGTGTTTTAACACAGTACCAACCGCTTGAGCTTAATGACTACATCGGCAACGGCGAGCCGTGGGATCTTGACCGTGCCGACGGCGGTGTTCACATCCTTTCGCCTTATCAGCAAATCGAAGGCACCGCATGGTATAAGGGAACGGCAAACGCAATTTATCAAAACATCAATTTTATAGACAGGTATAACCCCGAATATGTGGTTGTTCTTTCGGGCGACCATATTTATAAAATGGATTACAACAAAATGCTTCAATACCATAAGGAAAAAAATGCAACCTGCACAATTGCGATGCTTGAAGTTCCTTGGGAGGAAGCCTCCCGTTTCGGACTTATGTTTGTTGATGATGACGGAAAAATAACGGCATTTGAAGAAAAACCGAAAAATCCGAAAAGCAACAAGGCATCTATGGGTGTTTATATGTTTACCTGGTCAAAGCTTCGTTCTTACCTTATAGATGACGAAGCAAAGGAAAATTCAAGCAACGACTTCGGCAAGGATGTTATTCCCGCCATGCACGAAGCAGGCGAAAGACTTTATGCCTTTGCTTTTGACGGTTATTGGAAAGATGTCGGAACAATAGACAGCCTTTGGGAATCAAACCTTGACTTGCTCAACCCCAAAGTTGACCTTGACCTTAATGATGACGATTGGAGAATTTATTCACGCAGTCCCGATGCACCGCCGCACTACATCTCACCCAATGCCGCCGTGCAGAACTCGCTTATTTCCGAGGGATGTATGATTGAGGGAACTGTGGACTTCTCCATACTCTTTGCAAACGTAACAATCGAAAAAGACGCAGTGGTAAAGGATTCGATTATTATGCCCGGCACCACGGTAAAATCAGGTGCTACCGTTCAATACGCAATTGTTGCGGAAAACGCTGTGGTTGAAGAAAACGCAACGGTCGGTGAAAGACCCGAAGCTATGGAAAACCTCGATGATTGGGGCGTTACTGTTGTAGGTTCGGGAATTACAATAGGAAAAGGCTGCAAGGCAAATCCGAAAGAACAAGTAGCAGCAGACATAGGAGGTAAAGAATAATGAGAGCCAATAATGTTCTTGGTATAATTTTTTCCAACGCTTACGATTCGGCTTTAAGCGAAATTACATCTCTTCGTGCAATGGGCTCCGTACCTTTCTGTTCACGTTACCGTCTTATCGACTTCCCGCTTTCCTCAATGGTAAACAGCGGAATTTCAAAGGTCGGAATTATTACAAAATCAAATTATCAGTCGCTTATGGATCACCTCGGAACAGGCAAGCCGTGGGATCTTTCGAGAAAAAGAGAGGGTATGTTTATTCTTCCTCCGTTCCACGAAGCACAGTCCGGTGTTTACAAGGGAAAAATAAGCGCTCTTGAGGGCATTTCAAAATTCTTGCAATATTCAAAGGAAGAATTTGTTATACTTTCGGATTGCAACTCACTTTACAACATCAATCTGAAAAATCTTATGAGATTTCATAAAGAAAAAAATGCCGACATTTCGATAATATACAACAGCGGCAGAATACCGAAACTTTCCAACATTATGTGCTTTGACATTAATGACGAAAGCCGTATTACGGGCATCACCGTACACGCCGATGCCGAGGGCGAGGGAAACTATTCGGGAAACATTATACTTATGCGAAAATCGCTCCTCGAAAAGCTGATTTCCGAGGCAAAAAGTTTGAACCTTACTTCGCTTGAAAAAGATATTTTCCTGAAAAACGTGGGCAAGCTCAAAATCTACGGTTACAAGGCAGAAGGCTTCTTCCAGACAATAGACAGCCTGCGCAGTTATTTTGATATAAGCCGTATGCTTTTGAACCCTGAAAATATGAAATCCCTTTTCAACAAAGACAATCCGATTTATACAAAAGTTCGTGACGATATGCCCGCAATTTACGGTCTTGAATCCAAAGTTAAAAACTCGCTTATCGCAGACGGTTGTGTAATTGACGGCGAGGTTGAAAATTCAATCATTTTCCGCGGTGTCAGAATAGCAAAGGGCGCTGTTGTAAAAAACTGCATAATAATGCAGGATTCCTACATCAGCGAGGGTGCAAAGCTTGAAAATGTTATTGCCGATAAGCTCGTTGTTTTGCGTCCCGGCAAAAAGCTTGCAGGTGCTTCCAACTACCCCGTATATATCGGAAAGGATATTGTAATTTAATGGTTAAAAATTTATCTTTCAACGATAACAGTTTTCTTTTGAACGGCGAAAAATACACTGTGCTTTCGGGTGCCGTACACTATTTCAGAGTGGTTAAGGAATATTGGTATGACCGACTGAAAAAGCTTAAAAATTGCGGCTTTAACACGGTGGAAACATATTCCCCTTGGAATTATCACGAAAGAAAAGAGGGAG
Source organism: uncultured Eubacteriales bacterium (assembly GCA_964474295.1). Classification (GTDB taxonomy): domain Bacteria; phylum Bacillota; class Clostridia; order Oscillospirales; family Acutalibacteraceae; genus SIG575. The sequence continues at coordinate 4,713 of CAYYRN010000035.1, forward strand.
AATTTGATTTCAGCGGAAATCTTAACATTTCCGAGTTTATTCAAACCGCCGCCGATTTGGGACTGAATGTAATTTTGCGTCCCGGCCCCTATATATGTGCCGAATGGGAAATGGGCGGCTTACCCTCTTGGCTTTTAAAATACAAGGGTATGCACCTAAGATGCAATGACCCGCTTTTTCTTGAAAAAGTCGAACGCTATTACAAAGCTTTTTTCAACGAAATAAAGCCTCACCTTTCGTCAAACGGCGGCAACGTTATCGCAATTCAAATCGAAAACGAATACGGCAGCTACGGTGACGATAAAGAGTACCTCACCGCAATCACGGAAATTTATAAAAAATGCGGACTTGACTGCTTTTTCTTCACTTCAGACGGTGCTTGCGATTTGATGCTGACGGGAGGCACACTCGATACCTACCTTGCAAGTGCCAACTTCGGCTCACACCCTGAGGAAAATTTTAAAAAGCTCAAAGAATTTCGCCCGAATCAGCCTTTGATGTGCTGTGAATTTTGGAACGGCTGGTTTGACCACTGGTATGACACACATCATAAGCGTGATTCATCCTCGACCGTTTCCGATTTTGAAAAAATGCTGGAAATGGGTGCAAGCGTTAATTTCTATATGTTCCACGGCGGTACAAACTTCGGCTTTTCCAACGGTGCAAACTGTTATGACTCACAATATGAGCCTACCGTCACAAGCTACGATTACGATGCTCCCTTGAGCGAAGCGGGCGATATGACGGAAAAATATTTTGCGATAAAAAAAGCCATAGAAAAGTTTACGGGAGAAAAAATATCTCTTGACGTTTCAGATTCCGAAAAGAAGGCATACGGCAAGCTTGAGCTTACCGAATTTGCTCCGCTTTTTGATAACCTCGAAAACGTTTCCGAAAAAATCAAGTCACCCGCACCTTTGACGATGGAGGATGTCGGGCAGGATTTCGGATATATTCTTTACTCAACCGACATCTGCGGGCCGCTTTATGATGACGATAACCTCGAACTTAAATTCGATGATGTTAAAGACCGTGCTTTGGTTTACTTTAACGGAAAGTTTGCGGGCAAAATCGAAAGAAGCCGTCCCGATAATGACAGATTTTTCGTAAAAATCAAAAAGGGTGAAAAGCTTCACGTCGACATCCTTGTCGAAAATATGGGCAGAGTAAACTACGGTGTTGAGATACAGCGTGAAAATAAGGGAATTATCGGTGAGGTGCGTCTCGGTCTCAGAGCGCATTTCGGATGGGACATTTTCCCGATGACATTTGATGACATTTCTCATCTTGAATACAAAAACACAATCAAAGTCCCCGGATTTTTCAAGGGCATACTTGAAATTGAAAATCCCTGTGACACATTTATACGTCCCGACGGGTTTGAAAAAGGCTTTATAAAAATTAACGGCTTCAATATCGGCAGGTTTTATAACAGTGCAGGGCCTCAAAAAACACTTTATGTGCCGGCTCCCCTGTTAAAAAAAGGCAAAAACGAAATTGAAATTTTTGAAAGCGACAAAGTTACAAAGCCATATGTTACCTTTACGGATAAACCGGAGCTTTGAATTACTTTTAAGCTATTTAAGAAAGGCGGTAAAACAATAAATGAAAGTATTATATGTTGCGAGCGAAGCACTCCCCTACATTGCTTCCGGCGGACTTGCGGATGTTGCCGGCTCTTTACCGAAAGCACTCAGAAAAAGACTTATCGGATGCCGTGTTGTACTTCCGATGTATTCTGCGATAAAAGAAGAACTTAAATCAAACCTGCGGTTTATAACCAGCTTTTCCGTACCCGTTGCGTGGAGAAGACAATACTGCGGCGTTTTTGAAGCAAATGTTGACGGAGTAATTTATTATCTTCTCGACAATCAATATTATTTTAAGCGTGATGGCATTTACGGTCACTATGATGATGCGGAAAGATACGCTTTCTTTTCCCGTGCGGTGCTTGAAATGCTGCCGCACATCGGTCTGAAGCCCGACATCATTCACTGTAACGATTGGCAATCGGCTTTAACTCCCGTTTACTATTCTCTTTTCTATGCAAACCGTCCCGAATACGAAAACATCAAAACAATCTTCACCATTCACAACATCGGCTATCAGGGTGTTTACGGCAAAGAATTGCTTGAGGATGTTCTCGGAATACCGGCTGACAAAGCAAGCGTTATAGAGTATGACGGCGATGTAAACCTTATGAAAGGTGCAATAGAATGTGCCAATGCGGTAACGACGGTAAGTCCGACATATGCCGAGGAAATACTCGACCCGTGGTTCAGCCACGGTCTTGACGGAATACTCCGTGACAGACATTTCAAGCTCAGCGGCATACTCAACGGTATCGACACCGTTTCTTACGACCCCGAAACAGATAAGGATATTTTCGCAAACTATTCCTCCGAGGACTTTTCCGCAAAGAAAACGAACAAGCAAAAGCTTCAGGAATATTTCAATCTTCCTCAAAAAAGCGATATTCCTCTCGTCGGCATTGTTTCACGTCTTGTTGACCACAAGGGTTTCGACCTGATAAAGACGGTTATAGAGGAACTTCTCTGCACCGAAAATATGCAGCTTGTAATTCTCGGTTCGGGCGATTGGCAATACGAAAACTTCTTCAAATACCTTGCCGAGAAATACCCGAACAAGGTAGGTCTCAAGCTCGGCTTTATCCCCAACCTTGCACGAAAAATTTATGCCGGAAGCGATTTATTCCTTATGCCGTCAAAGAGTGAACCCTGCGGTCTTTCGCAGATGGTAGCTTTACGCTACGGTTCAATTCCCATTGTCAGAGAAACGGGCGGACTTAAAGATTCGATTTCCGACAGCGGCGACAACAAAGGAAACGGCTTTACATTCGCAAGCTACAATGCACACGATATGATGTACACCATACGCCGTGCATTTGAGGGATACAAAAACAAGGAAGGCTGGAACACACTTGTTAAACGTGCAATGGAATGTGACAACAGCTGGAAAAAATCGGCAAATGACTATATCAGACTTTACAATGCGGTAATAAAAGGGTGACACAATTTGAAATCATACTATATCTATCTTTACAGAAACGGTTTGACCGATTCAAACCTTGAGGGGCAATACATCGGTCACACCGATGTCCCCTTGAGCGAAAACGGCATAAAACAAATAAATCAAATGAAAAACGATTATACTTATCCCGATGTTGAAGCAGTTTTTTCAAGTCCTCTGAAAAGATGCCTGAAAACAGCAGAGCTTGTTTTTCCCGATAAGAAACCGATTGTGATAAACGACCTTATCGAATACAATTTCGGTGAATACGAGGGACGCACGGCAGAGGAATTAAAAGAAAACAAGCTTTTCGCACGCTGGCTTTCCGGCGAAAAAGATGTCGAACCTCCGTTCGGTGAAAGCAACGAGGCATTTGCATCGAGGGTTGCAAATTGTTTTATAAAAATAGTTGACGGTCTGTTAAAAACAGGCACAACGAAATCCGCAATTTTCACGCACGGCGGTGTGATTATGTACATCCTTTCGGCTTTCGGCATACCCGAAGCTCCGATGCACGAATGGATGATGCCCGGCGGCTGCGGATATGCCATAAGAATCACCCCCGGACTTTGGACAAAAGGCAGAAAATTTGAAGTAATTGCCGAAGTGCCTTACGTTCCGGGCGAAGATGAGGATATGTAATAAAATTTCACCTCCGTACATAATTTTATGTATGGAGGTGTTTTTATGCCCGAAGAAGATGAAATTTTACAAGTTACCAACACAGATTTTCGCAGAAACAAAAAGAACGGAAACGACGGCAAAAAAGATTTTTTTACCCATATAATTTTTGTTCAGCTTTTGGTTGTGGCAATGCTTATCGGCGGAATTTTCGCCGTAAAAAAAGTAAGTCCCTCAAACTTTGAGCTTTTAAAAGAAAGCTATATTCAAATTATGAAAAACGATATGACGGTAAAAGAGGTTTTTGCAAAAATCAAAAGCTTTGCCGTTTCTCCTCAAGGTGGGGATGACATATCGGTTTTTTCAGCACAAAGCGGCACTTCGTTTTCACCTTACTATGTATCTTCCGAAATTTGCGTACCTGTCAGCGGCAGCATATCTTCAAATTTCGGTTACAGGGTTAATCCCGTAACGAAAATTTTCACTTTTCATTCCGGCATTGATATCGCCGCAAACGAGGGTGAAAAAATTAAAGCCGCTTATTACGGCACTGTTTCAAATGTCGGTTATGACGATGTGAGCGGAAATTTTATCGAGCTTACTCACGAAGGCGGTCTTGTCACACGATACCTACACTGCTCGAAAATCACAGCCGAAAAGGGAACGGTTGTACGAAGCGGTGAAACAATTGCCCTTGTCGGTTCGACGGGCAGGTCAACAGGCCCTCATCTGCATTTCACAATTGAAGTTGACGGCAAAAAAGTAAATCCACTTTATGTGCTTGACGTAAATG
>CAYYRN010000035.1:9256-21502 GCA_964474295.1 uncultured Eubacteriales bacterium
ACAATTGAAGTTGACGGCAAAAAAGTAAATCCACTTTATGTGCTTGACGTAAATGACAATAAAGTTTAAAGAAACAAAAATTAAAATCAGCTTTTTCTTTGCTTTGGCAATAACACTGATTGGAATTTTTGATAAAGAAAACACCGTTCTTTTGAGCCTTTGTGCGGCGATTTTACACGAAGTCGGGCATTTGTGTTTTATGATTCTTTTCGGGGAAATTCCGAAAGAAATCGATGTTACACCGTTCGGGATAAGAATTGAACGTGTCGAAAACAGCAAAATCGGGTTCGGTAAAGAGATTCTTTGTGCGTTTGCGGGGCCGTTTGTAAATTTAATTTTTGCCATTGTTTTCAGAGGTAATTATTTTTCAAAAATCAACACTGTAATTGCCGCTTTAAATTTGCTTCCTTGCGAACCGCTTGACGGCAACAAAATTCTCGAAAATATTTTGCTACTTAAATTCAGCCGAGAAAAAACGGAAAAAATTTCACTGCTCGTTTCCTGCATTACCGTTTTTCCGATAGCGATTGCAGGCTTTATTGTTTTACTTGAAAGCCGCTACAACTTTTCATTGCTTATTATAAGCTTTTACCTTTTATTCTTTATTGCACTGAAAAAGAAAAACATATAAACAAATCCCCTGCAAAGCCCGAACACAGCCTTGCGGGGGATTTACATATACATTTTATTGCTTTGTTCTGTCGCTTACGATTTTGCCGTCTTGAATTCTGATTATTCTGTTTGCTTCCTCGGCAATTTCATTATCGTGAGTTATAAGTATTATCGTTCTGCCCTCATCGCTCAATTCGTGAAGTATTCGCATAACCTCACGTCCCGATGCGGAATCAAGGTTTCCCGTCGGCTCATCCGCCAAAATAACGGGAGGTTTTGCCGCAACCGCCCTTGCAATGGCAACCCTCTGCTGCTGTCCTCCCGACATTTGAGAGGGTCTGTGGTCAAGCCTTTTTCCAAGCCCCACTCTTTCGAGAGCCGCAAGCGAAAGCTTATTTCTTTCCTCTTTTTTCATTCCTCTGTAAACGAGAGGCAGCTCAACATTATCCACAGCCGTCAAGCTCGGAATAAGGTTAAAGCCTTGAAAAATGAAGCCTATCTGCTTATTTCTTATTTCCGACTGTTCATCATCCGTAAGTGTGGAGACGTCTCTGCCGAGCAGGTAATACTCACCGCTTGTCGGTCTGTCGAGCAATCCCAACGTGTTCATCAGAGTTGATTTTCCCGAACCGGACTGACCGATAATAGCAACAAACTCGCCCTCATCTATCGTCAGACTTACACCGTCAAGCGCCCTTACCTCGTTTTCGCCGGGATTATAAATTTTGTAAACATCTTTAACTTCTATTAAAGCCATAATTTAACCTCCCGAAAATTATTCGTGCCTTAAAGCGTCTATCGGCAGCATTTTTGCGGCACGTCTTGCGGGATAAATTCCGAAGAAAATGCCTATTGCGCTTGAGAAGCCTACCGCTATTGCAACCGTGCTTAATTTCAGTGAAACGCTTATGTTCATTATGCTTGCAATCGAATAAGCACCGACAACACCGAGCATAAGACCTATTATACCGCCTATCAGACAAAGTATTACGGACTCTGTTAAAAACTGGAACATAATTGTAGAGGTTTTGGCACCGAGTGACTTTCTTATACCGATTTCCCTTGTACGCTCCGTGACGGAAACCAACATAATATTCATAACTCCGATACCGCCGACGAGCAATGAAATTGCACTGACACCTGCTATGAAGATTGTCAAAATTCTGATTATGCTGTCAAGCATATCGATATATGTTGCCATATTTTGGAGCATATAAACGTCCGAACCGAAATTGTTGTTTCTTGAATAAAGCACGTTTGAAACAATATTGCCTATTACGTCAAGCTGACTGTCATCATCAGCCATAACGTAAATCATATTGTATTGGTCGGATGTACCGTTTATGGAATCAAGCAGTGTTTGCGGAACAATGAGCATCGCAACGCTTGCCATATCCATATTTGCCATACCGGACATACTTTCCATCATCATATCGGTCATATCCTCGGATGCCGCCGCATCGTAGATGCCTATAACCTTTAGCTGTACCGTTTGGTTATTAAAAGAAAAATTGAAATACTTACCCACACAATCGCTTGTGCCGAAAATCATAGAAGCCATTATGTTGGGCATTACGCAGACCTTTGCACCGGAATCGTATTCCTCCTCCGAAAAGAATCTGCCCTTTTTTGTGGTAACCATCATAACGCTTTGCAAATCCGTATTTCCGCCAACCGCAACAGCCACGTCAACGCTTGTGTGTTCCGTTGAACCGGAGCCGATACCGTAGCCCATAGGTGAAATACATTTAACACCTTCAATTTCCTTTAGTGCTTTTATGTCGGCATTTGAAATGTATTCATCCGGAGAGGCTTCGGAGCTGACGGTAATTGTTATCATACTCGAACCCATACTGCTGAGCATATCGATAATGTAATCACGTCCGCCGTTACCGACCGTTACAACCGCTATAACAGACGCAACACCGATAATTATTCCGAGCATTGTCAGGAGCGAGCGCATTATATTAGTTTTGATGCTGAATATCGCAATTCTTATGTTTTCAATGATATTCACGCTCTAAGCCTCCTTATTTGGGAAGAACCCTCTGTCCGTCTTCCATCGTCATCGTGGGCGCACGCACAATTTTGTCGCCTGCTTCAAGTCCCTCAAGAACTTCATAATTTGAGCCGTCGAAAAGTCCGACCAAAACAGAAACCTTGTTTATTACTTTTTCTTCTTCGTCATATTTGTAAACATAGTATCCGCTTTCGTTATCGTACTGTATCGATTCAACGGGAACCAGGGTTACATTTTCTTTTGTTTCAAGTGCCGCCGAAAGGTCAACGTCCATACCTATAACCAAGCTTCTGTCGCCTTTATGTATTTCGACCTTTGCCGTAAGCGTGCTTGAAGAACCGCTTGAAGAACCTAAAAGAGAACCGATATCGATTCCGCTTGAAGAACCGTCAGCAACGGCACTGATGTAATTTACGGTTGCGTCGAACTCTTTTCCGTCCGCAGCTTTAACTTTAACTTTTTGATCCATACTAATTTTTGAAATATCGTATTTGCTTACTTCAAAAACAGCTTCAAGAGGATAATACTCAACAACCATTCCGCCCTCGGACTTACCGGTAAGCGAAGACACGATATCGGAAACATCATAATTTCCGCTTGTCACCGCAGCCAAAACGGAAGAAATATCAAGGCTTGAAGAAGATGAGCTTTCGGATGTGTAAACCTCGCCCGCTTTGATGTTTACCTCACGGACAAATCCGTCATCCTGTGCTATCCATCCTTTGTTCAAAACATTTATCTGGGACGCCAACTCGTCATATGCATCATAAGCCGATTCGGCAATTGTTTTGTACACGCTTTTGAGTGTGTCCGTTGACTGAACGGAAAGCATACTGCTTTGTACTTTAAGCTGAACGAGCTGCAATTCTTTTTCGATAAGGAGCTTTTCATTTTCGGAAATAACCGAGGTCATAGATTCAAGTGCCGACATATCTATGGTTGCCGAAGAAAGAAGTCCCTTTACCGCATCGACCATTTGAGCCGTTGCACTGTCCGAAGACAAAAGACGGTCGATTATCGCATCGCTCATCTTGTTGCTTCCGAGTACCTCTTTGAGTGCCGCACGAAGCTCGGCAAGCTCATCCTTATCGACTTTTTCTTCTGTTTCATTCTTTTTCTGCGAATCGTTTTTCTTTTCGGCATCGACTGTTTTTTCAAGCTTTTCTATTTCCTTTTCAAGAGAAGAAATCTGTTTTTCTATTTCGGTAAGTTGACTTGAAGCCGAATAAGCACCGTTAAGATACTCGTTATACGCTTTTTGCGCGGTGTTGTAAGCCGACCTTTTTTCGCTGAGCAGAGTGTTAAGCGAGGTTGTGTCGAAAGTAGCGAGTACATCGCCTTTTTTTACGTTATCACCGACTCTTACGTTAACTTCCTTCACCTTAACGCCGTCGTAAATTCCAAAAGTCTGCTGGTTTGACGATTGAACAACAGCCGTTGTGTCGAAGGTTTCGGTTATGCTGCCCTTTTCGATTTGGTGAATCTGCGTTATTATCGGGTCATCCGGTTTAAAGGTTATGTACAAAACCGCCGCAGCAAGTGCCGCCACCGCAACAATAATAACCGCAGTTACCGCCTTCTTCTTTTTACTCCATTTTTTATTCATAAAGAAATGCCTCCTGTTCGCCTGTTTTCTCTTTATTATTTTAGCATACAACTTTTAAAAAGTAAAACCAAAGAATAATTTTTTATAGAAAATTAACAAATGCTCAATAATTAAAAAAAATATAACCGCCCCGCAACGCAAAACCGCATTGCAAGACGGTTATTATTACTTTGTAAAGTTATCCTACAACAGATGCAATCCACTCAACCAATTTGATGAGAACAGCTTCGATTCCGTCATAAATTGCGGCATAGTCCAAACCGCCGAGGAAATCGCAAACCTTGGAAATAATCGCAATTACAGTTTCCATAAAGCAAACTCCTTTCAGTATAGTCATATTTAAAATTTAATCTTTTTTTGTTTTTTTGCCGGCACAGTCTCCGCCGCAGTTTCCGCCGCACTGCTTAGAATTCGGACATCCGATACATTTTTCGCCGTTCTTTTTCGCCTTGACAACATAAATTACAGCCGCAGCGATAATACATACAAGAACTAAAACAATTATGTAATTTTCCATAGCTTATTTACCCGCAACTGCCTGCTTTTTGTTGGCGGAACTTAATGCGTATTCGCTTTTAAGCTTTTTGTTTGTGTTGTTGACAAGAAGAACCAATATAAGCGCAAACACAACAACAGCTATAAGTCCTCCGACAGCGGCACCGACATTCAAAAGTTCGGGGGCTGTAATAAGTGTGCCGATTGTGTAAACAAGGTAGCCCAATGTGAATCCGACGCCGAGCTGAAGTCCTATGCCCGACCACAGCCATTTGCCGCTCTTCATTTCGGAATTCATAGCACCGATTGCGGCGAAGCAAGGCGGTGTGTAAAGGTTAAACATAAGGTAAGCCAATGCCGCAACCTTTGTTATTGCAAGAACACCGGCAACCTCCGAGCCTGCACCCTCAATCATAGCAAGTTCTTCCGTATCGATAAGGTTTTCAAGTCCGACAAAGCAAACAGCAAGTGTACCTACAACGTTCTCTTTTGCGATAAAGCCTGTTACTGCCGCTGCGGCAAGCTGCCACGAAAGAACGCCGACAACGGGAACAAGTACATAAGCAAACGGTCTTGCGATTGAAGCCAAAATGGATGTGTCGGCTGTTTCGGCAACGCCGAAGCTCCAATCGAAAGTCTGCATAATTTGAACAGCAGTGTTGCAAAGAAGAATGATTGTAGCCGCTTTTTTTATGTAAGCCGCACCTCTGTTGCACATTGACTTAAATGCACCGAGGAAAGAAGGCATCTTGTATTCGGGAAGTTCGATAATAAAGAACGATTTTCTTGCTTTGTATCCCGCAATTTTGTTTACGAGAAGTGCGCAAAGGAAAATAAGTACAATACCTGTGAAATACATCAAGGCACTTACCCAGCCGGCATTATCGAAGAAAGCACCTGCAAAAAGCGAGATAACGGGAATTTTCGCACCGCAGGGCATAAAGGGTGTGAGCATTGCCGTTGCTCTGCGTTCACGCTCGTTTCTAATGGTACGGCTTGCCATAACACCGGGAACCGCACAACCGATACCGATAACAAACGGAATAACGGATTTACCCGAAAGTCCGACCTTTTTGAAAATGGGGTCAAGAACAACCGCAACACGGGACATATAACCGCAGTCCTCAAGCAAAGCGATGAGGAAATACATTACCATAACAAGCGGCAGGAATCCGACAACCGCGGACACACCGCCGATTATACCGTCAACAAGAAGTGCCGAAAGCAACGGGTTTGCGTTTTCGAGAAGTCCGCCAACCCAGCCTTGGAACGTTTCAAGCCAGCCTGTGAGCAAAGTTGCGATAGGATCGCCTACCCAAACCTGCGAAATTTGGAAAACGAGGAACATAACAACGGCAAAAATCGGAATACCGAGCCATTTATTTGTAAGCACAGCATCGATTTTGTCACCGAAATTTCTGTCCTTTGTTAAAACCTTACGGATTTCAACTTCATCTACGATTTTATTTACAAATTCAAATCTCTTACGGTCGGCAGCTTCGACAACCTTTTTATCGGTCAAATCGATGTCTCCCTGAACGTAAGGTGCAATTTGAGACTTGCCCGCTTGACTTGCAGCAGCTTCAACAACAGCCTTCAAACCGGAAGATGACGTTGAAATCGTATTAACCACGGGACATCCGAGTTTTTTCGACAAAAGCTCGGCATTGATTTTTGTGCCTTTTTTCGCATTGATATCGCTTTTGTTAAGAGCAACAACAACGGGAATACCAAGCTCCAAAAGCTGTGTTGTAAAGAAAAGGCTTCTGCTTAAATTTGTCGCATCGACGATGTTGATGATAACATCGGGATTTTCTTTCTTTACATAAGAGCTTGTAATACTTTCTTCGCTTGTGAACGGTGACATTGAATAAGCACCGGGCAAGTCAACGGCAACAAGCTGATTTGAACCGGAATAATACGCCTTTTTGATGTGGTGCTCTTTCTTATCCACGGTAACACCCGCCCAGTTACCGACTCTTTCATTACGTCCGGTAAGGGCATTGTACATTGTTGTTTTACCGGAGTTTGGGTTACCGGTTAAAGCAATTCTCATTTTTTATTTCCTCCTTATATTAATCCTTGCAGGATAAAATTTACAAAACCTCAAAAGCAATCTCAAATTCTTGTCAGAAGTAGTTAGCTTTAGCTAACCTATGTACAAAAAACAATCAGCAGATTGCTCTCGGCTGATTTCAGATTATAATAGCCTCTGCCAACTGATTGTCGATATTGTATCTGCCGTCCTTTATGGAAACCACATGGCCGTGCTTCGTGTGCGAAACAACCGTGATTTTTTCGCCGCTGTAGCATCCGAGGGAGAACAGAAAAGCATTTAATTCCTCATCATCAGTTTCAATCTGCTGAACGGTGTACTCTTTTCCTTCCATTGCATTTTTTAAGTTCACAGTATCACCCTTTCAGTATTATTATCTTTGCCTTGCACTTGCACGCAAAGGCGCAAGTTAGTCTTAACTAACTTCTATTAAAGTATAGTCTTCATTTTAACTTTTGTCAAGCATATTTGCTGATTTTTTTTAAAATTACAACATTATTGATTTTTTATATAGATTATGGTATTATAGACAAAGAAATTTCTATTTAATTTACACAAAGAGGTTTTTGTTATGTCTTTAAAAGAATCGGGCGAAATGTATCTTGAATCCATTTACGTTTTATACAATGCAAACCCTACGGTGAGGTCTATTGACATTGCGGAATATATGAATTTTTCAAAACCGAGTATCAGCCGTGCGGTAGGGCTGTTGAAAAAAGACGGCTATATAAATGTGGACAAGGACGGTTATATAACCTTAACGGATGAGGGAAGTGCCGTTGCCAAAAAGATTTTTGAGCGTCACACGGTAATATCCGGTATTCTCGTTTCACTCGGAGTTGACGAAAAAACAGCGGCGGAGGACGCTTGCAAAATCGAACACGTCATAAGCGACGAATCGTTTGAGGCGATTAAAAAATATACGGAGAAAAAATAAATTAAACTTACTTCATTTAAAATCAAACGGAGCTGTAAAAACGCAGGTTTTTACAGCTCCTCTTCTTCACGTTTGACGTAAATTTTTATGCACTTTTTACGCTTCTACGCTCTCTTGAGAAGCTTTCTTTGCTTTGAAATACGAACGCAGAGAGTTCACAACGATTATTACGCCGAGAACCATAAGCAATACGGCGATGATAAGCTGTAAGCCTTCCACAAGGAAAGTTGCACTGCCCGATGTTATTGCTTTGACAAGTGCGATTGTACGCTGAACCAATGCGGTTCCCGTTACGCAAAGCATTATAATAAGCGGCGGGAAAAGCATCTTGTTGCTTCTGCCCGTGACCTTCATAAACACGCAAAGTGTAACCAAAACCAAAGCCGAGAGCAATTGGTTTGCCGAGCCGAAAAGCGGCCAAATGTTTGCATATCCTACTTTGGTAAGAACAAAAGCCGCAGCCAAGGTCACTACCGTTGCAAAGTATTTGTTGCAAACAATCTTTCTCCAAAGAGAAGTGTTTTTCATATCGTCAACCGAGAACAACTCCTGGAAACTCATTCTGCCGATACGTGCCACCGCATCAAGGCTTGTAAGTGCCAATGCAGAAACACACATAGTCATAAAGCACTGTGCAACGTAAACGGGAATGTTGAACATTTCCAAAAATCCCGCAACACCGTTTGAGAAAATCTGGAAAGGTGTTCCCACAGCGGGAGTGCCGTCTGCCGATGCTGCCGCACCTGCAACGCAAAGTGCGATTACGGCAAGAAGACTTTCAAGCACCATAGCACCGTAGCCGACCTTTAACATATCCTTTTCGTTGCTTATGGTTTTGGAAGAAGTTCCCGAAGAAACAAGGCTGTGGAAACCGGAAACAGCACCGCAGGCAACCGTTACAAACAAAATCGGGAAAAGGTTGCCGAGACTTTCGTTCGTAAAGCCTGTAAACGCCGGCAAATTCATTGTGGGATGAGCCACAATAAGTCCCAAAACAGCACCGGCAATCATTCCGATGAACATATACGTTGTCATAATATCTCTCGGCTGTTTGAGCATCCACATCGGAACGACTGCGGCAAAAAAGATGTACGCAAAGGTGATATATGACCAAGCATCTTTTCCTGCCGTTATGGGTAAAAGCATACCTATTGCCAATGATGCAACGGTGAAAACAAGTCCCAACACCGTGCTTTTCCAGCCTGAAAGCTTGAATCTTTTTACGATAAAGCCGAGCAAAACCGCAAAGCCCATAAACAAGAGAGAAATTGTACCTGCCGCACCGTTAGTCTTCGCAGCATCGGACAAGACAGTCGCACCTGCGGGATTTACGGTAAACGCATTGAACGTGCCTGCCACCATATCGGCAAAAGCGGCAATTACAAGCAATGTAAACAGCCAGCAAAAAGCAAGAAATACCTTTCTTCCGAACTTACCGATATACTTTTCAATGAGCATACCCATTGATTTTCCTTTGTTTTTAACGCTTGCGTAAAGTGCGCCGAAATCCGTAACGGCGCCGAAGAAAATACCGCCGATAAGTATCCACAGCAATACAGGTACCCAACCGAACACAGCCGCTTGAATAGCGCCGGTTACGGGGCCTGCACCCGCAATGGAGGAAAATTGATGGCTGAATACGCTCCAACCGTTTGTCGGAACATAGTCCTGACCGTCTTCGTTTGCAACAGCGGGGGTTTTGGCTTTGGGATCAATGCCCCATTTGTTGGCAAGCCAACGTCCGTAAAAGACGTAAGCCGCCGCCAAAAGTACCGCCGCAACAAGAACAATTACTAATGTGTTCATTGTAGATCGCTTCCTTTTTAATAAAAAATTTATTAATAAGGCTTTACAAAAATTTCGCCGTGCACAAACGAATTTTCATAGGTGTCTTATTGACATAAAATAAGCTAATCTGAACAACAAAAAAGCCTCCGCCTCTTTGTTATCCTCATCAAACAAAGAGACGAAAGCCTAAATTCAACTTCCGCGGTACCACTCTTTTTTACCCTCAACAAAGGGTACACCTCAAGTGCCGACACACTTTATCTCTATCACGGGAGAACCCGTCTGCAACTACTTTGCGTGATTTTATTGCAGCCACTCCATGGTGATTTTCGGCAATTCGCTTTAATGTCTCACACCAACCGACATCTCTCTGAAAAAGTGGGAAATGCTTACTCGTCCATTTCACAGTGTTTTAAATTTTTATGAGAGTGATTATATCACTGAGATTTTTACTTGTCAATACTTTTTTAAAAATTTTTTAAAAAATTTGACACATACTGCGTGACGCTTTTAGACTGAAAAAAATTGAAAATCAAATGCTACTCTGATTCGTTCGTGCAATTCGCCTAAATATTTGCAGTCGGTCAAATCCAAAGTAATTATTTTCTTTTCTTACATAACAAACTCCCAGACGATACAATTTATAAGAATTTATAATCAAAAAAATCACCGTATTTTTCACAATTAACTTTGAACCGTCTTAATACTGTTTCCATTGTTGCTTTTTCGTTATTAAAATTAGCAGGAAGTGTATTGCTTCCGATTATCATTACTTCATCAGCATCACATTCACTTCATAATAAATCCCAAAATGCATCCCAATTTGCTCCGTACCATTCGGGAAAATCAAATGCTACTCTGATTCGTTCGTGTAATTCGCCTAAATATTTGCAGTCGGTTAAATCCAAAGTAATTATCTTTTTATCTGTCATTTTATTCTCCTATAATCTCATAAAAAGTTTCACAATACAATCAGTCGCCAATCCTATAGGAAAAGGGACGAATATCATCGTACATTTCACTATATTTTTGCCATTTTACAACATTCCTGTTAAGAATATCATAAATTTTATCCATATAATCTATCAACTCAACAGACATAGTTTTTACACCTTTAATTATAACTTCATCAGCATCGCTTTCGCGTGACAGCATATCCCAAAACGCATCCAAATTTGCTCCGTACCATTCGGGAAAATCAAATGCTACTCTGATTCGTTCATGCAATTCGCCTAAATATTTGCAGTCGGTTAAATCCAAAGTAATTATCTTTTTATCTGTCATAAATTCCTCCATATAAGCAAAATTGCAAAGAACAAATGTTCTCTATAATTTCAGTATAATTAAATTTATTACATTTGTCAAGAAATTTTTCACAGTAAATTAGAAAAAATAAGTAATGGATATATAAATAATTTCAAGGCAAAAAGTTATTTCTATCCTAAATTCCGTCCACATTCGTGAACGGAATTTTTTGTGTCTGTGTAACAAAAATCAAACCACTCTTTAGCTTTCAATTTTATAAAAAAATGGTTTTATATGTCTATATAAACTACTGTAATATTTTCTTTCTTTTACAGCTTTATCTAAAATAGCTACTATCTTGTGCATATATTTTTGTAAATCTTCAGGCATTGTGACAATTCCTAATATTTTAACCTCGTCAGCATCACATTCTGTTCCAATAAGATCGTCAAAAGCACTTAAATTTGCTCCGTACCATTCTGGAAAATCAAATGCTACTCTGATTCGTTCGTGTAATTCGCCTAAATATTTGCAGTCGGTTAAATCCAAAGTAATTATTTTTTTATCTGTCATTTTATTCTCCTATAATCTCATAAAAAGTTTCATAATGGTTATATGTAACAAATATTAATCCGTCATTTGACCATAACACTCTGTGACCGTTTCTTCTGCCTTCATAATAATTGATATCCGCTTCATACCAAATTCTTCCGGGTGCATCAGGTAAATGACCATCCGAATTAGAGTAAACTCCCTTAAAATACATTCTTCCCGGTGCAAATTTTGATGGTTTCTTCCCGTCACTCCAACCATATTTGATAAGTTCTTCTTTTGTAATATAATATTCCGGTAATTCACCAAAATATTTGAGCCAATAGTCTGCTCCGTCTTTTTCATTTTTTGTTGCATTTCCTGCTTCGACCGATTCCATCGGTATAATATCGCATCGGCAATTATTGTGCAATGGCGGTTCAGGGCTTACAACCTCATTCATTTGATAAATCTTACCCTGCCTTGAGCGACACTCAATACAAGTTTTCAAATCAAGGATTGCTCTCCAATTTTTATAATTTGTACTCTGCGTAGTAATAGGTTCAAAAGTATCAAGTAATCCTTTCTTTGTATATTGTGGTTCATCATAATACACGATAGTTTTCTTAACAAAATATTTATCATTCTTAAATACTGTCATAAATTCCTCCATATAAGCAAAGTTATAAAGAACAAATGTTCTCTATAATTTTAGTATAATTAAATTTATTACGTTTGTCAAGAAATTTTTCACAGTAAATTAGAAAAAATAAGCAATGGATATATAAATAATTTCAAGGCAAAAAGTTATTTCTATTCGTTTTCGGAATCATTGTAGTCTGATTGTATCGTCTACATAGCAAAGCAAAAAAATTCCGCCCACTTTCGTGAACGGAATTTTTTGGTGGGAACAATAGGGCTCGAACCTATGACCCTCTGCTTGTAAGGCAGATGCT
>CAYYRN010000036.1:0-20258 GCA_964474295.1 uncultured Eubacteriales bacterium
AAAACAGCTTCAACTAAGTCTTTTGGCTTTGTTGAAGCTGTTTTTTGCTTTTGTCATTTTTGCAAAATCAGTTGATTCTCGAAAAGAGATGTGTTATAATGGCTAATGTGATTAGCTAAATTCAAAACGGAGGTAGCCTATGAAGACAGGATTGGATAAAAAAACAATTATTAAAGCGGCAGCCGATATAGCGGACGAAAAAGGTATTGCAAACGTAACATTAAAAGTGTTGGCTGCGGAATTGGGGATAAAATCTCCGTCGCTGTATAAACACTTTAGCGGTGGGTTGGACGAGTTGAACAAAGAGCTTATGCTTTACGGATGGAGTTCTTTGGAGAGTGAAATTACAAAAGCCGCAATAGGCAAGGCAAAAGATGAAGCTGTTATGTCTATTTGCTATGCGTATCGTAATTTTGTAAGCTGTCACAAAGGCTTGTTTGAAGCTATGCAATGGTACAATATGTATCAATCACAGGAACATTTGCAGGCAACGCAAGGGACAATTGATGTTCTGTTTCGAGTGCTTGAAGCCTACGGCTTAACCGAGGAGCAAAAAGTCCATTGCGTCCGTATGCTTCGAGGTTTTTTGCAAGGATTTTGTTCTGTTGAAAGCCACGGTGGGTATGGGAACCCGACACCGCTGAATGATACTTTTGATTTTGCATTAAAAACTGTTTTGCGTGGTATTCGTGATTTGCGGGGAGGGTACTCGCAGTGAAAGAACTGTTGAAAAATATAAGTCCGTTTAATAACCGAACAGAAATGCCGAGTGTTTTATTTATTGTGAAGAAAATACTTGCCTTTTGGCTGTGTTACATAGTGGGATTGTTCGTTGCGGAAGGTGTTGTCATACTTTTGCATTTTATTTTCGGTAAAAATATGCTTGTCGGTGATGTGTTTGATACACGGACGATAACGTTGATTACTTATTACGGTTACATTGTTGTTGCCGCCGTGGCATTACTTTATTGGAAATTAATTGAGAAAAAGCCGTTATCTGAAATGGGTTTGACAAAACACTTCGGAAGCTATTTTATCGGAGCTATAACGGGCATTCTCTTACTTGCTGTATCTGTTGTTGCTGTCATTTTGACGGGCAACATAGAATATCACGGAGTTTTCAAAAATGCCGATATTCCCGCAATTATTCTCTTAATCGGCGGATTTATCATTCAAGGTGCAACGGAAGAAATTTTATGCCGAGGTATTGTTTTTTACTCGCTTAAAGAAAAAACGTCCATTGGGGTTGCGACGAGTATAAGTGCCGTAATGTTCATAATTCCGCATTTGACGTCTTTATTTAACGGCGGTACGGTTTACGGAGTTATCGGAATAATCAATCTTTTGCTGATTTCAATTGTTTTTTCCCTTTTGACTATTCGATTTAAGTGTATTTGGGTTGCCTGCGGTTTACATTCTTTTTGGAACGCCGCTCTGTACTGTATTTTGGGGCTTAATTTAAGCGGAAAAGATGAAACGGTTACGGCTGTTTTTAATATGAAGTCCATAGGCGAAAATGTATTGAACGGCGGCAAATACGGGATTGAAGCAAGCTTGATTACTGCCGTTGTGTTGGCTGTTGCCACAGTGATAATTTGTCTTGCAAACAGAAACAGCACACCTACCAAGTAAAACAGAACAGTAATACAATAATGTGTAATGAAAGTGTGTTTGGTTTATGTGCCTCCGAACCGACAAAGGCTTTTTTGCTTTTGTCGGTTCGGAGGTGTGTTATTCGGTTGGTTTTATGCCGCAAGCTATTGCGGTTTGCTTACATACTTCCGAGGTAAGTGCCGATGTTCTTAATGGCTTTTTCGGCGTTCTTTTTCATACTTGCCATACCACCGCTTTTGTTCATCATAGCACCGCCTAACAGTGCGGCACCGCTGCCGATTGCCATTGCAATGCCCACACCTGTCATTACGTTTTTCGTGTTGACTTTTTTCAAAATACTTCCTCCTTATCATTCGGCAAAGTCGTTTTCTGCCGTTATTTAGTCTTTCGACATATATAGTTTTTCACTGCAATTTGCAAAAATGTCAAGAAAATATTGAAAAACGGTTGCAATAAATGTTATAATACTACATATGATTTTCTTTGAAATCGGTTTCGTATAAATCGGTGTGATTTTGAAAGGATGAAAGTAATAATGCCGTCTTTGAATATCGTACTTGTAGAACCCGAAATACCGCAGAACACGGGCAATATCGCCAGAACTTGTGCGGCAACGGGTGCAAGACTTCATATTATCGAACCTATGGGCTTTAAAATTGACGATAAAAAATTAAAAAGAGCAGGTCTTGATTATTGGGATTTGCTCGACATAACCTTTTATGAGAATATCGAAGATTTTTTTGAAAAAAATAACGGTGAATACTATTATTTTTCAACCAAAGCAAAGCATATATATTCTGATATAAATTACCCGGAAAATACATACCTGTTTTTCGGAAAGGAAACAAAAGGTCTGCCGGAAGAATTGCTCTACGCAAACCCCGAAAGATGCGTAAGAATGCCGATGATTAACAATTCTCACGCACGAAGCCTTAATTTGTCAAATTGTGTGTGCGTGGGAGCATTTGAAGTTTTAAGACAGTGGGGATTTCCGGAGCTTTTGTGTGAGGGAAAGCTTACAAAATTCGATTGGGAAGAATAAGTCTGTCGTAAAGGGGAGAGTTTTCTGTGAATTGGCTGTGGAACGGAAGCAGCGATGTTGTTTTTAAAACAAAATACGAAAATAAAAAAGATAAGCTGAAAAAAAGCATACTTGTATTTTTGGGACTTGCGGTAATAATCATGCTTCTTGCCGTTTTTTTCTTTATGCTTTCGTATGATTTTGACATTGATAACGTTATCGGAGGCACCGGCGGAGCTGTTGCGGGTTCCGATAACGGATATGTTGTTAAAAATGTTTCCGGCGAAGAAAACATTTTAATGTATTGCACTGATGATGACGAAGAAAAAGTTTTGTTTATGTGTGCTGTTAATTTTAATATGAGTGACAAAAAAATTAAAGTTTTCGTTATCCCGCATAACGAAAAAGCCTTTAACTGCAATTCCGAAAAAACAACGGCAACGGCTTGCTATAACGAGGGCGGAGCATTGCAGCTTGTGAAAGCAGCAGGCGAATATGCAGGTGTTGAGTTCGGCAAATATATAGGCTGTAAGCAGGGCAGCGTTGAGGGCATAACAGCTAATTTCGATGCACTTGAATTTGAATTTAATAAAGATATGACTTTTAAAAACGGAGCCGATACAGTAACCTTTGAAGAGGGCAAGCACACGCTTTCGGATGACGTGATTGTAAAGCTGCTTACTTATTCGTCAAAGCAAAGCTACCCCGATTTTAAAGCTGAGCTTGTTGTTGAAATGCTTCGTCTCTATTTTAACGAAACAAGCCTTGAAAACAGAAACATTATTTATTCAAACATAATAAGTCAGGCTGACAGCAACATTTCGATTGTTGATTTTATGTCATACAAGGACTGCATTGTTGTTCTTTCAAGTCCCAAGGTAAGAAAAAGTTACATTATTTGCGAAAATGTAGAGGATTTTAAGGAGTGAAAAGCTTGATTAAGAAAATTTTATCCGGAGTGGGAACTTTGGTTCTCGGAGTCGGTTTGGGATTTTTGCTGTGGCTTACGGCTTTTAACGGAAACGAAATATTAAAGGAAAAAACATCTCTGCCGGAAAAACCGAGTGATAATTACAGCGGCTTTTATTACAAAAATCTTGATGATGACGAAAAAATCGCATATGAACTTATTGCGGAAAAAATCGAATCTTTTCCGTCTAAGATAAGAGTTCCGGAAATCGGTTCGGATAAGCTGTCGGATGTGTTTGAAGCGCTTCTTTACGATAATCCCGAATATTTTTTCTTTTCGGAAATGTGTTCAACCGAAACAGACCATTTCGGCAGGTGCTATTTTGTCCCCGAATATTCTATGAGTATTTCCGATTATGCGGAGGATATCGAGGAGCTTGAAAAAGTCAGAGACTACATTTTGGAAAGCACGTCAAGCTTTACCGATGATTACGAAAAAGAGCTTTATGTACACGATTACATAGTTGAAAAATGCGAGTATGTCGAAAAAACGGGAGGAACTTATTCTTCCGGCTACGGCTGTCTTGTCAAAGGTGCGGCTTCCTGTGAGGGTTACGCAAAGGCGGTAAAGTATTTGCTTGATGAATTGGAAATTGAAAACCATATCGTTTTGGGAACAGCTTCCGGTGACGAAGCTGCCGGCGAAGGTCATGCGTGGAACGTTGTGAAAATAAATTCCGAGTATTATCACCTTGACGCAACGTGGGATGACCCCGTGGGTGACGCAGCGGAAAACAGGTACGCTTATTTTAATTTGACTGATGATGAAATTTCCAAAACTCACAAAACATACGAAAGATTCCTCGGTGAATGTGTAAGCACCGAAGATAATTACTATGTGAAAAATTCGCTTTATTTTTCCGAATACGATGCGGACGTAAGAAGTGCGATTGCATCGGAGTTTGCAAGACAGGCAAGGCTCGGCAGCAACACAATGTCGTTTAAAATGAAGAATAAGCAGGCTGTCAAGGATGCAAAAGAAGCACTTTTTGATATGAACGGAATTTACAGCGTTTTGCTCTCTGCAGGTATTTTAACGGAAGAAACTTTGTCGCAGGATAGCGTAACGTATGCCGTAGATGATACGCACGGAATAATTATTATTTCCGATTTCATACAATAATTAAAAACCGAGGTATATTTCACCCTGATTTCACAAAAAATAATCAGGGTGATTTTTTATGGTTATTTTGAAAATTTTTTTAACTTCCATTTTATCCATTGCAGTTCTTTTTGTGCTGACGAAGCTTGTCGGAAACAAACAGCTTTCTGAGGCGAATATGTTCGATTACATTAACGGCATAACAATAGGTTCAATTGCTGCGGAGCTTGCAACAAGTCTTGAAAAGGATTGGCTAAAGCCGCTTACCGCAATGATAATTTACGGTATCGTTACTTTCCTGATTTCCGTTGCATCGCAAAAGTCCGTGTTGATGCGACGCTTTTTTACGGGCAAAGAGCTTGTTTTGTTTGATGACGGCAAGATTTTTTCAAAAAATTTAAAAACGGCAAGCATTGACGTGAACGATTTCCTAACACAATGCCGCCTGCAAGGATATTTTGATTTAAACGATATACAAACGGCAATTTTTGAAACAAACGGTAAGATAAGCTTTGTACCGAAGAACATTGCAAGACCTGTTAATACGGGCGACTTGAATATAATCCCCAAGCAGGAAAAATATTTGACAAATTTAATTATTGACGGAAAAATAATGAAAGATAATCTTTCAAAATCAGGCAGAGACGAAAAGTGGCTTAAAAACCGTCTTAAAGAAAATAATGTTTCGAGTGTGAGCGATGTTTTCCTTGCAACTTATGACGGAAAAGAAACACTTAATGTTTACAAAAATGTTTTTGTAAAAAGCAGTACAACTCCTTTTGAATAAATCGTAAATTCGATTTTGCCGCAGAAACACAATGAAAATTTTGTTGCTTTATGAATTATTCTGTGTTATTATTTATATATAATTAAATAAAGGGGGAATTGTATGCCGCTTATTTACACGGACGGCATTGAACGTGCCTCATGTCCCGAAGAAGTCGGGGTTGACACTTTTGTTTTGCGTGACTTTTTTGATGAATTAAAGTCTTCGGAATATAGCTTTAAAAATATTATGATTTTGCGTCACGGTAAGGTTGCCGCAGAATGTACAAGGTACCCTTATGTTTCTCAAATGCCGCACACTATGTTTTCTTTTTCAAAGGTAATTTCGGCAATTGCAATCGGTTTTGCCGTAAGCGAAGGGCTTTTGCGTATGGATACTTCCGTTGCGGAGCTTTTTGCCGATACATATGATGAAAAACTGCTGAAAAAGAACGAGGGCATCACCGTGCGTCATCTTCTTACGATGACTTCGGGCAAAAAGCTTCATTTTGCAAACAATTATGAAAAAATGGATTGGCTTGATAATTATATTTCCTCGCCTTTAAAAAACAAACCGGGGGAAAAGTTCAAGTATCTTAGCGAAAACACATATGTCCTCGGCAGGATGCTCGCAAAGGTTTCGGGGCAAACGATAAGCGAATATCTGCGTCCGAGACTTTTTGAACCGCTTAAAATCGATTTTAAGTATTGGGAAAAAGATAAGCACGGCTACGATGCCGCAGGCTGGGGACTTTTTTTGACAGTCGAGGATATGGCGAAAATTTCACAGTGCTTTTTGCAAAAAGGAATATGGAACGGAGTGCAGGTCATACCTGAGGGATGGACTGACGCTATGATGACGCCTTACATCCGTGATTTGTACGGTCTCGATGCGAAAAATCTTGGTTTCGGATACAATGTTTGGTGCGGCAGAGTTGACGGTTACTGCCGTTTTGAGGGACTTTACGGTCAGCACGCATTTCTTTACACAAAGCACGATGCGTGTATTGTGATAAATTCAAGCGGAATTAATCACAAGTTGATTTTCGACTTGATTGATAAGTATTTTCCAAAAGCTTTTAAAGAAAATCTAAATGTTATTTCCGAGGATATCGCAGCCGAATTTAAGGAAGAGCTTACAAGACTTTCTTATGATGTTCTTCCCGTTTCTCTGCGTAATTACGCAACGGAATCCGGTTTGAACGGGAACACTTATTCGATGAAAAAAAACAAGCACGCTTCAATGCTTCCGAAATCGGCTTCTTACACTCTCTGTGAAAAACCGGGATGTATGGATAACATAAGCTTTAACTTCCGTGAGAATTATGCCGAAATTTCGTGGAGTGAAATAATATCGTCCGGCAAATCAAAGGGTGTAAACCTTGCCGAAAACACCTTGTGCGTAAACCTTGACGGTAAAAGAAGAATCAGCAACATCCGTTATGACAATATGTACCTTCATATGCTTGCATACGGAGCTTGGAACAAGGACGGAACTCTTACCGTTCAGATTTTTACGATGGAAATTCCCGAAGTCAGAACGTGGGTAATAACGTTCGATAACGAAAAAATCGGAATCAAAGCCTCAATTGCCCCCGATTTGTACGAATCGATAAAGAACAAATTCAGATTCCAGGGAATCAAAATAAATCCGATTTTGGATTTAGGTGCGAAAATAGGCGGAAAAATCGCAACCGACTTTTGCTATGCAACCAATATGAAAGGCAAGCTTCAAAGCAAAGATAAACGTTAATTTACACAACTGTCTTGCAGACTTTTTGCTCTGCGGGACAGTTTTTTTATTAAAAATTAATTTAAAATTAAAAAAATCACATATTCTTTCGTAAACTTGTGATTTATACTTGAAAAAATATTATTTTTCTGCGATAATATAAATAATTATATTTTGGGAGAGATTACCTTTGACTGACAACATAAAACTGGCACACCTCCTTTTCGGAGATATCACACAAACACCCGAAGACCTCGAAAAAAGATTTCCTCAAAGGAACCTTAAAGAAGGAGCAAGGGTAACAAGGCTTGCACCCAGCCCCACAGGATTTCTTCATTTCGGAAATTTGTTCACGGGAACAATCGCATATAAAACAGCAAAAGTTACCGACGGAATTTTTTATGTCAGAGTTGAAGATACTGACCAAAAAAGAAAAATCGACGGTGCGGTCGAGGTTATGCTCGGCGGCTTAAAGGCTTTCGATGTTATTGCCGACGAGGGCGTTGTTGATGAGAACGTCGAAAAAGGCGAATACGGCCCGTATTATCAAAGCCACCGTAAGGAAATATATCATACCGTTGCAAAATATCTTGTCGAGCAAGGCTTGGCATATCCCTGCTTCTGTACGGAGGAAGATTTAAACGAAATCCGTGAAAAGCAGGAAGAAGAAAAATGTGATAACAAAGGTTATTACGGAAAGTGGGCAAAATGCAGAAACCTGTCTTTTGAAGAACAAAAAGCACTCATTGAATCGGGCAGGACATACACTCTCCGTCTTCGCTCACCGGGCAGTGAGGAAAAAAGGATTGCTTTTGACGATATGATTAAGGGCAAAATCGAGATGCCCGAAAATATTCAGGATGTTGTTTTGCTTAAAACAGACGGCATACCGACATACCATTTCGCCCATGCGGTTGATGACCACTTTATGCGTACAACGCACGTTATAAGAGGGGACGAGTGGATTTCGTCCGTGCCGCTTCACATTCAGCTTTTTAAAGCCTGCGGCTATAAGGTGCCGAAGTATGCTCACGTTGCACCTATTATGAAAGAAGAAAACGGAGGCAAGCGTAAGCTTTCAAAACGTAAAGACCCCGAAGCCGCCGTGACATTCTATCAGGAAAAGGGTTATCCGAAAGAGAGCGTGAACGAATATATTATGACGCTCGCAAATTCAAATTTCGAGGATTGGCGAAAGGCAAACATTGATGCCGATATTTTGTCGTTCCCGTTCAATTTGAAAAAGATGAGCGTTTCGGGTGCGTTGTTTGATATGGTTAAATTGAATGACGTTTCAAAGAATATAATTTCACGTATGACGGCTGAAAAGGTTTATTCTTACACTTTGGAATGGGCTGAAAAATACGATAAAGATTTTTACGAAATATTTGCGAAAAATCCGTCCTACGGCACGGCAATTCTTAACATAGACCGTGAAACACCGAAGCCGAGAAAAGATATAACCTGCTTTGATGAAGTTAAGGATTATGTAAGCTATTTTTATGATGAGCTTTATGCTGCCGACTACACTATGCCGGAAAACATTTCTTCTGAGGATGCTGCGGCAATTCTTAAAGCTTACAAGTCCGTTTACAACGCTTCCGACAGCAAGGATGAGTGGTTCGGCAGAATCAAGGATATGAGCGAGGGCTTAGGTTTTACACCTAACGTAAAAGAATATAAGAAAAACCCCGATTTGTACAAAGGCCATGTCGGTGATGTTTCAACGGTAATA
The DNA here is from genome assembly GCA_964474295.1 of uncultured Eubacteriales bacterium. Classification (GTDB taxonomy): domain Bacteria; phylum Bacillota; class Clostridia; order Oscillospirales; family Acutalibacteraceae; genus SIG575. The sequence goes on from CAYYRN010000036.1 coordinate 8,939, forward strand.
AGAATTGCAATGACGTCAAGAAGAAATACGCCCGATTTGTATTCCATAATGCAATTGCTCGGCAGTGACAAAGTTGAAAAAAGAATTGACGATTGTTTAAACAGCCTGTAACTGAAAGGATTTGAAAATATGGCAGAAATAACAGAAGAAAACAAAAAGGAAGCTTCATCAAACTTCATTCACGATTTTATCGATAAGGATTTGGAAGACGGTGTTTATTCCCGTGTTCAGACACGTTTTCCTCCCGAACCCAACGGATATCTCCATATCGGACACGCAAAGGCAATTTGCATAAATTTCGCAACAGCCAAAAAATATAACGGCATTTGCAATTTGCGTCTTGACGATACAAATCCCGTAAAAGAGGATATGGAATATGTTGACGCAATAAAAGAAGATATCGAATGGCTCGGCTTTAAGTGGAACGATTGCTATTACGCTTCAAGTTATTTTGATTTTATTTACGAATGTGCAATTAAACTCATAAAAGCGGGTAAAGCTTTTGTTTGCGATTTGACAGCCGACGAGATGAGGGCGTACAGAGGCACTCTTACCGAACCCGGCAAGGAAAGTCCTTACAGAAACCGTTCCGTGGAAGAAAATCTTGATTTGTTCGAGCGTATGACGAAAGGCGAGTTTCCCGACGGTGCAAGGGTTTTGCGTGCCAAAATAGATATGTCGTCTCCGAACATCAATATGCGTGACCCCGTAATTTACAGAATTGCTCACATTTCGCATCATCAGACGGGCGATAAATGGTGTGTTTATCCTATGTATGACTTTGCACATCCTCTTTCGGATGCCGCAGAACACGTTACACATTCGCTTTGCTCACTTGAGTTTGAAAACCACAGACCTCTTTATGATTGGTTCTTGAAAGAATTGGGCCTTGAGGAACCGCCGAGACAGATTGAGTTTGCAAGGCTTAACCTCAACTATTGTCTTACAAGCAAAAGAAAATGTCTTGCACTTGTAAATGACGGAATTGTCAGCGGTTGGGATGATCCGAGAATGGCAACTCTCAGCGGAATGAGAAGACGAGGCTATCCTGCCGAGGCAATAAGAGAATTTTGCGACAGAATAGGTGTTTCAAAAGCATACAGCGTTGTTGATTACGGCTTGCTTGAAGCTTGCGTAAGAGATAATCTTAACAAGAACGCTCCCCGTGCTATGGCTGTTTTGCGTCCGCTTAAAGTCGTAATAGATAACTACCCCGAAGGTAAAACCGAGGTCATCGAAATCGAAAACAATCCCGATAAGCCGGAGCTTGGCAAAAGAAAAGTTACATTTTCGAGAAATATTTATGTTGAGCAGGATGACTTTATGGCAGAACCCGTCAAAAAGTATTTCCGCCTTTTCCCCGGCAATGAGGTCAGACTTAAAAGTGCTTATTATGTTACCTGCAACAGCTACGAAACCGATGAAAACGGAAACGTAACCTGTTTGCATTGCACATATGACCCCGAAAGCCGAGGCGGTGAAACACCCGACGGCAGAAAAGTCAAGGGTACGCTCCATTGGGTAAGCGCAGATGACTGCGTTAAAGCCGAGGTCAGACTTTATGACAGACTTTTCAATGTGGAAAATCCGTCAGATGAATCAAACGGAAGCTTTAAGGAAAATCTTAATCCCGATTCGCTTGTGGTTCTCAAAGAAAGCGTGCTTGAGGGAGGACTCAAGGATATAAAAGAAGGGGATATGTTCCAGTTTATGCGTCAGGGTTACTTCTGCGTGGATAAGGACAGCACGGCAGATAAGCTTGTAATCAACAGAACCGTCGGACTTAATTCTTCGTGGAAACCCGCAAAATAATTTAAGGTAAGGTAAAAAGTATGAAAATTGTTGACAGGATAGTCTGCACACTTCTTTCATTTGCCGTTATTCCGGTTGCGATTTTTACACCGATTTTTCATTGGATTTATCAGCTTGTCGGTTATGACCTTATAAATTCACTGCTCGGCGGCAACCTCACATCATCGCAGGATACCGGATGGACAGAGGATAATTTCAGCCTTTATGAGCTTTACGGCTTGCTTAAAGATTTCGGAGTTGATTTTAAAAACCTCTTTTCTTCTTCAAGTGTAAGCGATACGGCGGCAGAGCTTGTTCCGTATATAAAAGTCACTTTCGCGTTTTTAATTCTGACGCTTGTCATCGCTTTTGCGGCGGGGGTAGTGTCGATTGTATCAAATGCCAAAAAGACACAGATGATACTCGGCGGCTGCGGAATCGTATCGCTGATAGGAATGATAACGGCTTTCGGAAAATTTGCCGAACCGTTGGTCAGCGGAAATGTTACAATCGGGTCGCTCCTTGACATTTCGTGGCTGAGCTATGTAACAAAAATCGAAAGCATCACTTTATCGTCTGCATGGGTGTTTATGATTATGCTTTTTGCAGGACTTATTTTGTGGAGCTTATCGTACATTCTTACATCAGATAATTATTATAAAAAGCAAGGAAAAAAACAATGAGATACGAAAATGAAAAATGCCCTGTTTGCGGCGAAACATTTAATGAAAATGATGAGGTTTCGGTTTGCCCCGAATGTGCCACTCCGCATCACAAGGAGTGTTATTTAAAACTCGGTCACTGCGTAAATGAAGAACGTCACAGCGAAGGCTTTGTCTGGAAAAAAACGTCACAGGAAAAACAGATTGAAGAGACGAAAAACAAAAGCACAGCATCTTCGGACGGAGATACCGTAAAGTGTCCTGTCTGTTCGGCGGAAAACAAAAAGCACGCATTGATTTGTTCACAGTGCGGTGCCATAATAAATCCCGAAATAAACCGGCAGTTTCAACCTCCCGAAATAAGCACTCTTTACATTGAAGGCAAACCTGTCAACAATGATGAGTTTATCGATGCGGAAAATACGGTAACGGTAAGGGAAGCTTCCTGCTTTATACAAAAAAGAGTGCCGAGCTATATTAAAACGTTTCTTGATGCAAAATTTAACGGCAGAAATCCCAAATTTAACGTTTCCGCATTTATTCTTGGGCCTTATTGGTTCTTCTTTCGCAAAATCTATAAAGTGGGCTTTGCCTTTGCGGGTGTTATTTTTGCAATAGAATGTTTTATGATGACGCTTTTCGTCAAAGCGTACAGTGAGTTTTTCAACTTCATAACACCGTATGCAAATGACTATTTGCAGGGAACTTTAAGCGAAGATGTGCTGTACAAAGCTTCCGATATACTTACCTTATGCACACAGACGCACTCGACGGAAATTATCTGTATGATGCTTTTGCTCCTGCTTATAGTTGCGGTCAATGTGGTGGCAGGTATTTCGGCAAACAAATTTTACCTAAATCACATAAAGAAAAATATTGTGAAAATCAAAAGTGTTATTCGTGATTCGAGAAGCTATTACACTTATCTTTTCGCAAAAGGCGGAACGACCGTTTTGAACGTTTTTCTGATCGGTATGGCAATTTATTATTTTACGGAATTGGTTTTTTCTTACGCACTAATGTAAATTTTACGAGGTGATGTTAAAATGTCTTCTCCGCTTGCGGATATGATAAGACCGTCAAAAATCGAAGATATGGTAGGTCAGCATCACTTGCTGGATGAAGGTAAGGCATTGAGGAATATTCTCGAAAGCGGGAATATTCCCAATCTCATTTTCTACGGGCCGTCGGGAGTGGGCAAAACAACGCTTGCCGAAATTATCGCAAAAAACACAAACCGCAGGTTTTGCAAGCTCAACGGCACAAATGCTTCCATTTCCGATATCAAAGAGATTGTGGCGAGCCTCGACACTTTCCAAAGCCCTAACGGAGTTGTGCTGTACCTTGATGAAATACAGTATTTTAACAAAAAGCAGCAGCAGTCATTGCTTGAATATATCGAGAACGGTTCTATAACGCTTATTGCTTCGACAACCGAAAACCCTTACTTTTATGTTTATAATGCGGTTTTGAGCCGTTCGACCGTATTTGAGTTTAAATCGGTAAAATCGGAGGATATAGAAATTGCCGTCAGACGTGCTTATAAACTTTACGAGGAGCATTTGAAAGAGGAAATAACGGTTGATGAGGATGCCGTAAAATGGATTTCTTCGGGCTGCGGTGGCGATGTCAGAAAGGCGATAAACACGGTTGAGTTGAGTGTCCTTTCAACGAGAATGACGGACGGCAAAAGAAGAATTACTCTTGACTGTGTAAAGGCGCTTACTCAAAAAAGTGCAATGAAATATGACCGTGAGGGCGATGAGCATTACGATATTTTGTCGGCATTTCAAAAATCGATGAGAGGTTCGGATGCGGATGCGGCACTTCATTATCTTGCAAGGCTTCTTGAAGCGGGTGATTTGCCGTCGGCTTGTCGCAGACTTGTTGTTTGTGCCTGTGAGGATGTCGGGCTTGCTTATCCGATGATAATTCCCATAGTTAAGGCTGCGGTGGATTCCGCACTTATGGTAGGCTTGCCAGAAGCGAGAATACCGCTTGCCGATGCGGTTGTGCTTGTTTGCAACAGTCCGAAATCAAACTCAGCATATTCAGCTTACGATGCCGCTGCTGCGGATTTGCGTGACGGTAATTCAGGCCCGATTCCCAGAAATCTTCAAAACAAGCATTTTGACGGTGAAGATAACGAACACAAGGGTCAGTTTTATGTTTATCCCCATTCTTACCCGAATCATTGGGTTGAGCAGCAATATCTTCCCGATGTGCTGAAAGATAAAAAATATTATTTACCCGGTGAAAACAAGAACGAGCAGGCGGCTGCGGAATATTGGAAAAAAATCAAAAAATAATAAAGATAAAGCAAAAAGCGACCTTCAAGCTTCAGATCTACAATCTGATTTTTGAAGGTCGTTTTAATTAATTATTTAAGAAACTGTTTTATTTGATTGTTCCGTCGGGGTTGAACAGGGGAAGCTTTTCAAGGTAAATAATGTCATCTCTGTCGGCTGCGGAGCCTTCGGCAAGAACTGCCATTTTTCCGACAATTTGACCTCCGGCACGGCTTACAAGCTGCTCAATTGCACCGAGTGATTCGCCCGTTGAAATAACATCATCGACAATCAGTATTTTTTTGCCTTTCATCTTTTCGGCTTCCGCCGTGTCAAGATAAAGGTGCTGAACCTTGTCGGTAGTTATCGATTTTACTTCAACATCGAAAATACCGCTCATATAAAGCTTGGGATATTTTCTTGCAACAAAATATGTGTCATCGTTGTTCTGTCTTGCCATTTCGTGTGCAAGGGGAATACCCTTGGCTTCTGCCGTTATAACATAATCGTATTCGGGAGCTTTTTTCAGCAAATCTCTGGCACACGCTTCCGTAAGATGTGCGTTTCCGAAAAGAATAAAAGCACCTATGTATAAATCCTCGGTAACTTCGCACAGCGGCAAAGACCAATCTATGCCGGCAATTTTCATCTTGTAATCCATTATTACACCTCATTTAGCTTAAAAAATTATCGTTTTAAAAACAAAAACAGCGGAACCGTGCAAGCCGATTCCGCTATGAAAAACATCAGTTTGCAGCGGGATATGTGTTTTCTTCCATTCCGAGAATAAGACCGAGCTGAGCCGAAATGTGTCGGTTTTTGTATGCGGCACCGTTAACAAGTCCCGAATCTGTTTTGTTTACGAAAACGGGAACGTTAACGTTTGTGTGCTTTGTACTTGTCCATACATAAGAATCCGACTGTGCGTCATATGTAAGTCCGCCGGTTTCGTGGTCGGCTGTTATAACAACAAGTGTTTCGCCGTCTTTCTCCGCAAAATCAAGAGCTGCGGCAACGGCTTTGTCAAACTCATAAGCACTCAAGGTCATATTTTCTATATCGTTTGAATGTGAGTGCTTGTCAATGCAAGCTCCTTCAACCATAAGGAAAAATCCGTCTTCGTCTTTGGAAAGAATGTCGATTGCTTTTTCAGTCATATCTTCGATTGAGGGAGTATCGTAATTGTTTGTGACATATTTAAGGTCATCGAAATTAAACTGTGCAAAAGATTTTGTCAAGCCGTCAAATTCTTCAAGCTCAGAAGCCGAATCTATGTATGTACGTCCGCTTTCACCTACTGTTTTTTCGTCCGCATATCCGCTGGCACCGCCCCAAATCAAGTCGATGTCGGAGGATAACTGCTGTTTTGTAATTTCTTCGCTGTTCTTTCTTGAATATGTGTGGGAACTGAAATCTGCCGGAGTTGCACCTGAGGTTTGGTCGGTTGTTACAACACCTGCCGCCTTGCCGAGTGAAACGGCAACCTCGCAAAGATTCATCGGAGTAGCGAAAATACCGAACGGGTCAAAAGCATAAACGCTTACCATACCGTTGATAGTTTTGATTCCCGAAGAAAGAGCCGTGCCGCCCGCTGCGGAATCCGTTGTAAAGCCGAAAAGAGAATTTGTTCTGGATTCGGCAACAACGGGAACGTTTTCCATTGCAAGCTTGTCAATTCCGTAAGCTTCTTTCGTGGCTTCTATATGGTTGTATCCCATACCGTCACCGATCATAATAATTACATTTTTGTAATTTTCGTATTCTTCCGGCTTTGTTTCCAAGCCGAAATATCCGGTTATTGTTGCAAGTGTTGTGAAGAAAGAAATAAGAATTGCTACGATTTTTTGTAAGTATGCCATAATTTTTCCTCCTGAATGTTTAATAATTGTAAAAACATTCTATCACACTTGATTTCACTTTGCAATAGATTTTGTTTTAATTTTGCCGATAAAAGAAAACAGAATAAAAGCAAAAATGTTAATGCACACAACGGTAGCACCCGTTTGCCAGCCGAGAAGGCAGGCTGTGAAAAAGCCGATTATAAAACAAACCAGCGAAACGCAGACGGAACAGATAAGAACGCCTTTAAACGTTTTGCAAACACGCATAGCAGTCATAGCGGGGAAAACGATTAAAGCGGAAATCATAAGCGAACCCATCATATTCATTCCCAAAACAACGGTAACTGCTGTAAGCACGGCAATGAGCATATTGTAAACGTTCGTTTTAATGCCGGTGGCTTTTGCAAAGCTTTCGTCAAACGTAACGGCAAAAATTTTTGTGTAGAAAAAAATAAAGAGTATAAGTATTCCTACCGAAAGCGCAACGCTCAAAATCAAATCCGCATCGCCTATTGTGAAAAGCGAGGCGGAACCGAAAAGACTGTTGCAGATGTCCGAGCTTCTTTGTCCCGAAATATTGTAAAGCAGACTGCCTACGGCAACTGCACCCGTTGAAGCTATCGCAATTGCCGAATCGCCCTTGACTTTTCCGCTGTTTCCGAGCTTCAAAAGCAAAAACGCCGTAACAATTACTATCGGAATGGACACGGCAAGCTTAATTTCGGTCAAATTAAGTGCTGCCGCCAACGCAACGGCACCGAAGCCGACGTGTGAAAGTCCGTCGCCTATCATTGAAAACCTTTTTAAAACAAGGCTTACACCCAAAAGGGATGAGCAAAGTGACACAAGAAATCCCACAATCAAAGCACGAAGCACAAGATTTATCATAAATTCACTTGAAAACAGTTGCGTCAATGTCATCATTTTGAATTTCCTCCCAAAAATTTTTCGGATATGTCACTGAAAACGTATTCCTGTGTTGTTCCGAAAAATAAAGGCTTGTTGTGCAGGTGCAGAATGTGGCTTGCATATTTTACCGCCGAGGGGATATCGTGCGAAATCATAATCACCGTAATTCCTTTTTTGTTCAAATCACTTATAATTTTGTACATTTCTTCTGCCGCAATCGGGTCAAGACCGGAAATCGGTTCGTCAAGAACGAGTAAAGAAGCCGCAGCGCACATAGCTCTTGCAAGAAGAACTCTTTGCTGCTGACCTCCCGACAAATCTTGATAAGAAACTTTTTTCAAATCCCAAATGCCGAGCGAACGCATATTGCTTTCGGCAGTTTTCTTTTCCTTTGAGGAATAAAAGGGCATAGCACCCCTTTTTCCGAGTGTTCCGGAAAGCACAACCTCCCAAACCGATGCGGGAAAATCCTTTTGTATGTCTGTTTGCTGCGGAAGATAGCCTATTTCGTTTTGCTTTAAATTTTCCGAAAAAACAATTTCACCCGAAATCGGCTTGATAAGTCCGAGCAGGGCTTTCATCAAGGTGCTTTTTCCGCTTCCGTTTTCGCCCACAACGCAGAGATAACTGCCGTTTTCAATTTCAAACGATAAATCGGAAAGCACCGTCTTGCCGTCATAAGCAAGCTCAAGATTTTTGCAAGTAATAAGTGACATTTTATTCTCCTAAAGCAATTTTTAAATAATCGGAATTTTCGGTCATTAAGGAAAGGTATGTTTCGCCGTTTTTAAATTCTTCTTCCGTTACGTTGTGACAAGAGTGCATACGGTAAATTTCCGCACCTGTTGCTTCACTTATTTTTTTCGCAACCGTGTCGTCCGAAAACTCAATTGTGAATATAACGGGGATTTTTTCGCTCTTTACCTTTTCGACAAGAAAATTAATTGTTTTTATTCCTGCCTCGGTTTCGGTTGAGCATCCCTCAAATGCCGCATAACATTCAAGACCGTATTCATCTGCGAGATAGCCGAAAGGAAATCTTTCCGCAAAAACAACGGTTTTGCGTTTGCTGTTTTTTATGGCACTTCTAAAAGCACCGTCAAGCTTTGTCAGCTCCTTTATATAATTTTCCGTGTTGCTTTTGTATTCTTCGGCGTCTTTCGGGTTAATTTCGCAAAGAACATCGCAAAGTCCCCGAACAATTTCGATTGCCTTTTTCGGAGAAGTCCAAAGGTGCTCATCACCGTCTGTCATTTCGGTCAGCGTTGAGAGTGCAAGCTTTCTTGTTTTGCTTTCGGGAATGTCTTCTACCCAAGCATCGTCTTCACCGCCGACATAAACGAACAAATCGCTTTCTCCCACTGCGGCTATGTCGGAAAGGGTAGCTTCAAAGCCGTGAATTTCCTTTCCCGGAGAAATGAGCATTTTAAGATTAATGTCGGTACCGGCTGTAATTTGCCTTAAAAAATCGTATTGCGGAAAAATGGTTGTGACAACCGTGAGGTCTGTGTCACTTTCGTTTGTATCTGTTTTTGCCGTGCATCCCGAAAAAAGCATAATAACGGCAATTAAAAGCGGTAAAATTCGTTTCATTATTAGCCTCCGTGAATTTGAATTTGAAATTCAAATTCATTATATTGCTTTTCGCTGTCGAAGTCAAGTGAAATATAGATAATAATTTGTTAATAATTATCCTAAAGTATAGACAATTTTTATGAATTATGTTACAATTTTTTCATCAAAAGCAGGGAGGCTTGTTTATGAACAGAGTTTTCAAAAGGGTAATTGCCGCAGTTCTTGTTTTGGCAATCAGTGTCGGCATAACCGTGCAGGTTTTCGCAACACAGAGCGATACCGATGTGAGTGTTGTGTCAACATTTGAGGATGCGCAAAGAAACCTTACAAGCGGAAAAATCGTACCTACCGTTATAATTCACGGTATTTCGCAAATCGATACTTTCATTACGGACGAAGACGGAAATCCTCTTCTCAACAGTGACGGCGACCAAATCACAGGCTGGCCGATTACCGTTGACATTCCCGAACTTATCAAGGGAATTTTACTTCCCGTAATTCTTACGCTCATCACGCAAAAGGATTATGCTTCGGAAGCGGGATACAAAGCGGCGTGCAAGGCATTGAAGTATAATTCGTGCAAGACGGACGGCTCACCGACCTACCCGACATACGTTGACAGACAGTATTGCTCTGTTGCGGATATGGACGAGGAGCATAAGAACATCGTATACGGTGCCGTTCCTTTCCAGGATGTTGCAAAAAAAATCGGTGAAAACAACCTTTACTTTTTCTCGTACAATTCTTCGGGTGATGTAACGGAAATAGCAAAAGAGCTTAACGATTACATTGAAATGGTAAAAGAACAAACAGGTGCCGATGACGTTAACCTTGCACCTATCAGTATGGGCGGCACAATCGCTACCGCTTGGCTTGAAATGTATTCGGGCAGATACACACTTTACAAGGAAAATTATTCAAGCGTTCATAAGATAGTTTTTGTCATTGCGGCACTCAACGGTTCCGACATTGTAGGCGACTTGATGACCGACAACACTCTTTTGAGTGATGATGAATGGCTTTACAAGAAGCTTCTTCCCGCACTTATGGGTGAAAACGATTGGACATCGTATCTTATAAATCTTTGTCTGAGGATTCTTCCCGGCGATGTTCTCAAATCGGTTCTCAATTCGATTCTCGACGGTGCGAAAGATACGCTTATCGGCAATTGTACAATTATGTGGGCGCTTATCCCCTCATCTTATTATGATGAAGCTTACAAGCTTTATTTTGCCGATAAGACATCATCCGAATACGATACTTTAAAAACAAAGCTTAATTTTTATCATAAAGCACAAGCAAATCTCCGTTCAAACATAAACGACTTTATGAAGCAGGGCGGAATTGTCCATGCGATATGTTCTTACGGTCTTCAGCTTTATACAATCGGAAAAACATCACTTACCGTAAATTCCGATACAATAATCCAGTCCTCATCAACAAGTCTTCAGGCAACGTTTGCCGACCTCGGCAAAACGCTTCCCGTGGATTACAAAGCCGAAAATCCCGTTTGCACAAATCCCGAACACAACCACATTTCGCCCGACGGCTGCGTTGACGCTTCAACCTCGTTCATTCCCGAAAACGTTTGGTTTGTCGAGGGACTTAATCACGAACACACAAGCAGAAGCGATTCCGTAATAAATTTTGCAGGTGTTCTTCTTGCAGACGATACAATCGTCGATGTTCATTCCGACCCCGAAAATTATCCGCAATTCAACGGTTCGAGAACCACAAAGGATTTAAGAAACAATTACATACCGAAAGCTTATGAGGTTCTTGAGGGTAACGACATTACCGCCGAGCAGAGAAAAGAGCTTGAAGAAGCACTTTCCGATTGCGAAGCAATGCTCAAGGAAACCGTTGTCGATACGAAAAAAAGCAGTGAAAGAATAGACAGACTTTACAATGCTCTTGTTGATGTGGGTGTTTATTCACCGAAAAATGTGCAAAGCACATCCGATAAAATTTTGCTTGCGGTGTTTAAATTCCTGTCGGATAAGGCTTATGAAAAGCTCGGCTCAAAGGGTTACAGTGAAATTTTCAAATGACCGGTAAAAACGTTTTGTGATTTTCGGTATCGGTTGTCGGACAGATTATATGCTGTAAAAAAAGTTTGCCGACAGCTTTTATGCCGATGAAATCAACAGAAGAATTTCGGTTGACAAAACCGCTTTGGAATGATATCATATTGTAGGCTAAAATCGTGTATTTCCCTGAAAGGGGATAATATATATTTAAAAACAAAAGGAGA
>CAYYRN010000037.1:0-19475 GCA_964474295.1 uncultured Eubacteriales bacterium
TAGGTAGAAAGATAGGAAGAGTAATACATATTTCTGTCAGCATACTCTCCGCTTAACATGCCCGGCATACAACCGTTCCAGATGCGTTCATACATTTGGGGAGTGGTAAGCACCCCGATGTTTTTGCTATCCTCTGCAAGTGCATCAAAATCGGTGGTAAAGGGACGGAGTTCTGCACCGATAATTTCCCTTTGCGATAAGGGTGACATATGCAGGAGCGCAACACGACCTGCCAACGACTCCCGAACACCTTTCATTAAACTGAACACCTGAGAACCGGTCAGCCAAAAATCGCCGGGGTTATGATAAGTATCCACATAAATTTTAATATAAGTGAACAACTCCGGAGCATACTGAACCTCGTCGATAATAATCGGCGGTTTGTGAAGCTGCAGAAACATTTTAGGATCGTTTTTTGCCATTTCTCTAACGGTTAAATCGTCAAGAGAAATGTATTCGCGACCGATATTTTCCTTTTCGGCAAGGTTTTTAAGCATAGTGGTTTTGCCGGACTGACGCGGACCGGTAAGCAAAATTGCCGACCAGTTTTTTGATAGTTCGGTTATGCGCTGTTCCATATGTCGTTTAATATAGCTCATAATACACCTCATAAGAGTATGATTTCTCGATTACATTATATATTATTATGTGCCGTAAGTCAATAAAAATCTCGGCTAAAATATGAGAACATCACATTTTAGCCGAGATTAAAAATATTTCTTCATATAAAACCGGAATCTTTTGAGTATAGTATTATTTCTACTTCAATTTTATTCATTTTAAATCTGCAAATTTTTATTTCCCAAATCCGCATTAAAAAACATAATATAATAAATCGGTATATAAGTTATTTTTCTGTTTTGTGTAACGCTTCTTTCATTTGATACAACAAACGCCTTTTTTATATGATAATCTTCATTTTGAACAAACGTATTCAATGCGCTGTGTACGGTGTAGTCCTTGCCGGATTTAACCTCAATCGGCACGGCGGAAAGACTGTCATAATCGTCGATTAAATAATCAACCTCTCCCTTGCTGCGATTATCGTAATAAAACAGTTTGTGACCATGGGCAATAAGTTCGCTTGCAACAACCGTTTCATAAACAGATCCCAAATTGATGCTTTGCTCATCGTCCAGCACCGCTCTGATATTGTTTCCGTAAAGAATGCTCGTAAGAACACCGACATCATTCAGATAAAGTTTAAGCAGATTCTTTCCCGTAGATTCTATCAAAGGAAAGGTAGGGTTTGAAATTGCCTGAACATTCAGAGCAATACCCGCACTTATAAGATAATCGAATTCATCGGCATAATTATTGAAGGTCTTACCCCTTTTATTCTCAATGTTTTGCACAACAATCCGCTTTTTCTTGTTTTCCATATTAGACGGAATAAGATCATAAATTCTGCGAATTTTCAGTTTGTTTTCCTCATCATATTTCGAGGCATCCGCAGCATAATAATCGTGAATTTCAGTTTGTATATTGCGAACCGCTTGAATATTTTTTGTTTCAAGATAGGTATTTACGACATCCGGCAAACCACCCACAAGTAAGAATTTGCGAAATAAATCCATCATTTTATTGTGCATTGCTTCGTCCAACGCTTCAAGTCTTTCAAACTTTTTACTCATAGAATTGATTGCAAGTTCATTCATTCCGTTTGCATAAAGAAATTCTTCAAAATCAAGCGGGAACATTCTAACCTTTCGTATGCTTCCCATAGGAATTGATGTGGTTTGCGATAATGTAACGCCCAAAAGCGAACCGCTTGCAATATAAGTGAATTTATTATCCTGTGACAAAAATTTCAGCAAAGTCAATAAATGAGGATACGCTTGAATTTCATCGATAAAAATAAGTGTATTTTCTTTATTTTTCATTTTATCGCCGGCAAGCATACTGATTTGCAGATAAAAATCTTCTACGGTTCTGGTATTTGCAAAAAGTCGCTCACCTAAAGAATCCTCAATCATATTGATTTCTATATAGTTTTCAAAAAGTTTTTTCCCCACATATCTGATGATATATGTCTTGCCGATCTGACGGGCACCGTCAATTAAAAGAATTTTTTCAGAATCGGATTTCAAGTGTTCTTCAATGAGTGACTCTATTTTACGGTATAACATAAAAACTCCTCCGTTAAAACTTTTCAAATATATTATACCTCAAATAATATGACATTTCAATATAAATTTGCAGTAAATTTTATGACATTTCAAAAAAGATGGTGCTTGAGATGATTTTTAATTTCAGTCTATTGAAAACTTAGTCAATTATTAGCACTACTTTTATTAGCACTACTTTTCAATGACAAAAACAGATTGCACCGAGCGACACGGCACAATCTGTTTTTTATTTTATATCACTATCCCGACTCTTTCGCCGAACCGAAGCATTGCATAACAGAACTTTTCACACGGTGTCAATGATGTATGTAGCGTGTCGCCTTCACGAATACGCATAGTTCTTCTTATTTCTTTTGGAATAACCACCCTGCCGAGGTCATCGATTCTTCTGACAATTCCTGTCGCTTTCATAATATATAATAATCTCCTTGTCTCACAAATTTGCACTGTTAGTATCTGTAAAACAAGGGTATTTATACTTATCTTGTTTTAAAGAATCGATATAAGATTTTGTTGCGAATACACAATATCATTTAATCTGATTTCATCGACATAGTTAAAACAAATATTAATTTTTTGAATTTTTACTTTTCTGTTTTAACCAACCACAACTGTTGACAAAGGACATATCAAAAATCACCGTCTGTCGGGGTTATTCTCCTACAGACGGTGATTTGTTTCATTTCAACAGCTTTTTAATTGTTTTTCCTGAACGGCAGTTTTACCGTAAACTTTTCTTTATCGTAATTCATCAAATGTTTAACAATGACAACTAAGCTTACCGCAATACCGCCCATAAGCAAGCCGACGGGTTCTCTTGCCGCAATGCACCAGCCGATTTGCATAAGCATTGCAACAATCATTCTTAACGAATGAGGATTGATAATCACGACAGCCGAAAAGAAAATCAAAACCACCGCCATTGACCAAAGCATATTTGAACCCACAGCTAACGTTCCGGCAAACACACCGAAAGTAACTGCGATCGCCTTGCCGCCTTTACCTTTGAGCATCGGCGAAAAAGCATGACCGAGAACGGGTGACACCAAAACAAGTGCAAACCACGGATTTGACGGGTCAAGAATAGTTGATGCCACAAGCACAGGTACCGCACCCTTTTGCACATCGAGGAGAAGGCACAGCAACCCCTGTTTTTTACCGACGCACAGCATAACATTTGTCATTCCCGGATTACCGTCAGGACCGTCAACAGTGATATCAACATTGTAAAAATGTTTAGCTACTATGTAGCTGTACATAATGCTACCTGAAATAAATCCGCAAACTGCAAAAATAAAATACGGTAGAATCATATTATCACCTGACCTTTGTAAAAAACAAATATTTACTTTTTCCTTTTTCCGAAAAAGCCCTTCTTTTCTTCATGGGCATTTTCGCCGTAAACCTCTGCTTGTTTACCACTGCTGCCGAATTCTTCTTGGAACTGTCTTATAAGCTCCTTTTGATGAGCAGTAAGATCCTTGGGAACGTCGATGTTAATTCTTATCATCTGGTCGCCCTTACCCCTACCGTTCAAAATAGGGATACCTCTGCCTTTAAGCACAAACACCTTGCCGGGCTGCGTGCCTGCCGGCAAATCATACTTCACCTTGCCGTCAAGAGTTTGAACGAGCAAGCTGTCTCCGAGAACCGCCTGAGCGAAAGAAACCGTGATATTGCACCACACATTATACCCCTCACGCTCGAAGAAAGGATGCGGACGGACAAAAACAGCTACCTTCAAGTCGCCTGACGGGCCGCCGTTTGTTCCCCTGTTGCCCTCGCCCCTTATATTGATAACCTGTCTGTCATCAATACCTGCGGGAACGTTAACTTCGATAGTAACTCGTTTTGATACTCTTCCGTTTCCGTGACACTTGTGACAAGGTGAGGAAATAATTTTTCCTTTGCCCGAACAGCGTGAACACTGCCTTGTTGTTGACATAACACCAAACGGTGTTCTTTGCTGAACGTTAACCTGACCTCTGCCTCCGCACTCCGGACAGGTTGTGGGACTTGTACCCTTTTGTGCGCCGGAACCGGAACATTCCGAACACGTTTCAACTCGGTTAATTTCAACCGTTCGCTTGCATCCTTTGGCGGCCTCTTCAAAAGAAA
The DNA here is from genome assembly GCA_964474295.1 of uncultured Eubacteriales bacterium. Taxonomy (GTDB): domain Bacteria; phylum Bacillota; class Clostridia; order Oscillospirales; family Acutalibacteraceae; genus SIG575. Next base: position 4,248 of record CAYYRN010000037.1, read on the forward strand.
CCGTAACCCTTGACTGCAAATCTTCGCCTCGTCTCGGTGCATTGGGATTGGATCTTCCTCCGCCGCCGAAACCACCGCCGAAAAAGCTGCCGAAAATGTCGCCTAAATCAAAATCCATTCCGCCGCCGAAACCGCCGGCACCTGCACCCGCACCGTAGTTGGGGTCAACTCCCGCATGACCGAACTGGTCGTAGCGTGCCTTTTTTGTGCTGTCGGAAAGCACTTCGTAAGCTTCGTTTACTTCCTTGAAGCTTTCCTCAGCCTGCTTATCACCGGGGTTCAAATCGGGATGGTATTTTTTCGCCATCTTTCTGTATGCTTTTTTTATTTCATCATCTGAAGCGCCCTTTTGAACACCGAGCACCTCATAATAATCTCTTTTATCCGCCAAAAAAACCGGCTCCTTTTTAATACGCTTCAAAACACAACAAGCGGCGAACCAAAAAAGTTCGCATTTTTGGCCCGTCACTTATTGGTCTGACTTCATTGTAACACTAAGTTATGAATAAATTTTTAATGATTGCTCACTATTTAATAATTATTCGACATCAGTGTAGTTTGCTTCCGTATAGTCCTCACCGCCATTGGGGTTAGCTCCGCCGGCAGCGGCATTGGGATCAAAGCCCTCAGCACCCTGAGGATTTGCGTTTTTATAAAGCTTTTCGGAAATTTCGTAGAATTTAGCCTGAAGCTCTTCCTGCTTTGATTTGATAAGATTGGTATCCGCACCCTTGAGCGATTCTTTGAGAGCCTCGATTTTTTCCGTAAGTGCAGCTTTATCTTCTTCGGCAAACTTGTCGCCTTCTTCGCTGATAAGCTTCTCACACTGGTAAACCATCTGATCGGCACCGTTTCTGATATCAACTTCTTCACGGCGTTTCTTATCTTCTTCCGCGAACTGCTCTGCTTCGTGAACAGCCTTTTCGATATCCTCTTTTGACATATTTGTTGAAGAAGTAATTGAAATTGACTGCTCTTTCTGTGTTCCGAGGTCTTTTGCCGAAACGTGAACAATGCCGTTGGCATCGATATCGAATGTTACTTCAATCTGCGGAACGCCTCTTCTTGCGGGCATAATGCCGTCAAGGTGGAATACACCGAGAGTTTTGTTATCCTTTGCAAATTCACGCTCACCCTGAAGCACGTGAACTTCAACAGAGGGCTGATTGTCAACCGCAGTAGAGAAAATTTGGCTTTTCTTTACGGGGATTGTTGTGTTTCTTTCGATAATCTTCGTGTTAATGTTACCCATAGTTTCAATACCGAGTGAAAGAGGAGTAACGTCAAGAAGAAGAAGTCCTTTAACTTCGCCGCCGAGAACACCTGCCTGAAGTGCAGCACCCATAGCCACACATTCATCGGGGTTAATGCCCTTGAACGGCTCTTTGCCGAGATATTTCTGAACAGCTTCCTGAACAGCGGGGATTCTCGAAGAACCGCCGACCATAAGAACCTTGTCGATTTCGCTTGTGTTCAAGCCGGAATCCGCAATTGCCTGACGAACAGGTCCCATTGTAGCTTCAACAAGAGATGCCGTCATTTCGTTGAACTTTGCTCTTGTAAGAGTCATTTCAAGATGCTTGGGGCCTGTGGCATCCGCAGTGATGAAAGGCAAGCTGATTTGAGATGTCGTAACACCGGAAAGCTCGATTTTTGCTTTTTCGGCAGCCTCTTTAAGTCTCTGCATAGCCATCTTGTCACCACGGAGGTCTACGCCCTGTTCCTTTTTAAATTCGTCTGCAAGCCAGTCGATAATCTTCTGGTCAAAGTCGTCACCGCCGAGACGGTTGTTACCTGCTGTTGCCAAAACCTCCTGCACACCGTCTCCCATTTCGATGATGGAAACGTCGAATGTACCGCCGCCGAGGTCATAAACCATAACCTTCTGGTCATTTTCCTTATCAATACCGTAAGCCAAAGCTGCTGCCGTAGGCTCGTTGATAATTCTCTTAACTTCGAGTCCTGCGATTTTACCTGCATCCTTTGTTGCCTGACGCTGTGAATCTGTGAAATAAGCGGGAACGGTAATAACAGCTTCCGTTACCTTTTCACCGATATAACTTTCGGCATCTGTTTTAAGCTTTTGAAGAATAATTGCCGAAATTTCCTGGGGAGTGTATTTTTTCTCATCAATGGCTACTTTATAATCAGTACCCATCTGACGTTTGATTGAGCTGATTGTTCTGTCGGGGTTTGTGATAGCCTGTCTTTTTGCAACCTGACCTACCATTCTTTCGCCGTTTTTGCCGAAGCCGACAACAGAGGGAGTTGTTCTTGCACCTTCCGCATTGGCAATGACTACGGGTTCGCCGCCCTCAATGACTGCTACGCATGAATTTGTTGTACCAAGGTCGATACCGATAACTTTTGACATAATATATAGCCTCCTAATTAGTTTGCAACTTTAACTACTGCGTGACGGATTATCCTGTCACCCATTTTATATCCCTTGCTGAAAACTTCCGCTATTACGTTTTCACCAAGTGTTTCATCATCAACGTGCATAACGCCGCTGTGTATGTTCGGGTCAAATTCTTCACCGACTTCACCGAACTTTTCGGTTCCGTTTTTCGCAAGAATTTCATCGAATTGCTTTGAAATCATTTCAAAGCCTTTGTGAAGGTCTTCCGCTGTGCCATTTTCGTTTGCGAGAGCCCTTTCAAAATTGTCTGCAACGGCAAGCAGTTCGCCTATAAGCTTTGCTTTTGTTTCACCGTAAATCGCATCTTTTTCACGTTGCGACCTTTTTCTGAAATTGTCATATTCAGCGGCAAGTCGCAGCATTTGATTGTTTTTTTCTTCAAGCTCTTTTTCAAGCTTTTCGATTTTTTCGTTTTTTTTCGCTTTGCTTTCTTTTTTGGAATCTTTCTTTTCTTCTTTAATTTCTTCCTTTTTTTCTTCTGCCAATTTATTCATCCCTTTCTGCACTGATAATTTCACCGACAAGCTTTGTTAAATATTTTACACTCGGCACAAGACTTGCATAATCCATTCGTGTCGGGCCAATGATGCCGAGGGTACCTCCGAAAGAATCGGAAACCTTATAAGGCGACACAATCATACTCGAATTTGCAAGGGGTGTGTACGGGTTTTCTTTGCCGATATAAACATTCAGTCCGCCATTTGTACGGGATAATACACTAAGCAGAGTATCTCTTTTTGAAATAAACTCCATAATACCCAAAACATCCGAACTGATTTCACTGTTATTAAACAAATTTTGCTGACCGCCGAGAAAAATATCCGCTTTCATAGCGTCTTTTGCCAAATCGGAAAAAGCGACAACTATCGGACTCATCGCAAGAGCGTATTCACCGAGAGAAACCACAAGGCTTTGAAGCATCACGTCCGATACGTCCGCAAGGGGTTTGCCTATAAAATTCTCCGCCGCCGTTTTGTAAAACAGTTGAACAATGTTTTCCGTAATATCCGCATCGGTACGGCAAACCTTATTCTTCAAAACGCCGGAAGACGTAAGCAACACCACAATAGCGGTTCTTGAGCTTACGGGGACAAGCTCCGCTTTTCTTATAAAAGCACCTGCACTCGTCGGAGTTGTTGTGACAACGGCACAGTTTGTTATGTCGGCTAAAATTGCCGCCGCCTCTTTGAGCAGCTTTTCGGAATCACCGAAATGAGTACCGAGCATCATATCGATTCTTCTGCGCCGTTCAGGTTCGAGAGTTCTTTCGCACATCAGCTCATCAACATAATATCTGTAACCCTTTTGAGTAGGTATTCTGCCTGATGATGTGTGCGGCTGCTCAAGATACCCCATCTCCGAAAGCTCTGCCATTTCGTTCCTCACAGTTGCCGAGGAAACGGAAATGTCAAGGCTTTCAAGCAAGGGCTTTGAGCCGACAGGCTCACCGGACTTTATATACCTTTCTATAACGGCCGCAAGAATCATTTTTTTGCGTTCTGTCATTTCCATCCTCTCACCACCTATGTACCTGTTTAGCACTCTTTAAGTGAGAGTGCTAAACTATACATATACTATACAACTGTGGGGAAATATTGTCAATATTTGAAATGTAAACCTTTTGTTAATTAACTTTTTCTTCAAAGATAAATTTATCGTCCTCAAACCTGCAAAGATAGCTTTTTTGTGCTTTTACGCTTCCGTCAAGCATAAGCTCCGACAAAGTATCTTCTATTTTCGACTGTATCGCACGTCTTAAAGGTCTTGCACCGTATATCGGGTCAAAGCCTGCCGAGGCGATTTTTTCAACAGCCTCATCTGAAAAATCAACATCTATTTCAAACTGAGAAACCCGCTTTTTGAGTGAGGCGAGCATACGCTTGGCTATTTCCTGAATATCCTTTTCCGTCAACTGCCTGAAAACGATTATATCATCTATCCTGTTGAGAAATTCGGGTTTAAAGCACTGCTTCAGCTCACCCATAACAGAGTCTTTGATTTTTTCGTGCGATAAGCTTTGCTGACTTTCCGCAGAAAAACCGAAAGCCGATTTTTTATCCGTTATAAGCTTTGCGCCGACATTTGATGTCATAATTATGATACAGTTTTTAAAATCTACCTTTCTTCCCTGCGAATCGGTAAGGATGCCGTCTTCGAGAATCTGCAAAAGAATATTGAAAACATCGGGATGTGCTTTTTCGATTTCGTCAAACAGAACAACAGAGTAGGGTTTTCTTCTGATAGCCTCCGTAAGCTGACCGCCCTCCTCATAACCGACATATCCGGGCGGCGAGCCGACAAGACGTGAAACCGTGTGCTTTTCCATATATTCGGACATATCAAACCTCAGCATTGCACTTTCGGAACCGAACATGGATTCCGCAAGAGTTTTGCAAAGCTCGGTTTTACCTACACCCGTAGGTCCTAAAAACATAAACGAGCCTATCGGTCTCTTCGGGTCTTTAAGTCCTGCCCTGCCTCGTCTTATTGCCTTTGAAACGGCGGTTACGGCTTCATCCTGACCGACTATTCTCTTGTGAAGAACTTCTTCCATTCGCAGAAGCTTTTCGCTTTCTTCCTCCGTCAATTGAGTTACCGGTATGCCCGTCCAGTCGGCAACAATTCCCGCAATTTCTTCGGGTGTTACCTCACCGCTTACTCCCGACGTTTTTTTACGCCATTCTTCCTTTTGTTCTTCAAGAGATGCCGTGAGCCGTTTTTCTTCATCACGCAAAACGGCGGCTCTTTCAAAGTCCTGATTTGTTACGGCATTTTCCTTTTCGCCCTTGACCGATTTTATTTTGTCTTCCATATCTTTCAGCTCGGAGGGAGTTGTGTAAGCACGAAGACGTACCTTTGATGCAGCTTCGTCGATAAGGTCGATTGCTTTGTCGGGGAGGAATCTGTCGCCTATATATCTTGACGAAAGCTTAACTGCTGCGACAATTGCTTCTTCCGGTATTTTAATTTTGTGATGAGCCTCGTATTTATCCTTTAAGCCCTTGAGTATCTCAATTGCTTCTTCTTCACTCGGCTCGCCCACCGTGACGGGTTGAAAACGTCTTTCCAATGCGGCATCCTTCTCTATGTGCTTTCTGTATTCGTCAATCGTGGTAGCACCTATAAGCTGAATTTCGCCCCTTGCCAGCGACGGCTTTAAGATGTTTGCGGCATCTACCGCACCTTCCGCAGAACCCGCACCTATAATAGTATGGATTTCGTCAATAAAAAGTATCACATCATTTGCTTTGATTACTTCATCCATCGCCGCCTTTATGCGTTCCTCAAAATCGCCTCTGTATTTTGTTCCCGCAACCATACCCGTCAAATCAAGTGCGTAAATCTTTTTATCTTTAAGCAGCTCCGGTACTTCACCGTTTGCGATTTTAAGAGCCAAGCCCTCTGCTATTGCCGTTTTGCCGACACCGGGTTCACCTATAAGACACGGGTTGTTTTTGGTTCTTCTTGACAAAATTTGTATTACTCTTTCAATCTCTTTTTGTCTGCCGATTACGGGGTCGATTTTGTTCTGCAAGGCAAGTTCCGTTAAATTCCTGCCGAATTTTTCGAGTGTGGGGACGTTTGAATTGGATTTTGCCTCACCTTTTTTGCCGTTATCGACAGCCGTACCGCTGTCAAAAGCTTTGCTGATTTCCGCTGCTATTTCGCTTGTTGTGACGCCGATTTCAGCCATAATGCCGACCGCAAGGCCTTCGTTTTCTTTTACTATCGCAAGCAATATGTGTTCCGTTCCGACAAGTGACTGGCCTGACGAGGAGGCAATTGCAGCCGCATATTCCACAATGTGCTTTGACCTCGGTGTGAAATCGGCAGGTGTAAGAGATGTGGGTGTTCCGACACCCACGCTCATTTTAAGAATGTCCTCAACCTTATTTTCGGTAACGCCCTTTGATGTAAGAACACTTGACGCAACACCGTCAACCGACAAAAGGCCTAAGAGCAGATGTTCGCTTCCGACATAAGCGTGACCCAAATTTTCAGCCGAGGCCATAGCATTGTTCAAAGCGGCATTCGCCCTTTCGGTAAATCCGGAAAACTTATACATAATATTACCTCCGTTTCATTTTCGGATAAAAATAAAATTACTGTTCCTTCAAAATTTTTCCGACTTCTTCAGCCCTTACTTTATCTCTTTCTTGAGCATCAAGCTGCAACGATTTCCTTACATTTATCGTAGCGGGCTGCATATCGGGAATCATAGCATTGATTTTTTCCACATCGATATCGATTTCTTTTTCAGCCGCAGCAAAACGAACAAGTGAAATAAGCGACATAAATTCGTTTGAGCTGAGTTTTTTAGCATATTTTAAAATTCCGTATGCCCTGTATACCGAATCGAGATAATCCTCGTTTTTGAGCAGTTCTTTTCTTGCCGAACGCTCCTGTGAAATTATCTGTTTTACAATCGAATCGAGATTATACATAGCTTCTTTTTCGCTTATGCCGAGGGTGATTTGGTTGCTTATCTGGTAGATATCCCCTCCCGGACGGCTGCCCTCACCGTAAGCGCCCCTTATAACAAGTCCGAGCTTTGAAACGGTTGATGACAGACGTGAAATAAGCCCCTGTTTTGTAAGAGCCGGCAAATGGAGCATAACGGAAGCTCTCATTCCCGTTCCGAGGTTTGTCGGACACTGTGTAAGAAAGCCTATTCTTTCATCAAAGGCATAGTTTAACTTTTCACCGACGGTTCTTTCGATTTTTTCCGCCTTTTCATAAGCTTTTTCAAGCTGAAGTCCTGCCTCCATAGCCTGAATCCTCAAATGGTCTTCTTCTTCAAGCATAACACTGATATCCTCGTTATCGGAGAGAATAAGTGCTCTGCCCTGCGAAGGCCCTGCAAATTCGGGGCTGATAAGGTGTCTTTCAGCAAGCGACACCGTTTGATATGCCGGCACATCAGCCATATCGATAAAGCTCATATCATCATTATTGGATAAAACAACATCTTTAATCTTATAATTAAGTTCTTTTTTCTTATCCGCATCAAGTCTGAAAGGGAACGGATAATCTTTAATATTTCTTGCAAACCTTATTCTCGTACTGAGTACAACGTCACCCTCCGGGCCGAAATCCTTATACCATTTTCCCATTACTGTTCACCCGACCTTTCCTTTATTTCGTCTCTCAATTCCGCTGCTTTTTCAAAGTTCTGTTCCTCAACGGCTTTTTTCAATTCTTCTTGAAGCTCTGCAATTATTTCCTCATTTGTTTTTTCTTTCTTTACAGAGCTTTCGTCCGCACTCTTTGCCGTTTTTCCGTTGTGCTGAGTTTTTCCGTGAATACGCTGAATTGACGGCAAAAGCAATTCATAAAATTTTTCATAGCAATTTGCACATCCGATTTTTCCGCTTTTCACGATTTCCTCAAAAGACATACCGCATTTTTCACAGCGTTCGGTCTTGCTTTGAGAAAGAGTTGCTTTCGGTTTTGTAAAAAAGTTTCCGAAGAAATCTCCGAAATCGAATCCGAAGCCCGAAAAGACATCGCCGTATCCCAATTTTCCCGCACAGTCCGAACACAAGTGAAGCTGTGTATATTCGCCGTTTACTACGCTCTTGATATGAGTTGTTGCCTCGTTTTTACCGCAATTTTGACATAACATATTCCGTTCCTCCTTAATATTGATTACATCAGGCTTAAAAGCATTTGTTTGAAAATCGATGCCCTTATTTCATCACGCTGCTGTTGTGATGCCGCCCTCAGCGAGTTTTCCGATGTTGCGGCAAGCATAAGCTTTGCCGTGTTTTCATCAAGCATTTTCTGATAGTTCAAATTGTACAAATGCGCTCTGCACGTTTTATCGTCGAGCTTTGTTCCTATTTCGTTAACAACGTGCATAAGTGCCGTTCCTTTATCGTAATTGGCTCTCGTTATTCTTATATATCCGCCGCCGCCCCTTCTGCTTTCGACAATATAGCCGTGTTCGGGCGTAAACCGTGAAGAAATAACGTAATTTATCTGGCTCGGCACACAGCCGAGTGTTTCTGCCATTTCGTTACGCTGAATTTCCGTATATCCGTCACGCTCAAGCATTTCAAGAATCATCTTCGCAATAGCGTTACTTAAATTCATATGCTCACTTCCTGTTCTTATGTCTTTTTGACTTTGACTTTCTTTGACCTTGCAATTTATATTATAGACAAAATTTAAGTTTTTTCAAAGGTCAAAAAAGGTCAAAAGTCTGTTTCGAAAAAGTAATATTCGTATTTATCTTCGATTATCTCTTTTTTTCTTTTATTTTCTTCGTTTTTTGAAGTTTTTTATTTTTGATGTATCACAGTCAAAAAAAGATTCCTTTGGTTTTTTACGCCAAAAGAATCCTTTGTTTTTCGGATTATTTGATTTTTAAATTTTTAACTCCGTCTGCAAAATCTTGATTTTTAACAAAATTGCGTATATACTTTAAAGTGAGGTGATGGTTATGAAATTAACTTTTCTCGGTGCGGCACACGAAGTTACGGGTTCCTGCACTCTTTTGAACGCTTGCGGATACAACATAATTATCGATTGCGGTATGGAACAGGGTATCGACACATACGAAAACTGCGAAATTCCCGTTTCTCCCGCACAAATCGACTTTGTGCTTTTAACTCACGCACATATAGACCATTCGGGAAAAATACCGCTTCTTGTTTCTTCGGGATACAAAGGGCCTATTTATACAACAGGAGCCACTAAAAAGCTTTCCTCCATAATGCTTATGGACTCGGCTCATATTCAGGAATCGGAAGCTTTATGGAAGAACAGAAAAGCGGTGCGTTCGGGAGATGATGAATACAAGCCTCTTTACACAACAGAAGACGTGCAAAAAACCCTGCCTTTATTCAAAGGATGCGTTTACAACAAGTCGTACAGCATTGCGGACGGCATCAGCATACGCTTTATAGATGCGGGGCATCTGCTCGGCTCGGCATCTGTAGAAATTACGGTAAATGAAAACGGTGAAGAAAAAGTAATTCTGTTTTCGGGAGATATCGGCAACGTTTCACGTCCGCTTATCCGTAACCCGCAAAAGCCCGAAAAAGCGGATTTTGTCATTATCGAATCAACATACGGCGACCGTCTTCACGGCAAAAGACCAGATTATACTTATCAATTAACCCGTATAATTCAAGACACCTTCGACAACGGCGGAAATGTCGTTATCCCCTGCTTTGCCGTTGGCAGAACACAGGAAATGCTTTACCTTTTAAGAGAGATAAAAGAAAAGAAGCTCATTCACGGACACGGGGATTTTCCCGTTTGGGTTGACAGTCCGCTTGCCGTTGAAGCCACGGAAATTTACAGTCAAAACGATGAGCTTTCAGACTATTATGACAGCGAAACGATAGACCTCTTAGAGAAAAACATCGACCCGTTGAAATTCAGCGGACTCAAGCTTGCCGTATCAAGTGATGAATCCAAACAAATAAATTTCGACACGAAACCGAAAGTTATACTTTCAGCCAGCGGAATGTGTGAGGCGGGAAGAATCCGTCATCACTTAAAGCATAACCTTTGGCGAAAGGAATGTACCGTTTTGTTTGTCGGATATCAGGCTTACGGCACTCTCGGCAGAATGTTGACAGACGGTGCAAGGCATATTAAACTTTTCGGTGAAGATATATATGTTAACGCAAGAATAGAAAACATTAACGGCATAAGCGGTCATGCGGACAGAAAAATGCTTTTGGATTGGCTTGACAACATAAAAGAAAAGCCCGAAAAGGTTTTTGTAAATCACGGTGAAAATTTGTGCTGTGAAAATTTCGTTCAGGCAATAAAAAACGATTTGGGACTTGATGCCACCGCACCCTACAACGGTGCCGTTTACGACCTGACAAACAACATCTGTCTTGAAAAAGGCAACACGGTAATAATCGAAAAGAAAGCAAAGAAACCGTCAAACATCTATGAACGGCTTGTTATGGCAGGAAAACAGCTTATGGATGTTATTTCCCGCAACAAAGGCGGCACCAACAAAGACCTTGCAAAATTCACGAATCAGATTCTTGAGCTTTGCAAAAAATGGGACAGATAAATTTGACATTTTTTTGTTCATAATTGTGAACAAAAACAAAAAAGCTTTTATTTATTGTTTAAAAAAAATACATACTATTTTGTAAAAATAAGTTATAATATATTTGTATAAAAAAAGGAGTGTTTTTATGGCTACGGAAAAAATTCTTATAGTTGATGATGACCTTAACATCTGTGAACTGCTCAGACTTTATCTTGAAAAGGAAGGCTATTCCACCGTCATAGTAAACGACGGTCAGAGTGCCGTAACGGCTTTTCAGACGGAGCAGCCCAACATAACCCTGCTTGACATTATGCTCCCCGGTCTTGACGGCTGGCAGGTTTGCAGAGAAATCAGGAAAACTTCCAACAAACCCATTATTATGCTCACCGCAAAGGGTGAAACTTTCGACAAGGTTCTCGGCCTTGAACTCGGAGCGGATGACTACATTGTGAAGCCGTTCGACGCAAAAGAGGTTGTGGCACGAATAAAAGCCGTATTGAGAAGAACATCTTCAAACGTTACGGAATCGGTAAAAGAAGTAAACTTCGACAAGCTTTCAATCAACTTGACAAACTACGAATTAAAAGTAAACGAAAAACAAATAGATACCCCGCCGAAAGAAATGGAGCTTATTTTCCACCTTGCTTCAAATCCCAACAGAGTTTTCACAAGAGACCAGCTTCTTGACGAGGTTTGGGGATTCGACTATTACGGCGATTCGAGAACGGTTGACGTTCACGTAAAACGTCTCAGAGAAAAGCTTGAGGGCGTTTCAGACAAATGGGAGCTTAAAACCGTTTGGGGCGTAGGCTACAAATTTGAAACAAAATAATTTTCGCTTTAACAAAAACAAAGGAGCTGCGAAAATTGAAACTTAAAAAATTTCCTTTTAAAAGGTCAGGCACTTTCAGAAAATACTTTATGAGTATTTTCGCCTCGGTGCTTATAGTTCTTTTTTCTTTGGGGATATCGCTTCTTTTATTTGTTGCACAGTATTGGAAAGACACAAACGTTTCGCTGCTTACGGAAAACGTCAAAACCCTTTCCGCAACGGCATCCGATTATTTCAAGCTTGACGATCAAAGCAGTTATATCAACAATCCCACCGTTATGCTTGCTTATTCGCTTTCGCTTGTTTCAAGCTCTATTGATGCCGACATTTACATCTGCGACCTTGACGGCAACGTAATTTTATGTAAGGACATAATCAGCAGCATAAAAATAGATGATGCAAGCCTCTACTGCAACACACATTCGGGAATAAAAGTTCCTCAAAGCATTATAGAAAAAGCGAAAAAGGGCAATTACAAATCGGCAGACGAAATACCCGATTTGTATGATGAGTTTACGCTTATGGTAGGCGAACCTATCACGGTAAACGGAGAAGTAATAGCTGTCATAATCGGTGCCCAACCGGGACTTGACAATATGTTCCCGTTTGTCGTTTCCATTTTAAAAATGTTTTTGCTTTCAACGCTTTTTGCGTTTGTTGTTGCGTTTGCGGCAGTTTACGCCGTTACCTATTCCATAACAAAGCCTCTGCGTAAAATGTCGGAAATAACAAAGGAATATGCAACGGGCGATTTCAGCAAACGAATTGATGTGAAAGGTAAAAACGAGCTTACGGAGCTGAGTGAAGCGCTAAACTCGATGGCACAATCGCTTTCGGCACTTGAATATTCAAGAAGAAGCTTTGTTGCAAACGTTTCACATGAACTTAAAACGCCTATGACAACCATCGGAGGGTTCATTGACGGAATACTCGACGGTACTATTCCGCCCGACCAAGAAGAAAAATATTTAAAAATAGTTTCAAACGAAGTCAAAAGGCTTGCCCGTCTTGTAAGTTCAATGCTTAACCTTTCAAAAATAGAAGCCGGAGAACTTTCGCTCAACCTCAAAGAGGTTGACATATCGGCTTTGATTTTCAACACCATGCTCTCTTTTGAACAACTTATAAATCAAAAAGAAATAGAAATCACAGGTCTTGATACAATAGAAAGCATAAGGGTAAACATTGATGAGGGACTTATAAACCAGGTTATTTACAACCTTGTTGACAATGCCGTCAAATTCACGGAAAGAGGCGGCTGCATCGATGTCCACGCACAGCAAAACGAAAATATGACAACGGTTACAATAAGAAACAGCGGTGCGGGTGTACCCCCCGATGAAATCGAAAGAATTTTCGAGAGATTTTATAAGGTTGACAAATCACGTGGGCTTGACACCAAAAGCACGGGGCTCGGACTTTACATTGTAAAATCGATTGTCGAAATGCACGGCGGTACGATTTCCGCTTCAAGCGAGCTTAACAAATACACAGAATTTAAGTTTACCCTGCCCAATATTTAATAATTTCTGTTTTTATTTATAAATTATTTATACTATTAAAAAAACTTTGTAAAACAGAATTGTTATTATAAAAGCACAAAATCGAAAGGATGGTTTTCATGGACGAAAACAATAAAGAAAATTTTAATAACGAAAACGGTGAAACGACCGAGTTTGATATTAACAGCGAAGAAAAGAAATCAGAGCCGGAAGTGACCGTTGAGGATGCACCGCAAAGCAATCAAAATTCCTACAGCGGCGGCAGTTATTCCTCACCGTACTCACAGAGCAATTATTCGCAGAACGGATATTCTCAAAACAATTATTCGCAAAACAACTACTCACAAAACAACAACGGCTATTCCCAAAATAACTATTCTCAACCGGGCTACGGCGGAAGCTATTATACGGGAACGCCCGACAACAAACCGGGCAAGAGCAAGAAAAAGAAAGGAATTAAGGTTGTTCTTTCAATTGTTGCCTTTATACTTGTTCTTTCAATTGCGTTCGGAATAGGAACAGTTGTCGGCAACAACAGCACATCCGACACGGACAGCGGCTCGTCATCCGGCGGAGACGGCACAAAAATTACAACCCAATCAACACCCGATGAAGTAAAAAGCACAGGTGACGTGCTTTCCGTTACGGATATTGCTAAAAAAGGCAGAGCCTCGAACGTCGGAGTTCTTGTTTATTCCTCAAACAGCAGCTATTATTCGCAATCCTCCGACAACAAAGCGGGCGAAGGAACGGGCATAGTGGCAAAGGTTTCCGATGACGGAAAATCGACATATATTTTAACCTGCGCTCACGTTATCAGCGACAGCGGAATCAGCGTAAAAATTCTTCTTGAAGACGGCACAACTTACGATGCGGATATTGTCGGCTATGACCAGCAAACCGATGTCGGTGTTCTCAAAGTTGCAACAACGAAGCTCACCTGTGCCGAATTCGGCGATTTTTCAAAGCTTAAAGTCGGCTCCAGTGTTTATGCCGTGGGCAACCCCGGCGGTTCGGAATTTTTCGGTTCGGTCACAAACGGTATCGTTTCGGCAATCAGCCGTTCCATTAACAACGAAATCGGCTACACTATGGAATGTATCCAGCACAATGCCGCAATCAACCCCGGCAATTCCGGCGGTGCGCTTTTGAATGAATACGGTCAGGTTATCGGCATAAATTCCTCGAAAATCGCAAGCACGGAATATGAGGGAATGAGCTTCTCAATTCCGATTTCCACGGCACTCGACGTTGCAAACGACCTTATCGCAAAGGGATACGTTCCCGACAGACCGAAGCTCGGCATAACTTACAGCCTTGCTTCATCATACAGCACCTACGCAATGGTGGTTCAAATTAAAGGTCTGCCCGCAGGCTCGCTTATAATCAGAAGCATTTCTTCCGACAGCGACCTCAAAAACAGCGACTTGCAGGTCGGAGATATGATTACAGCCGTAAACGGCAAAGAGCTTGACACAGCGGATGTTTTGCTTGATATGATTGATAAAGCATCTGTCGGTGATGAGTTAAAGCTTAAAATTTGCAGAGTAAATACGGACTATTCAATCAAAGAATTTGAAGTTACGGCAAAGCTTGTTGAGGACAAAGGCTCGGCAACTTCGGAAGAAGAAGACACCACAACAATCAACCCGTTTGATTACTTCAACCAGTACAGCAACGGAAATTACGGTTATTAAAATTTACAAACTCAAAAATGTGCGGCACAGTTCACCCGCTGGACTGTGCCGTGTTTTTGTCATCTTAAATTAACCGTCAACCTTATTTTTACGTCATTTCTATTTTTTACGTCATCTTAAAATCTCGTTGCTGTCAAGCAAAAACACCCTTGCCCGTCATCCTGAACGAAGTGAAGAGGCTTGTTGAGGTCAAGCAGTTTACTTTAGTAGATTCTTCGCTGACGCTCAGAATGACCGCCTTATCGTCATCCTGAACGAAGTGAAGGATCTAGTTGAGGTCGGGTGATATACTTTGGTAAATTCTTCGCCCTGTCTGTCATCCTTGAGTGAAACGAAGGATCTGACAGGGCAGATGACTAAAGCGAATGAATTAACCCCGCCGAGATCTTTCGCTAACGCTCGAAGATGACACGGTGGGGGTGACTTTTTCGCTTGACCGTAAGTAGATCTTTCGCTACGCTCAAGATGACGGTTAAAAAAGAATGACGGTGCAAAAAAAACGCTCAGAATGACCGCTTTCTCGTCATCCTGAGCGAAGTGAAGGATCTTGTTGCGGTCGCTGACTTTATTGCGTACAAACGGCTTCCCTGTGTAAAGTTAGTCAAAGCTATTTCTCATTTAAAATTTGTTTTAAGTATAAATTTTGGCTAACAAAAAAACGATTATATTAGAGAAAATCGCAAAGCAAAAAAAGGCTCCCTTGTGTAAAGGGAGCTGTCGAAACCGCAGGTTTTGACTGAGGGATTGTT
>CAYYRN010000038.1:0-2998 GCA_964474295.1 uncultured Eubacteriales bacterium
TGAGTTTTTGCAAAGCAATTCGTTCCATTGTATGAACCTCCGAGTATTTGTTAGACATAGTATATCATTAATTGCACCATTTTACAAGTTTATTTTAAAGTAATTTGCACCTTTTTGCAAGTTTTTTGCTTAATTAATTGCACCTTGTCTTTGAAATCAACGAATCCTTATCCAAAACTAAACTGTTTTCATTTTGTAAAATGAATTTTTAGGTTCGAAGTTTTAAAAATCAACATTTTCGTCAAACCGCTTTGATTATTTCGTTAAATAATATTAAAAATCGCATACGGTAGCAAAAAGAAAGAGTGCTAAAGCTTTTGCAATCTTATATCGATTCTTTAAAACAAGATAAGTATAAATACCCTTGTTTTACAGATACTAACAGTGCAAATTTGTGAGACAAGGAGATTATTATATATTATGAAAGCGACAGGAATTGTCAGAAGAATCGATGACCTCGGCAGGGTGGTTATTCCAAAAGAAATAAGAAGAACTATGCGTATTCGTGAGGGCGACCCGCTGGAAATTTTCACTGCGAGCGACGGAGAAGTGATTTTCAAGAAGTATTCACCGATAGGTGAGGTTTCAAACACGGCAAAGCAATATGCCGAGGTTTTGAACAGAAGTACCGAATTGCCGGTGCTTATTTTCGACAGAGACCATGTAATTTCCTGTGCGGGAATACCCAGAAAGGAAGTAATCGACCGCAGGGTAAGTCCCGAACTTGAAGATATTATGGAAAACCGTTCTAATTTTATAGTAAAAGAAAAAAATCAAAAGCTCGTCCCCGCAGAGGGGATTGAACGTTCTGCCGCAGTTGCATTCCCGATTATCGGCAGCGGTGATGTACTCGGAGCAGTTGTGCTGCTTTCTTCAGAAGATGACAAATCCGTTACCGAAACCGAAATTAAGCTGATTCAGGTTGCGGCATCGTTTCTCGGCAAGCAAATGGAAGAATAATTAACAGGTTAATTGTATCGTCTTATCATGCCTCGAAAAGAAAATTCAGGATTCTTTCGGTAAAAACCGAAGGAATCCTTTTTTCTTTTTTAGCCGACATATCGAAAGCTTAAAAATTGAATTTTAATAATTTGATAATTTATTGACAATTATTCGCATCTTTATTATAATTGGATTTAAGGGGGATGATTATATGAACAGGGTAAGAAACGTTCTTTGGGGAATTATACTTGTCGCTGCGGGCGTGGTTATCGGACTTAAAGTTTTGGATATTTTGCCGTTTGATATCTTTTTTGACGGTTGGTGGACTTTGTTTATTATTGTTCCGTCATTTGTCGGACTCATTACCGACCGTGATAAAACAGCGAGTATTATAGGACTTGCTGTGGGCGGAATTTTGCTCCTGTCAAGTCAGGAGGTTATAGACGGCAGTGTAGTGTGGAAGCTGATTTTCCCGATAATCATTGTTCTGATAGGCATCAAATTGATTTTTAAGGACTTTTTCAATAAAGCGGCAAGGGATGCAAAGAAAAGGCTTGACCAAAGCGGGGAAAACGCAAAAGAATTTTCGGCGGCATTTTCGGTACAGAATGTTGATTTTTCAGGGGAAGTTTTCGATTTGGCAAAGCTTACCTCAACTTTCGGTGATTTGAAATGCGATTTGCGTAATGCGGCGATAGCTGACGAAGCCGTGATAGACGTTCGCTGTGTTTTCGGCGGAATCGACATTTCTTTGCCTGAAAACGTTAATGTCAAAACCTCGTTAAATTCCGTTTTCGGAGGATTGGGAGACAAAAGAAACACAAAAAACACGAACGGCGCAGTTACTGTTTACATAACAGGCAAATGTATCTTCGGCGGGGTTAATATTATTTGAAGTGATGTTTAAATTCGCAATTTGAACGTGAAAATTAAAGGCTCTTTGTCAATATTCGGTGTAGGTTAAAACAGAAAAGTAAAAATTTTAAAAGATATTATCAAGCAGTTGTCTTAGGCGGCTGCTTGAATTTTTTTTAGTTTTCGGAGAGAGAACTTATGTAAAATACGGTTATCATAACGAAAAATTTTTCTTCAAACGGATTCGTTACTTTTCTCTGATTATGTTAAAAAACCGTCCCCGAACTTTCCGTGGAAGAACCAATTTTAACAAAAAACTACAATTTTATTTGGTTTTTATGCGATTTTGCGTGACTTCTGTGCGATTTTGCAAAACGATTGACAACAACACCGTGGTTGAATTACACTCAAGGTGGAGCATAATGAGAAATCAATGATAGGTTTTCGGCACAAACCGTCTATTGATTGGTAAAAAACTGTTATATTATGTTTTCAAAAAATAATAGGAAACGAGTTGAGTGTAAATGAAAAAAATCTTAAAAATTTCAGTTCTTGTGTTGAGCGTAGGTGTGATTGCTTTTTGTGTAATAAAAATGGTGAATCCGGATTTGCTTAGCTTTTTAAACAATTCGGGCAGCAATGGGGGAGATGTTGTGGATTACACCAAAATAGCTGATTTGTTATACGAAAAAACAGAAGCCGAATGTGAATTTACAATTATCGCTTACGCAAACGGCAAAGTAAATGTAGATGTTATGAGTACAGACAAATTCGGTAATCGCTCAAGTTCAAATGGTAATTATCCGGCAGATCAGCTTTATGATTGCAAGTATACTGATGATATAGTCTTTTGGGGCATTGAATATGGGAAAGACAATGACCATTTTGCAAGTGTCGTTCCCGACGATTGCGTAGGAGCGGAAATCGGAGGAGTTATGTACAAAAGCAAAACGGCTGAGATACAATTTGAGGGCAAAACCTACAGCATCAAATATGTACTGACAGATTTAGAACATATTGATTTTAAAGATGATACCCGTGAGGTGTTGTTAATTGATGAAAAAGGAAAAGCACATGAGAAAATCGATTTGGTAAATCCGTTTAATTAAGGAGGACAAGACTGTGAAAAAATTTGCAAAAATATTGGTTCTTGTGTTGAGCGTAGGTGTGATTGCTTTTTGTGTAATAAAAATGGTGAATC
>CAYYRN010000038.1:3098-19146 GCA_964474295.1 uncultured Eubacteriales bacterium
ATAACGCTTGGAAGGTTAATCTCACAACATCAGATGAAACTGATAGCTCAAAAGGCTGCGGTTCATATTTCTGTTTGGGTTTGGAAGATAAGACAGAGGCTTCTGAGTGGTATTTGGTAGTAAGGGGTAGCGGTGAACATTATTTTGCTACCAATGATTTGGCGGATTCCAGATATGTATATTTACAATGCAAAGACAATAACAATTCTCCCAAGGTGTACAATGTAGCCGGATTTTGGGACGAAGAAACCGGTAAAAAACCCGATTAAGATATAATTTTTATTTCCTTTTTCATCATTAACAGATAATCTCTTTTCACCGAGATTTACATTTGAAAATAAATCTCGGTGAAAAGAAAAGTAATAACAATTTTAAAAATATTTTTTATAAACCGTAAATTGATAAGGAGGGTTTATATTGTTAAAAGAAGAACTGCTAAAAACATTCAAATCCAAAAAATCATTGCTGTTGTTTATATATCTGATGTTGATTGCGTTTGCCGATAATATAATGGGTATATTGCAAAGAATAGGATATGGTAAATTCGGAGGATATGTCAATGCTCATCCGTTATTATTGTCACTCTTGTCGGGGCAATCTTATTTCGGCTTCTATGCTTTGTTTTTTTGGATTGCACCGGTGACGATAACGTTGCTTTATTGTTGGAGACATATTCAAGAAAACAAAAACCGTATGAATTATATTTATGTATCAAAATCTGGCAGAAAAAAACACTTTTTGTCAAAGCTTTCCTGTTCCTTTGTTATTTCGGTAATTTATTTCGGAATACCTCTGATTGTCAATATGATTGTGTCAACAATATGTCTGAGAGGCGGAACTTCATTTTGCGGCTTGGAAGATTATGGTATGGATAACTCCAGCACCTTTTCCCAAATTGACAGCGTGGGCAGAATGTTTTTGATTTCACATCCGTACTTAGAATGGTTTGTTTATTTTGCCGTTGCAATGGTTGTGTTGGGGCTTATGGGTGTTATGGCGCAATCAATTGCGATGATTTTCAAAGACATAAAAGTTACGCTCTGCCTTTCTTTCGCAATTTGGATGAGTATGTATTCGATTGAATATGATATGTCTATGGCAGTGCAGCCGTTTACGGAATTCGGTTTAGCGTGCATGGGAATGGCACTGCTCTGTTATATACCGTTTGTAATCGTTTCGGTGATACTTGCCTATATTTTCACGGTGGTGAAAAAAGATGAATTATAAGAAAAATATTACTCTGTGTGCATATACTTTTGTACATATTTTCTAAGTGTAAATAAGGCGAAAACGAAGATTATTTCTTCAAACGGATTCGTTACTTTTCTCTGATTATGTTAAAAAACCGTCCCCGAACTTTCCGTGGAAGAACCAATTTTAACAAAAAACTACAATTTTATTTGGTTTTTATGCGATTTTGCGTGACTTCTGTGCGATTTTGCAAAACGATTGACAACAACACCGTGGTTGAATTACACTCAAGGTGGAGCATAATGAGAAATCAATGATAGGTTTTCGGCACAAACCGTCTATTGATTGGTAAAAAACTGTTATATTATGTTTTCAAAAAATAATAGGAAACGAGTTGAGTGTAAATGAAAAAAATCTTAAAAATTTCAGTTCTTGTGTTGAGCGTAGGTGTGATTGCTTTTTGTGTAATAAAAATGGTGAATCCGGATTTGCTTAGCTTTTTAAACAATTCGGGCAGCAATGGGGGAGATGTTGTGGATTACACCAAAATAGCTGATTTGTTATACGAAAAAACAGAAGCCGAATGTGAATTTACAATTATCGCTTACGCAAACGGCAAAGTAAATGTAGATGTTATGAGTACAGACAAATTCGGTAATCGCTCAAGTTCAAATGGTAATTATCCGGCAGATCAGCTTTATGATTGCAAGTATACTGATGATATAGTCTTTTGGGGCATTGAATATGGGAAAGACAATGACCATTTTGCAAGTGTCGTTCCCGACGATTGCGTAGGAGCGGAAATCGGAGGAGTTATGTACAAAAGCAAAACGGCTGAGATACAATTTGAGGGCAAAACCTACAGCATCAAATATGTACTGACAGATTTAGAACATATTGATTTTAAAGATGATACCCGTGAGGTGTTGTTAATTGATGAAAAAGGAAAAGCACATGAGAAAATCGATTTGGTAAATCCGTTTAATTAAGGAGGACAAGATTATGAAAAACTTAACCAAAAAATTTATTGCAATTGTTATTGCATTGCTTACGGTAACAACAATTTCCGCAAGCTCTTTGGTTGCTATGGCATCGGTAAATGAAAATATTGCTTTTTCATTTAAGGTTCAAGCACACAATGCTGTAACACGAGATCCAAACAAAAGGTTTAGAAGTACATCCAATAATAATAACGCTTGGAAGGTTAATCTCACAACATCAGATGAAACTGATAGCTCAAAAGGTTGCGGTTCATATTTCTGCTTGGGTTTGAAAGATCAGACACTGGCTTCTAAGTGGTATTTGGTAGAAAGAGGCAGCGGTGAACATTATTATGCTACAAATGATGCGGCTGATTTTAGCTATGTATATTTACAGTGCAAAGATAACAATAATTCTTCCAAGGTGTACAATGTAGCCGGATTTTGGGACGAAGAAACCGGTGTAATACTCAACTAAAATATAATTTTTATTTCCTTTTTCATCAATAACATATAATCTCTTTTCACCGAGATTTACATTTGAAAATAAATCTCGGTGAAAAGAAAAGTAATAACAATTTTAAAAATATTTTTTATAAACCGTAAATTGATAAGGAGGGTTTATATTGTTAAAAGAAGAACTGCTAAAAACATTCAAATCCAAAAAATCATTGCTGTTGTTTATATATCTGATGTTGATTGCGTTTGCCGATAATATAATGGGTATATTGCAAAGAATAGGATATGGTAAATTCGGAGGATATGTCAATGCTCATCCGTTATTATTGTCACTCTTGTCGGGGCAATCTTATTTCGGCTTCTATGCTTTGTTTTTTTGGATTGCACCGGTGACGATAACGTTGCTTTATTGTTGGAGACATATTCAAGAAAACAAAAACCGTATGAATTATATTTATGTATCAAAATCTGGCAGAAAAAAACACTTTTTGTCAAAGCTTTCCTGTTCCTTTGTTATTTCGGTAATTTATTTCGGAATACCTCTGATTGTCAATATGATTGTGTCAACAATATGTCTGAGAGGCGGAACTTCATTTTGCGGCTTGGAAGATTATGGTATGGATAACTCCAGCACCTTTTCCCAAATTGACAGCGTGGGCAGAATGTTTTTGATTTCACATCCGTACTTAGAATGGTTTGTTTATTTTGCCGTTGCAATGGTTGTGTTGGGGCTTATGGGTGTTATGGCGCAATCAATTGCGATGATTTTCAAAGACATAAAAGTTACGCTCTGCCTTTCTTTCGCAATTTGGATGAGTATGTATTCGATTGAATATGATATGTCTATGGCAGTGCAGCCGTTTACGGAATTCGGTTTAGCGTGCATGGGAATGGCACTGCTCTGTTATATACCGTTTGTAATCGTTTCGGTGATACTTGCCTATATTTTCACGGTGGTGAAAAAAGATGAACTATAAGAAAAATATTTTTCGGTTTGCGTTCTTTTGTTTCCTCTTTTTGGCTCTCGATTATGTGTATATGTGGGGGAGCTATTCGAGAAGCGATTATGAAGCATTACTGTGTATAATGAATGACGGAATAGGTTATAACTTCACCTTTTATTTCCCCGGCATTATAGTTACCGTTTTTTATTTGCTTGGACTTAACAGAATAAAATTTATGAAGGATTCTTCGTTCGTAATAAGAAACGGAAAAAATAAGTATATAAAATATCTTGCAAAAGACGCTTTGATAGACGCAGTTCTTTGCTCTGCGGAATTTGTGGCGGCAGAAGCTTTAATTTGCACAATCAGGTTTGAAAACGCTTTGCTGCGAGATACCGGGTTTTATTGGTGCTGTATTTTATTTGCGGTAATGCTGTGCGGATATTTTGCGGTTGTCGGCATCACAAAAATTTTGATTGATGTTATTTTCGGCTTCGGAAAAACAGGAGATTTGATTTCGATTGTATTTTTCCTGCTGCTGAATTCGCTGATGATGATAGACATTTATATTTCTCCGGTCTATTACGCAAGCATTTTGAGTGATTGGTTTGAAAACCAAACATTTAATTATATTCAATACATATTAAATCTTGTGAAATGCCTGTGCCTGTTTTTGGCTGTGAACTATTTGGCGCGAATAGTTTATTTGAGAAAAGACGTGATATTTAATGAATAGCAAAATTAAATTCGGTATATTCAGCTTGCTCGCATTTGCTTCGGTTATCATTATTGTCACACTCAGCGATAATTATTTAGGTGTGCCTTTTGACGTCGATATTATCTGCTTCATTTTTTCATTCATCGAATTTACTTGCATTTGCACTGTCTGTAAAATTGATGAAAGAAGTTTGTTTTGTAACGAACACAAAGCTGTCAGATATAAAAAAAGAACGCATCTTATCATAAAAGAAACGGAAAAAAGAGCGCTTTGTATTTTATTCTTTTTGACACTTCATTACGGAATTGTTCTGACGGCAAAAAAAATCAGCTTGAAAGATTTTGCACTTGCCTTAATTTTCAATTTTTTAACGTGGCTGTTTTTGATGTTTGTTCAATTCTTTATGGAAGTAAAATTCAATTCGGATGCGGGCTTTTTTGCAATAATTGTTTTTTACATAGCTCTCGTTTTTGCGGGGAACGTGATGTATAACTATTGCCAAAGCTTTTCGGACGCTACGGCTGAATTGCTCGAAAAAATAAATGTGCTGAATATAGCGAATTATTCAAGCCTTACACGAATCAAGCTTATGCAATGCAATGTAAAACTGTCTCTTGTGTTCCTTGCGGGAGCCGATGTCGCCGCATTGCTTGTTGCATTGTTCGGTCTTAAAAAATCAGATATCATAGAAAGAGGTTGACGATATGATTATTAATGTAGAGAATTACACAAAAGTTTTAAAGAAAAATACTGTTCTTGACAAAGTGAATTATACGTTTAAATCGGGGAATATTTATGGTCTCAGCGGAAGAAACGGCTGCGGCAAAACTATGCTGCTCAGAGCAATTTCCGGCTTGATTCTTCCGACAGAGGGCAGGGTTACAATTGATGAAAAAGTCATCGGCAAGGATATGGAATTTCCCGATTCCATGGGTTTGATAATAGAAACTATGAGTATGCCCGGTGAATATACCGCCCTCAAAAATTTAGAACTGCTTGCAAAAATTAAAAACAAGGCAACGCAAGAAAATATACGAGAAGCTTTGCTGAAGGTAGGGCTTGACCCCGATGATAAAAAAACGGTGAGAAAATTTTCCCTCGGTATGAAGCAAAAGCTGAACATTGCTCAGGCAATTATGGAAAATCCGAAAATCTTATTGCTTGATGAGCCTACCAACGCACTCGATTTTGAAAGCGTCAAAAATGTTCATAAAATTTTATCGGAGTTCAGAGATAACGGAACAATTGTTATCATCGCCAGCCACAATAAAGAAGATTTGGACGGCATATGCGATGTTATAATAACTATGGATAGCGGAAAAATTATCGATGAAACAATCACCGAACGGTGAGAAAAGTGTAAAAAATGAAGTGCAAAAAAGGATTCTTTCAAAGTGGCTTTCACTCCGAAAGAATCCTTTTTGATATTTAATTCAAATTACAGCTTCATTGCAACGTCCCAAGCTTGCCAAATAACGGTGCGGAGGTTTCCGACCTTTGAAGCGTCACCGACGATGTGGACGTGCTTGCTCTTTTCCGCAACGGGAGCGGGCTTGTAGCCGACCGAAAGAATTACGCTGTCAGCGGGAACGTCAATTGTTTTGCCGTCCTTTGTTGCAACGGTAACTCCGTCTGCACGAACCTCGGTTGTTTTTGTTTCAAGATAAACGGGAACTTTGTTTGTCTTGAAGAAATCACGCAGGAAGCTTGTGTTTGCAAGTGCAACACCGGGTGTTGTGATAAGGTCATCCTGCATTTCGACAATAACGGGCTTTTTGCCTTGAAGATAAAGGTCGTATGCAATTTCGCATCCCGTAAGTCCGCCGCCGATGACAACAACGTTTTCACCGACCTCTTTTTCTTTAAGAAGATATTCAACAGCCTGAATACCGTATTCGTTAGCTCCTTTAACGGGGATTCTGTTTGCAACCGAACCTGTCGCAACGATAACTTCGTCTGCATCGAGCGAAGAAATGTCCTTAACCTCGGTGTTCATTTTAACTGTGATTGAGGGGTATTTAAGAACTTCTCTGTTGTACCAAGCAATAAGGTCACGGTCTTTTTCTTTGAATGAGGGTGCGGCAGCGGCAATAAACACACCGCCGAGAACGTCGCTCTTTTCGTAGAGAGTAACCGTGTGTCCTCTTTTTGCGCAAACGATTGCAGCTTCCATACCGCCGATACCGCCGCCGATGATTGCGATTTTCTTAGCTTTTTTGGCGGGTTCGAGCTTGTATTTTTTAGACTGCATCGTAAGAGGGTTAAGTGCGCAGCGTGCAAGGCCCATAGTGTCTTTAAGGTCTTGTGTGTTTGCGTGACCTTTTGATGAGGAGAAGTTGAAGCAACCGCTGTGGCAGCAGATACAGGGCTTGATGTCCTCAAGTCTGTCTTCGATAATTTTTGTAATCCATTCGGGGTCGGTGAGGAACTGACGTGCAACACCTACGCCGTCGATTTTGCCGTCCGCAATTGCCTGAGCGCCGACATCCGGTTCCATACGTCCTGCGCAAACAACGGGGATATCGACAAATTCTTTGATGTGAGCAACATCATCGAGGTTGCAGTTTTGAGGCATATACATCGGCGGATGCGCCCAATACCAAGAGTCGTATGTTCCGTTGTCGGCGTTGAGCATATCGTAGCCTGCATCCTGAAGATACTTTGCGGCTTTTTCGCTCTCTTCCATATTACGTCCGACTTCCTTGTAATCCTCGCCGGGCATAGCACCCTCGCAGAAGCCTTTCATTTTCGATTCAACCGAATAACGGAGCGAAACGGGGTAATCCTTTCCGCAGGCATCCTTAATGGCTTTTACAACCTCTGCCGCAAAACGGTATCTGTTTTCAAAGCTTCCGCCGTATTCGTCTGTACGTTTGTTGAAAAATTCGATTGCGAACTGGTCAAGAAGGTATCCTTCGTGTACTGCGTGTACTTCAACGCCGTCTACACCTGCATCACGGCAAAGCTTCGCGGTTTTTGCGAAAGCTTCGATAATTTCGTGAATCTGCTCCTTTGTCATTTCGGGGCAGGTGATGTCGTGTGCCCAACGTGAGGGCTGCGGAGAGGGTGAAGCAAGCTCATGTGATGTATCGATTACGGGCTTTATGATAGCACGGGTGAATTTGTTTTTGTGCAGCGGAGCGATAGCCTCCGTAATAGCCCAAGAACGTCCCATACCTGCCGTAAGCTGAACAAACAGCTTTGCACCGGTTTTGTGAATTTCATCCATAAACTCTTTAAGCTCTTTGAACATTTTAGGATTCTGCCAAAGCCATTTTCCCCAGAATGTGTCACGCAGGGGGGCAATGCCGGGGATGATAAGACCGACATTGTTGTTAGCTCTTTCGATGAAGAGCTTTGCCGCCTCTTTGTCAAAATGGCATCCGCCGAGTTCAAACCAACCGAAAAGAGATGTACCTCCCATAGGGCACATAACGATTCTGTTTTTGATTTCGACGTTACCGATTTTCCAAGGCGTAAACAGCGCTTCGTATTTAGTATCCATTTAAACCAACACTTCCTTTTCATTTTTCTTTACATCTATAAGTATATAAAAAAGTTAAATTTATGTCAAGCACGCAGACGCAAAAACTGACATTTTTTTAACAAACACGTCTTCTTTTTACACTGCTTCAAAGGAGCTTGAAAAAAAGCAAAACGAATCAATGGAATTTTTGTCTTGTTTCATCCGCTTGCTTGCATTTTTCGACAAACAGCTCAATCAAAGCTTTCTGCCGAGCGTTTTTGATGATGTGTTCGGGATGCCACTGTACACCTTTGCAAAACGGATGCGATGTGCTTTCGATGGCTTCCGTAAATCCGTCAAAGCTTTCGGCGGCGGCTTTGACATTTGTTCCGAGAGCTTTGACCGCCTGATGATGTGTGCTGTTGACTTTTATTGTTTCACTCTCGAAAATTTCATAAAGAAAAGAATCCTTGCCGATGTTGACCTTGTGATAATTGTTAAAAAGCTTTACGGGATTTTTATGCGTTTCTTTTTGTATGTCGGTAATATCCTGAAATACCGTACCGCCGAGGCAGACATTGATAAACTGCATACCTCTGCAAATTCCGAAAATCGGTTTTCCCGTTTTATAAAAGGCATTAAAAATATCATATTCTTTTTTGTCTCTCTTGTAATTTGTTTTTCCGCATTTTTTGTCTGCCGTTTCGCCGTAAAGCGAGGGTGTTATGTCCGCTCCGCCCGTAAAAAGTATGCCGTCACATTGCAAAGCCTCTTTCGTGCTTTTAACAAGGCGTACATTTGCACCGCATTTTTTTAATGCTCCGATATATTCAAAGTCTGCACATAAGTGATAAACATAGCTTGAGCTTTTGATAATTCCTACAGTCGGCTTCATTTTCATCCCTCCGCTTTACAGTATATTTAACGAATGGCTCTAAGTCAAGAGGTTTGACTTTTTCTTTGCCGATTGATATACTGAAATAAAAACAGTAAAGCGAGGTGTAAAAATGCCGTATCTTTTTGCTCATTTCAAAGAAAAAATAACTCCCGACGGTGAACAGGTTTATTTCGGTGTCAGCCGTGACGGGTTCAAATGGGAAGCACTCAACGGCGGAAATCCGATTTTGTCTGCAAAGTGCGGCGAAAAAGGATGCCGTGATATCGAAATTGTCAGGCTGCATACGGGCGGCTTTGTTATTTTGACAACAGACCTTTGCATAGCGTACAGAATGGATGAAAATTATAATGTCGATTGGAAAAAGGTCAACAGTTCGGGAAGTAAGTGCCTGAGAATGTGGAAAACGCAGAACCTTACGGATTTTTCCGAAGAAAAGCTGGTTTACTTCGGCAGGGACGATTTCGGCTGTATGTGGGCGCCCGAAGTGTTTTTTGATGAAGAAAAAGAAGAATATCTGATTCACTGGGGTTCAACCGTTCGTGAAAGTAATTACGGTCATATGTCGATTTATTGCTCCGTGACAAAGGATTTTGAAACTTTCTCAAAGCCTCGGCTTTATTTTACAAAGAAAAATGAAATTCTCGATTCGCACATAACAAAGGTCGGGGATACATACCACCTGTTTTACAAAAATTCAAGCAATCCCCCAATGAATATGCACGCAACGTCAAAGAATCTTTTCGGGCCTTTTGAACACGATGAAGCTTTTGAAAAATATATGGACGAAAATGTTTTAAACCCCGGTTCATATGAAGCTCCCACAACATATGTTCTGCCCGACGGCAGATGGTGTCTGATGCTTGATTTTTTCGGATGTGAAAAAGAAAAAATGGGATATGTTCCGTTCGTGTCGAAAAAAGCGGGGGATATGAATTTTGAAAGAAAAGATGACTGCTTTTCGTTTCCTTACGGCTTTAAACACGGCAAAGTAATCG
Organism: uncultured Eubacteriales bacterium; assembly: GCA_964474295.1. Classification (GTDB taxonomy): domain Bacteria; phylum Bacillota; class Clostridia; order Oscillospirales; family Acutalibacteraceae; genus SIG575. Next base: position 12,750 of record CAYYRN010000038.1, read on the forward strand.
AAATTACCGAGGAAGAATACGAAAGGCTGAAAAGTAAATACAGGTGATTTCCAAGTCTTTTTGCGGCTGAAACAAAGGCTTTGTTTCGGCAAAATAATTATGAAGAAAAATTAAGAATATTTAATTATGTGCTTTATTTCGTTTTGGGAAATAAAAGATTCGATTTTGGGTTTATAATCTGCTCTGTGTAAAATGTAATTTTGAAGGAAGAGAAATTATGAAAAAGACCGTTATGGCAAATGTCCCCGATTTAAAAACCGTAAAGGAAATTATTCTCTACGGTGTGGAAAAAGGAAAAGACAAAAGACAATTTATTTTTCACGATAAGAGAAGAACAGAGCATACCAAAACTTTCAATGAGGGTTGGAAAGATGTCAGCCGTGTTGCGCAGTACATTTATGACAGCGGTATGACGGGCGGTAAAAAAATCGCAATACTTTCGGAAAACAGCTATGAATGGATTGTCGCTTATTATGCAACTATGGTAAGCGGAAACATTTCCGTTCCTCTTGACAGCAAGCTGGGTGCGGACGACCTTGCAAAACAGCTTATCGATTGCAAATGCGATGCTGTTTTTTCCGAGAATGATTTTGCCGATGTCATCGATGGCATTTATGCCGTTGAGGGTATGCACAAAATGAAAGAGTTTAACCTCGACGAGTTTGAAAAGTATTATGAACTCGGCGGCGAAAGCCTTAAAGCGGGTAACAAGCAGGCACTCGATGCCGTGGTGGAACCCGATGATTTGGCTTGTATTGTGTACACTTCGGGAACTACGGGCAGGAGCAAGGGCGTTATGCTTTCACACAAAAATCTTGCCTCCGATGCCGTAGCCTCATGCCGTGTAATGCACGGCAGACACGCAATCGGATTTTTGCCGCTTAACCACACATATTCTTGGGTTTCGGCTCTCTTTTCAGGCTATATTCTTTCGGAATACGGATATATCTGCCGCAGTGTTAAAAACATCGCAAGCGACCTTAAAACTTATGAGCCGTATAACTTTGCCGGTGTACCTCTTGTTGTTGAAACGATTTATGACAGAATTTGGAAAACCGCTAAAAAAACAGGCAAAGAAGAAATGCTCCTTAAAGGTATTAAAATAAGCAAATTCCTTATGAAATTCGGAATTGATGTCAGAAAGAAGCTTTTCAAATCCATTTACGAAAGCCTCGGACAGAACCTTAATATGATTGTCTGCGGCGGTGCGGCTCTTGACCCGAAGCACGAACAGTTCTTTTACGATATAGGCATTTTAATCGTCAACGGTTACGGCACAACGGAATGTTCGCCTGCCGTTACCTGCAACAGACTTGATAATTTCAAATTCGGAAGTGTCGGTTTGCCTTTGCCGTGTTGTGAAGTTAAGATTAACGAACCGGACGAAAGAGGAGTAGGCGAAATTTACGTCAAGGGTGACAACGTTATGGTCGGATATTATAACGACCCCGAAGCTACCGCATCGGTTTTTGACGGCGATTGGTTCAAAACCGGCGATTACGGCAGAATGGATGAAGACGGTTTCCTCTACTATATCGGCAGAAAGAAAAACACAATCGTAACAAAGGGCGGTAAAAATGTTTCTCCCGAAGAACTTGAGGATAAGCTTGTAAGGTTCGATTACGTAAAAGAAGTTTTGGTTTATGACGAGGACGGAGTTATCGTCGGTGAGTTTTATCTCAATAAGGATGAATATCCCGATGCCGAGAGCTTGCTGAAAGCCGATTTGAAGGAGTTTAACAAAAAAATGCCCTCTTTCAAAAAAATCGGAAAAACAAAAATTCGTGATACCGAATTTGAAAAAACAACTACTCTCAAAATCAGACGAAAATATAATGATTGATTTTATTGTAAAGTGAAAAAATTCCCGTTGCCGTTTCCGCTTTTTCGGATGCACGGCGGCGGGGAAATTTTTTTGTAAATTTTTTTTAAAACTGTTTTGTTCCTATTGTCTTTTTTTATATAAAATGGTATACTTTTATTGCAAAATTTTTAATAAGGTAGTGATTAAGCAATGAAAAAAAGAACAATGTCAATCATAGCGGTTCTTATGTGTGCAGTGATGATTTTCTCTCCTCTCACGGTTTCCGCTGCCGATTCCGGCACATCTTCGTCGGCAAAAGCCGGCTTTGCAAGTGCCGTAACAACAGGGCTTAATGCCGTTGTCGATTTTCTTCTTGACGGAATTTCGGCGTTGATGCCCGCAACATACAAAATCAAAGATGTTTCAACTCATTCAAGTGCAAACTTTTATGCCGGTAATGATAAGTTCATCGATAAAGCGGCAGAGGGTGCAAAATGGAGCCTCGGTTATTCTTCCGCTTCGATTCTTCCCGACGATTTCTCCGAGGGCAAGTATTATAAGGGCGGATATGATATTAACCTCAAGCTTTCCGAATGTGTCGATGACCTCAAGGTAAGAGTTATCGCACTCGATGACGGCTCCGGCAGAGGTGTTACGATTTTTGCGGTTGTTGACTGTCTCGGACTTGCAAATGATGATGTAAGAAACATCAGAGCTGCCGTTTCCTCGGCACTTGCAAAAACAAACGTTAAAATCACAAGCATCAACGTTTCCGCAACTCACGTTCACAGCGGTATCGACACGCAGGGTATTTATACGGATACATACTCTCATGTTTTCCAAAACCTTGCCGCCGCATTTTTCGAGGTTGAAAAGCTTTGCGACCCCGTTGATACAAAGCTTCTTAAAACAATAACGGATAAAACCGCAGCTTGTGCAAAAGAAGCTGTTGAAACAATGACAACAGGTACTCTTACTTTTGCGAAAACAGATATTTCCGATTATGTGCGTGACCGTACGGCTCCGCAGATTATGATTGATTATATGTACCGTCTTATGTTTACTCCCGATAACGGAACAAAAGGTACGGTTATCGCAAACTTCGGCTGCCATCCCGAAACAATCGGTTACGGTACAAAGGTTATTTCTTCCGATTTCGTTTACTATACCGAAGAAGTAGTCAACGAAGCAGGATATAACTTCATCTACATTCAGGGTGCTGTCGGCACTTATACCGAATCGCAGGGCAAGTCAAGTGACGGTCTCAGCCTTGACAGAATACAGTCAACAAAGCGTTACGGCGAAGAAATCGGCTACATTCTTCTTTCAATCGGCAAATCCGAAGAAGAAATAAAAGCTTCGGGAATTATCGATGCCGAAAGAGAAGCACTTGCCGAGAATAATGCGGATTACACACCGTGGTACGAAGGCGGCTTTGAAGCCGAAATCAAAACGGTCGAGCCTATCCTCAACGTTAAGCTTGTCGAATACCTTGCTCCCGTTGAAAACGGTGTTTACAAAACCTTCGGTAAGCTTTCGCTTGCAAACAATGTGATGTATGAGGATAAGGACGGCAACATCGTTGCTTCAACCGAAATCGGATATATGGAACTCGGAACAGATATCAAAATCGTTCTTTGCCCCGGCGAAACATATGCTGAGCTTATCCTCGGCGGCGAGAATATGAAAGATTTCTCACTCAAGAGTGCATATGAAATTATGGCTGACAAAGATGATGAAATTCTTGTCTTCGACCTTGTAAACGATGCTTTGGGTTACATTATGCCCGATAACGATTTCGTTTATGTTCGTATGTCTTACAAAGCCGACGGCGACAAATATTCATTCGGTGACAGCTGGGGACTTACATCAATCGGTGAGCATGCCGCTTCAGATATTTACGGTACGTTCTACAAACTTTACAATTCGGTAAGATAAGATGACGGATTTGATTTTTTCTTTCGATACGGAGGATTTTACTTCAAATGCTGCGGCAGATGCCATAAAGCGAGAAGCTGATATTCTTCATTCGGAGGGAATAAAAGGGTGCTTCTGCCTTGTGGGATTCCTTGCCGACCAACTTGTGGAGTGGGGCAGGGAGGATGTCCTCGAATCGCTTGCACATCATGAAGTACATTTGCATACGCTCGGACACACTTATCATCCGATGCTCAACGAATATACCGATATTGATGATTTTTATGCGGCTGAAAAAGAAGTTATAAGGCAGGAAAGCATAGCACTTGAAAAAATAGAAAGGGCAACCGGCGTAAAAAATGTTGCGGCGGCTGTCCCTCCCGGAAATCAAAAAAGTTATGCCGCAATGTATGCGTATGCGCAAATGGGTATTCCGATTTTTGCCGATACTTTTTGTGATCCCGCCGACGGCAGGGGAGCTTATTATTGCAATATTTACAACGTTGACTACACAAGAGATATGGAAAGCGTGTTCTTTCACGGAGGAGAAAACGAAATCCGTAAAGCACTTGACAATTTCGCATCGAGAAAACGTGCTGTATTTTATACGCATCCGCATATGAGCCTTTTTAAAGAGCATTGGGACGTTGTAAATTACGATAAGCAAAACATATATCCTTTCGGTCAGTGGCAGGCGGCAAAACGCAGAAGCGAGGAAGAAAGCGAACGCTTTTTTGCGAACCTCAGGCTTATGCTGAAAATTGTCAAAGAAGACAAACGCTTCCGTATAACGACATTCGGTGAATTGGCAAAAGAACTTTCCGAACGTCCCGAAAGATGTGTAACAAAAGAGGATATTCCGAAAATAAGACAATGGATTTCGGAAAACGGATTAAATCCCACAGAGGGTGAAAAATCTCTTTCTGTTGCCGATATGTTTCTTGCGTGCCGCAGCTTGCTTTGCGGCAAAGAAAAGCACGTTTGCGGTAAAACAATGGGATTTTCGGAAACACCTTACGGAATAAAAGAACCGCTGAAAGTGACGGCGGAGGACATAATCAGTTCCGCAAAATCCATTCACGAAGAGGGCTTCCTGCCCATTCGGATTTGGGTAAACGGCAAAGCAATTGGCCCTGCCGATTGGCTGAACGGTGCATTGGCGGTGCTGTGCGGAGAAAAAGAAGTGACACTTGTTCCCCGTGAACAGCTCGTTTCACTTGATATATTACCTCTTGTGCGTGACTGCTCCTTTGCAAAAAGTTGGCGTCACAGCGAAAGCTTTGAGGATAAATATCTTTCCGACCGTTTAAGATTACAGTGCTGGACACTTAGATTTTGACCCTTTTTCAGACATAAGAGAATCAAAACTCTTATGTCTGTTTTTGTAAAGGGCATAATAATTTTCAATTTAAAGGGAGATGACACAATGAACAGTTCAAAGAAAGAAATAATAATCAAAAATGTAAAGAAGTTTAAGCTTAAAAATTTTCTTCTTCTTACGGCGGCGGGAATTATAAATGCGGTCGGGGTAACGATTTTTCTGAATCCCGTTAACCTGTACGACAGCGGAATTTCAGGCACATCAATGCTCCTTTCTCAAATAACACCGCTGTCTCTTTCTGCGTTTCTGCTCATTTTGAACATTCCTTTGTTCTTTTACGGATTGAAAAAGCAGGGCGTGCATTTTACCGTTTACGCAATATACACGGTCGGGATTTATTCGCTTACAGCCTGGCTGATTACCGATGTTTTTCCGATTGATGTTAATTTCGCATCTCCTCTTGCCGGCACGGATTTGTTGCTGTGTGCTTTGTTCGGCGGTGTAATTTCGGGTGTCGGCAGCGGTATGGCAATTCGCTTCGGCGGTGCAATGGACGGTATTGAGGTTATGGCTGTTGTGTTTGCAAAAAGGCTCGGCATAACCGTGGGAACGTTTGTTATGATTTATAACGTGGTTCTTTATGTGATTTCGGGAATTGTTATAAACAGTTGGATTTTGCCGCTTTATTCGATTGTGGCATATGCCGCTGCACTTAAAACCGTGGACTACATTGTCGAAGGTTTTGACAGAGCAAAATGTGCGCTTATAGTTACAACCGAACCTGACGATATCTGCGCGATTTTGGGCGAAGTTTTTGAAACGGGGATGACAAAAATCGAGGTTGTGGGAGGCTATTCCAATCAGCCGAAAACTATGGTGTATTTTATAGTGAACCGTTTTCAGGTCGCAAAGCTGAAAGATTTAGTACACGAAATCGACCCGCACGCATTCATAACAATCAGCGAGGTTGCTGATGTGTTTGCTTCGGAAGCCGAAAAATAATTTTAAAAAATTGAAGAATAGATATTGACATTTAAAGATGATTGTAGTAAAATATCGTGGTAGTCGATAATGACTCGGGCCATTAGCTCAGTTGGTTAGAGCAACCGGCTCATAACCGGTCGGTCTGGGGTTCGAGTCCCTGATGGCCCACCAACTTAATAGGGGTATAGCTCAGTTGGTAGAGCAGCGGTCTCCAAAACCGCGTGCCGAGGGTTCAAGTCCTTCTGCCCCTGCCATAATTGAACGCCTGTTTTGGTACAATGCGTATCGAGACAGGCGTTTTGCAAATTGGGAGGAAAAAAGCATGATCTATACTGAAATGACAAAAAAGGCGTTGCGCCTGTCATTCGACG
>CAYYRN010000039.1:0-19110 GCA_964474295.1 uncultured Eubacteriales bacterium
AACGGATGTGCTTTGAAAATTATCGGTGCAAAACAGAACAATCTTCAAAACATCGATGTCGAGATTCCTCTCGGAGAATTTGTATGTGTAACCGGTGTATCCGGTTCGGGAAAATCATCGCTTATCAACGAAATACTTTTTAAAAAGCTTGCAAATGAACTCAACGGTGCGCATAAGGTTGCGGGCAAGCATGATAGAATTGACGGAATCGATTTCCTTGACAAGGTAATTGACATCGACCAATCTCCGATTGGACGAACTCCTCGTTCAAATCCTGCAACGTATACGGGAGTTTTCAATGATATCAGAGATCTTTTTGCTTCCACAGCCGATTCAAAAAAGCATGGATTTAACTCAAGCAGATTTTCCTTTAATGTGAAAGGGGGAAGGTGTGAAGCTTGTCAAGGTGACGGAATTGTAAAAATCGAAATGCATTTCCTTGCCGACATTTTTGTTCCGTGCGAAGTGTGTAAAGGTCAACGCTATAACAGAGAAACACTCGAAATCAAGTATAAGGGCAAAAGCATAAGTGATGTCTTGAATATGACTGTTGAGGAAGGACTTGAGTTCTTTTCCGCTATCCCGAAAATTAAGAGAAAACTGCAAACTCTTTATGATGTCGGTTTGGGATATGTAAAAATCGGTCAGCCCGCAACAACTCTTTCAGGCGGTGAAGCACAGAGAGTTAAGCTGTCAACCGAACTTTCAAAGGTATCGACGGGCAAGACTATTTATATTTTGGATGAGCCTACAACGGGTTTGCACACGGCTGACGTTCATAAGCTTATTGACGTTCTTCAGAGGCTTGTTGATATGGGTAACACAGTGCTTGTAATCGAGCATAACCTTGATGTTATCAAAAGTGCCGATTATGTTATTGATTTAGGCCCCGAAGGCGGTTCCGGCGGCGGATTTGTAGTCGCTGAGGGAACACCTGAAGATGTTGCACAGGTTGAAAAATCATATACAGGTCAATACTTGAAAAAAGTATTGTAACAAAATACTTAATTTGAGGTGTAAAGGTTTAATGAAAATTTTGACATCCCTGCAAATGAAAATGGCGGAAGCTTCTGCGAACGCAAACGGAACAAGCTATTTACGGCTGATGGAAAATGCCGGCTCTGCCTGTGCAAGAGCAATTCGTGAAGAATACGGTATAACCTCGGACAATCCCAAAAGAATCACCGTTGTTTGCGGCAGAGGCAATAACGGCGGTGACGGTTATGTAATAGCCCGAAAGCTTTGTGAAATCGGTTGCCGTGTATCGGTTGTTCTTGCGGGAGGAACTCCTATTACCGAACAAGCTAAGGAAATGTTTTCAAGGGTTGAACAAATGCCCGTAAATATGATTATGTTTGATACCAACAAGTCATCGGCACTTGATACCTTGCTGAAAAGCGATATAATTGTCGAATGTGTTTTCGGAACGGGATTAACACGAAATGTAAGCGACATATATGCCGAGCTTTTCAGATATATCGAATCATCTTCGGCAAAGAAGGTGTCAATTGACGTTCCCGCCGGCATAAATGCGGATACGGGTGAAATAATGGGACACGCTGTCAATGCCGATTTTACCGTCGCTGTTTGTACCGCCAAACCGTGTCATATACTTCTTCCGGGAAGTAAATATTGCGGAAAGGTTAAGGTTGTTGCAATCGGAATCACCGAGGAGGAAATGCGTGTTTCGGGTGAGCCTTACTGTTATTCGATTGACTTTGATTTGGTGAAAAACCTTTTGCCGAAGCGTAATCCTATTTCCAACAAAGGCGATTACGGACACGTCCTTTCAATCTGCGGAAGCAAATGCATGGCGGGGGCCGCTGTGCTGGCAGCAACGGGAGCAGTGAGGGGCGGTGCAGGCTTGGTAACTGCCGCTTTTCCCGAATGTGCTTATCCTGCAATAGCTTCTAAGCTTACTTCTCCGTTGCTTTTACCTCTTGAATATAATTCGGAAGGCACATTTTCGTCTGCGGCTGCGGAGAAAATTAAAGCTGCTTTAAAAAAATCAACATCTGTTTTGTTCGGCTGCGGAATGGGTGTCAACAAAGATACGGCGGCAGTAACGGCTGAAATACTTAAATCATCTGAAAGCCCGATAGTTATAGATGCTGACGGAATAAATATTGTTTCCCGTAATATAAATGTATTGAAAGCCGCAAAAGCGCCGATAATAATAACGCCGCATCCGGGAGAAATGAGCAGGCTGACGGGAAAATCAATAAGACAAATTCAATCTGACCGTATACAGACGGCAGTAGATTTTGCTAACGAACACGGTATAACGGTAATACTTAAAGGTGCCAATACCGTTGTTGCGGTGCCTAATGAAAAAACGGCATATGTTAACACAACAGGCAATGCGGGAATGTCCAAGGGCGGAAGCGGAGATTTGCTTGCCGGAATTGTAAGTGCCTTCTTAGCATCGGGTATGAGTGCGGAACACGCATCTTTATTGGCGGTATTTCTGCACGGTTTGGCAGGTGATATAGCTGCCGAAAAATATTCCCTTACCGCAATGACTCCTATGGATACGGCAAATTGTTTGCCTTTTGCGCTTTCAGCACTTGAAAAATTTTGCTGAGGTGTTATAATTGAGAAGAGTTCTTTTAATGTTATTGATTTTGCTGCAATTTTGCGGGTGTGTTGCTTTAAAAAAAGAAACACCTCCCATACCCGATTTGAATTTCAGCGGAAATATTAATGTTACATACAATAACTTTGAACTCGAATGTACAGTTGACAACAAAATTGCATCAGGCTGTGTTGTAACCGTTACAAAACCCGAACTGATTTCAGGACTTACGATGACTGTGGAAAACGGCAATTGCGTTTTCAAATTCGGCAAGGTCGAATATGCCGTAAATTCATCGCTGATGAAACAGACAGAGTTTGTAACGAGCTTTGCCGAAGCCCTTAAAAATGTTTTAAACACCACAACTTACGAAAAACTCGAAAACGGTAATTGGCAGTATGTCGGGCAGACATCTGCGGGGAAATTTATTATCGTTCAGGATTCCGAGAGCGGTTATCCTGTTTCTTTGAGGATACCCGATGCAAATTTGTATGTTAAATTCAGCAATATGAAATCAAATATTAACGGAGGTTAAAAAATGTCCTGTGTATCAAGCTTTAAGCTAATGAAAAAGGCATCGGCTGAAGGATATGCAATTCCTGCTTTCAACATCGATAATTTGGAATCAGCTATTGCCGCAGCGGAGGTTATGAGAGAAACCGAAAAGCCGATGATAATCCAAACTATCCCACGCACTCTTGCTTACGGCGGTGTGTCGGTTTATCCGAGTATGATGAAATCGTTAACATCAGGTCTTGATGATGTCGATTATGCGATGCACCTTGACCACGGAAGCGGAAAGGAGCTTGCGGAAAAATGTATAAATTGCGGCTTTTCCTCTGTTATGTTTGACGGAAGTATGCTTCCCTTTGAAGAAAACGTTGTAAAAACAAAAGAAGTTACCGATTTTGCTTTGCCGCTCGGTGTTTCGGTTGAAGGTGAACTCGGAACAATCGGAGGAAAAGAAGAGGGCGACACCGACCTTGAAGCGAGCTACACGAAGGTCAGCGAGGCTGTTGAGTTTTGCGAAAGGACAGGCGTCAGCACACTTGCCATAGGTGTGGGAACGGCTCATGGTGTATACAAGGGAACACCGAAAATAAATGTAAAAAGAATTGAAGAAATTCACGAAGCTGTCTCAACACCTCTTGTCTTGCACGGTGCTTCGGGCTTGAGTGATGAGGTTCTTCGTGACTGCATAAAAGCCGGAATTTCAAAAATCAATTTTGCCACTGAGCTAAGACAAGCTTATACAAACGGTATAAAGCTCGGTATGGCACAAAACCCTGATGTTTTCGACCCGAAAATTTATATGAGAGTTGCCATTGATGAAATCAAAAAAGTAATGATTCAGAAAATCGAAGTTTGCTATATGTGAGGTGTAATATGGGTATTTATAAGAATTGGATGTCATATTTAAAAGATGATGTAAAAATCATTGACGTTGTTATGCCGAGTGCGCACAATGCGTGTAGCTATGATTTGAAATTTATGGGCTGTTGTCAGAACGGAAACCTGTATGAGCAGTTTTCATACGGTGTTCGTCATTTCTGCATAAGGCTCGATACCGATAAAAAGGGTGAAATAATCGTCTGCCACGGAGTTTCCAAAGGCGGCGAATTTAAAAATGATTTGGAATGTATAAAAAAGATGATAGAAGAAAACGATTCCGAATTTTTCATCTTTGATATCAGAGAATATTATCAGCAGAAAATCGGGCCGATAACTTTGTCGCCCAAAGCCGATAAGAACGCTGTAAATGCACTGCTTGAAAAATACATAAAGCCGTCTGAATATGCCTATACGGATTTTGACGACATCAATAATGTTACTGTCGGTGACATTAGAAAATCGGGAAAAAGATATATTCTTTACAACTTTGAAAAAGCGTATGATTACAGCGTCAATTGTGAGTACGATTTCCCGTGGGACAAGCGTATAAACGGCTTAAAGGCGGAAGGCTTTGCAAAAGAAGTTACAAAGCTTTTTGATTTGGGAAAAATGACGGGACTTAATTGGTTCCAAATTCAGCAAACGCCGAATTTCGGCACCGAAGTCGGAATTTCTCTTCCGAAAACGCTGGATAAAAAATTGAGACCTTATTTTAAAGATATTATCGCTCAAGTTGAAAACAACGAAAAATATTTAAAAAGAGCGAACATAATCGCAAGTGATTTTATGACTGAAGATTATATGAAATCACAGTTGATTTTGAAACTTAATTTAAGCAAAAATAATATCACGGATGAAAAACGTGATGAATTTTTAAAGAAACTTTCGGAGGTATAAAATGAAACATTACGATTCTTTAATTATCGGACATCCCACTCTCGACACCAACACAGACCATTTGGGCAACACCGTTAAAATGGTCGGCGGTGCTGTTGTTTACTCATCAGCTTCCGCTTATGCTCTCGGTCACAACGTGCTTGCTTTGTCACGTCTTGCCGAAAAGGATTATGACAGGCTTGAAAGCTTTACAATTCCCAAAGAAAACATCGTTTGCATCAAATCCGAAAAATCAACGGAAATTTCAAACGTTTACTTTACTGCCGACAAAGAACGCAGAGAATGTAAATGTACAAGCAGGGGCGATGCGTTTACGGTTGATGACATTAAAGGTTATGATGCCAATATATATCATTTTGCCGGTCTTATTTACGGCGACTTCGATTGCGAAATGATAAAGGAAGCGGCTTCCTTGGGTAAGGTAGCTGTTGACGTTCAGGGATTCCTCCGTCATGCAAAAGACAGCGGAGAAATGTATTTTGAAGATTGGAAAGATAAAAAAGAAATTTTAAAATACATAACATTCCTTAAAACAGATGCCGCCGAAGCTGAAATTATGACAGGCACGTCAGACCGCAAAAAAGCTGCCGAAATTCTTCATTCTTGGGGAGCAAAAGAAATTCTTATCACTCACAACACCGAGGTTTTGGCTTATGACGGCAATGAAACTGCGGTTTGCCCCATAAAGGCAAGAAATCTCAGCGGCAGAACAGGCAGGGGAGACACAACCTTTGCGGCATATATCAATGAAAGACTTCACAACGGCATTGAACAGTCGCTCTTGACAGCTACGGCTACCGTTTCTCTCAAAATGGAAACACCCGGTCCCTTTAAAGGCACAAGAAAAGATGTTGAAGCTTATATTGATGAATTTTACAAATAAATAATATTCAGCAAACAAAAAACAGTGAAGGACGGAAGACTTTATTTGTCGTTCCGTCCTTCACCGTGTTACAAAGAAAGGTGTAGAAATAGGTATATTGAATTTTAAGAAACTTTAAATGTTTCTTAAGAAAACAACCATTGTTTTCCGTTTGCATTTATATTATAATATTTACATCAGATAATAACAACCATCATTTTTTTAAAAAGTGTTGGGTCAGAGGGGAAAACCATGAATACAAACAACAATCGCCGGCGTGAATCTGAGGAAAAAATTGAAAATGCCTTTATGGAACTGCTCGAAACAAAGGAGCTTGAAAAGGTAACGGTATCCGACATCTGCAAGGTTGCGCAAATTAACAGAAGCACATTTTATGCAAATTATCTTGATATTTTTGACCTTGCCGATAAATTCAAAGAAAGACTTTCAAAAAAGGTATACACTTTAAATGATGATGTGGAATTTGAAGTAGTACCTATGGTATCGGGTTTCTTGCCGTTACTCTGTCATATTAAGAAAAATCAAAAATTGTATAAAACTTTTTTTAAATTGACTAAAAATCAAACTGTGCAGGATCTTTGGTTCTACAGTCAATCCCACGCAGTGTTTTATTTTGACAACAAGCACATAGATTACCATATAACGTTTTTTCAAAACGGCTTTAATTCGGTAATAAAAATGTGGCTTGACAGAGATTGCACCGAAACACCTCAGGAAATTGCAGACATAATCAACAGTGAATACAGTGGCCGAAAACTCCCAAATTGAGTTTTCGGTTTTTTTATTTAAAAAGAAAAATAAAAAAATTCTATATTTCTTATTAAGAATTAACATTGCGTTAATATGTGATATAGTAATACTGTATAAAAGTATGAGTGGTGCGGTTGAAAAAAGCCGCACAGGTGTAGAAGGAGGAATACTTTTATGAAAAAGAAAGCACTACGCTTTGAAAGCCTTTTTCTTGTATTGGCTCTCGTTGTGTCGTGTCTTGTTCCGGGCTTCGGCAGCTTGATGTCTAACATCGAAGCTTCTGCCGCAACGCACGAAATTGACATTGTCGATTCCGACGGGAATTCCGTAACCGAACAGCTTACGGTTATGGAGAGTGAGCAAATTCAACTCAGCTATAATCTGATTGATTGCTCAATGCCTGACGGCGGTTACGTTGTTTGGAAAAGTAACACGCCCCTTAACGCATCTGTTGACCAAACAGGTTTGGTCAGAGGTCACGATGCTTCAAAAGGTGCTGCTGTTCGTCTTTGGCTTGAAAACGACGTAAAGACCGTTCCCATCATAGGTAAAACATTGGCAAATACTCTCGAAGACATTCTTTTTGCCGATAACGTTAACCTTGACACAATGGATACGGAGGCTATCGTTGAGCTTGTAAGTACGGCTCTCGGCGGAACTTCCGGTACAGTTACCGACAGTCTTTTAAACTCTTTGAGAAAGCGTTTGAACGAATTGGATACAACCATCACTCTTACGCTTTATGACCAGTATGACACAATCCTTGCAGCCGATTCTATCCATGTTCTTGTAACGAACTCGGATAAGTGGTACGCAAACGTGCTTCCCAACGGTGCGTTCATACTTAACAAGGATTCTCTCCCCACAACCGTTGCAGTCGGCGGTAAGCTCACCCTTGAGGGTGGTGTAACACCTCTTCGTCTCGGCTACGGTGTTACATGGTCTCTTGAAACGGACAGCATTTTTAAGAGAGCTTCCGACTATGCCGAATTTGATGAAAGCACTGGTGAAATCACTTTCCTTAAGGAAGGTTCGGTAACCGTTAAAATTTCGCCAAACGCCGATGAAATTGTTGATAAGCTTATGAGCTACATCAATGACCTTGCTTCTCTCGGCAACGCTGTTGACACAGGTGACATTGCGGAAATCGTTCAGAAAGTTCTCGGACTTAATGTTTCCGTAAGCACCGTAAAATTCGTTATCGATATTATCGCTGCTGTTGCGGGTGCAGGTACAAACACAGCCGACCTTGTAACTCAAGCGGTAAAATATGTTTCCAACTGGTTGCTCGAAGCAACAATTAACGACTCTATTACTTTCAATATTGTCGATTCGCTCGAAATTAAGAGCTTCTCAATCGGCGGTAATTTGGAAGTTGAAGAAGGCGAAACCTCTCAGCTTTCAATCACCGATGTTGTTCCCGCAGGTGCAAACTCTAACAACATCGTTTGGTCTGTTGAGGATGAATCTATAGCTTATGTTGACCAGTACGGTATCCTTATCGGACGTGATGCCGGCGGTATTTCTTCACTAAATAAGCAAACAACAAAGGTTACGGCTTCTGTTGACGGCATTTCCGCTTCGGCTGAAGTTACCGTTAAAGGTAAGCTTATTACTCAACCTGTTGATATCTCCGTTAACGGTCCCTCCGTTTTGGGTATCGGTGAAACTGCTCACTACACAGCTACCGTTTATCCCTCACGTTCAAGTGCTTCCGTAAAATGGGGACTTGTGGGTGATGACGGCTCAATTACATATGCAAGCAGCGGCAAAACCGTTTCCAACAGTTGTGCCACAATCGACTCTGACGGTAATCTTACCGCAGTAGCCGGCGGCACAATAGAAATTGCCGTTAAAGCAGGTACAATTGCAACGTGTAAAAGAACGTTCTCTGTATATCTCGGTGTTCTTACAAACGGTATCGAAATTGACCAGGGCGATTATTTAAGCGTTGAAGTTCCGCTTACAAAGCCTTATAACAATGCTGAAACTCAGCTTACGGTTTCTTTCAATCCTCCCAACGCTTCCAACCAAAACGTAAGGTGGAAGGTACTCGAAGGTAACCTTGAAGTTTCGGTAGACGGTGTTGTAAGTCCCAAGAGTAACACGCCTTCATGGGGTGTTGTTCAGGCAACGGCTTATGACGGCGGTTACACCGACACAATAGTTGTTGCATTTGCAAACTATCCCGTAACGGGCATTTCCATAAGCCCCGAAACATCGGATATGATTGTCGGTGACACAATTAAAATTTCTAAAAAAGTTGAGCCTTTGGGTTCAGGTATAGACGGTGCGAAAATCGGTGATGCAAGCATTAAAGATTGCTTCTGGACATCAAGTGATGACGATATTGCATCCGTTGATTCAAACGGTAATGTTACAGCTCACGATTCAGGTACTTGCACAATAACCGCAACTACCGTTGACGGCGGTTTTACAGCTACAATGACCGTTACCGTACGCCCCGACAAAACAAGACTTAATTATGCAATTGAGTTGTTTGAATCGGGTAAAGTTACGGAAGAAAACTGTGCTCCCGAAGATTGGGAAGCACTCAACAAGGCATATCAGCAGGCTCTTACAGTAAGAGATGATGAATTTGCTTTCCAAATTACTTGTGACAGTGCCGCACAGGAAATTATCGATTTGTTCGATAAAATCGGTGCTTATGTTCAGCTTTACGGTGTGGATATTATGCTCGGCGGTGAGGTTGCTCCTCTTTACAATACCGTTGAAGTAAGCACATCAAAAAGATACACAAGCTATTCTCTTGATTTGGATTACCGTCTTACACCGGAAGACGCAATGTATTCATCTATTACTTGGACTTCAAGCAGTTCATCAATCAGCGTTGATGAAAACGGTGTTTGTAAACCGACAAGCAATGATCCGTGTGCCGCTGTAATCACACTTACCGTTTCTGACTATATCGGCAATAAGATTTCAAAATCTGTTGTTGTTGCTTTTGCAAACTATCCTGTTACCGGTGTTACTCTTGACAAAACGGAAATAACAGATGCACTTGTGTATAACACAGGTTCTTTGAAAGCTACTATTGCTCCCGAAGGTTTTGCGGGCATCGGTAAAGCCAGCATCACGGATGTTGTTTGGGCTTCGACTGATGAAAGCGTAGTTTCCGTTGACCAAAGCGGTAACCTTACATATAACGGTATCGGTACTGCAACTGTTATGGTTGTAACTGTTGACGGCGGTCACACAGCAACCTGTCAAGTTACCGTTTCCGTAAACAAGACAGCACTTGCTCAGACAATTGCGGTTGTCGAAGGTGCAAAGCTTGTTGAAGAACAGTATACTGTTAAAACGTTTGACGCTTACAAGGCAGCTTACGAAAACGCACTTGCTGTTATGGAAAACCCCGATGTTTCACAGGAAGAGGTAAATTCCGCAAACAGCGAACTTAACAAAACTTATAATGCTTTGAAGAAGTTTATTAAAACAGAAAGCGTTATTATTCAAGTTGACGGTGAAGAAGCACCTGATTATATATCAGTTGAATCAGCTCTTTATTCAACAGCGGAGCTTCAGCTTTCGGCAAGAGTTCTTCCTCTTGACTCAATGTACGTTTCCGTTGTTTGGTCAACCGATTCTTCTTCGATTAAGGTTGATGAAGACGGCAAGGTAACACCTGCTTCTTCAACAGCTCCCGGATACGGCTGGGTAACTGTTACCGTTACAGATGAAAGAGGGAATGTTGTAACCGATAAGGTTCATGTTTCGTTTGCACGTTATCCCGTGACCGATATTTCGATTTCTCCCGCATCTGTTGAAACAAGCCTTGATGAAGCACCCGTTAAGCTTTCGGCTTCCTGCAAACATCAGGCAACCTCGGTTATAACTTATAATGCTTCAATTACAGATGTTTATTGGTCATCAAGTGATGAAACTGTTGTTTCTATTGATTCCAACGGTCAGCTTACATACCACAATGCAGGTCAGGTTACAATCACCGCAACTGCGGCTGACGGCGGACTTCAAGCAACTTGTATTGTCACCGTTACAGGTGATAAATCACGTCTTCGTGCTGCAATAGCAAAAGCTGACGAAGCAAACATCAACATTCAAGACCATACATACGAAACAAGTATGGCTTATAAAGCTGCTTATGACCATGCAATTGAAGTTGAAGCTTCTGTGCTTTATACTCAGGAACAAATAGATGCAGCAGCCGACGCACTTCTGCTTGCATTGGATAATCTTGAAGATTACATCCATATGACTTCGCTGAACGTTTATTATAACGGCTCTGTTGCACCTGAATTTATTGCAATTGACGTTCCTTCTTATAAGACATTTACTTCACAGTCGGTAACGTTGACTTATGATTACGCTCCTGCCGATTCAATGTTTGCATCAATCGAATGGTCTTCGTCTGACAGCTCTGTTACAGTTACCGACGGTGTTGTAAAACCCGCAAAGAACAAAGCTTGCGGTGCTGCAATTTCACTTACCGCAACTGACCATTACGGCAACACAATTGTTGTTACAACTTATGTTGCATTCGCAAACTATGAACCCACCGGCATCAGCATTGATAAGACGGCTATTACCGTAAATTACGGTGCTGATTCGCAAACTATCAAAGCGACTGTTGACCACGAAAGCACTGACTATTTGTTCGGTCAGTACGGTGTTGACAAGGTTGTATGGCGTACATCTGACCCCGATGTTGCAACTGTTGACGAAAACGGTGTTGTAACGTTTGTTGAAGCAGGTACTTGTACAATCACGGCTTCCACAATTTACGGTGGCTTTACGGCATCCTGTGAAGTTACGGTTCTTTCCGATATAACACCTTTACAGGAAGTTTATGCAATGACAACCGCACTTAATCTCAAACAGGAAGAATATACAGCGGAATCATGGGCGCCTTACATTGAAGCTTATAATAAAGCTGCCGAAGTTCTTGCTGTTAACAATCCGAAACAGAGAGATATAGATGCGGCATCCGCTGCTCTTTGGGATGGTTATAACAACCTTGAAAAATATATCAAGGTTCAAAGCGTTGTAATTACTTACAACGGTGCAGATGCTCCGACACACATTTCACAGTCTGTTTCGGTCGCATCTTCTTACACAAGCTCATCAATCGGTCTCGGTTACAGAATTCTTCCCGCTAACGCAACTTGGGCTTCTGTAACGTGGACTTCAAGCAACAGCTCTGTTGCAGTTACAAACGCAGGTGTATGTACACCCACTTCAAACGAAGCTTGCTGGTCACTTATTACACTTTGTGTAACAGACACAAGAGGCAGAGCTTACACTGATACGGTTTATGTTGCTTTCTCAAATTATCCTGTAACGGGTATTTCGGTGTCTCCCACGCAGATTACCGATGCTGTTAACGGTTCAACCGCACAAATTTCTTATTCTATTACACCTAAAGCTACTCTCGGCGTAGGTGCGGCAAGCATACAGGATGTAACTTGGGTTTCAAGTGACGAATCAATCGCAGTGGTTTCCGACGGTGTTGTTGAATTCCACAATTCAGGTACAGTAAGAATTACTGCTGTTACTTGTGACGGCGGTTATCAGGCAACAACTGTAATCAAGGTTTACGCAAACAAATCAGCTTTGAGAGAAATGATTGATTTTGCCGCAAATCTTGTTTATACTGATTACACTCCCGCTTCATGGAAAGCATTTGAAGAAAAATATAACAATGCTCTTTCAGTTTACGGAATGGATGATCCCACTCAGTCGGCAGTTGACACAGCTTATGATGAGCTTAATGCCGCAATTTCCGACCTTGTTGAGTACGTTTATGTTTCTGATGTTTCCGTAAGCTATAACGGAACGGTTTCCGATTTCATCAATGTAATTGTCGGTGAGGATCAGGCTTATCTTGCAGCTTCCGCTGCTCTTGAGCTTGCTGTTTCTCCCTCAAACGCAATGTATACAAACGTTGAATGGTCTTATTCAGGCGACATTGTTCTCAATACCGTCAGCGGACTCGTTGCTCCTATGGTAAACTCCGCTTGCTACGGTAAAGTAAATGTAAAACTTACAGACGACTTCGGCAACGTTTACGAAAAAGTGGTTCATGTAACTTTCACAAGAAATCCCATAGCTTCCGTTACACTTGATAAGCACTTGATTAATGCAGCTGTCAACGACGGAACATATAAGCTTAACGCAACCGTACTCGGCGTAAACGGTGAAATTTCCGATATTCCCGAAGTTATTTGGTCATCAAGTGATCCTACCGTTGCTTCTGTTGACGAAAACGGTAAGGTTACAATCCACGCTGGCGGTTATGCTGAAATCACTGTTATGTCTGTTGTCGGTACTTTCAGTGATGTATGTAAGATTTACGTTACAACCGATAAATCGGAACTTGAAGCTCTTTTGAAACACACAGTTGAAAAGAATTACAAGAAGACCGATTATATCGAATCAACATTTGAAGAATACTTGAAGGCATACAACAATGCAGTAAGTGTTTACAGCAATAACGAGGCTTCACAGGATGAAATTGACAATGCCGTTGTTTCACTTCAGGCTGCAATTAACGCTCTTAAACCTTACGTTCATGTAGATTCAATTGTTATTACAAATGATGTTACCAATTCTGCGGTTGACTTTGTTTCTAAGAAAATTTCCGTTGCCGCCGTCATCAGAAATAAAACCGTTCAGCTTTCATACACCATCAATCCCGGCGATTCGATGTTTGAATCGGTTGTATGGTCAAGCGACAGCAGTGACATCACCGTTGACCAGAACGGTTTGGTAAAAATCACAGTAAACAAGCCGCACGTTGCCGGCATTACACTTACGGTAACGGATTACTACGGTGTTAAATATCAAAAGACGGTTTATGTAGCATTTACGAATTATCCTGTAACAGGTATTTCAATCAGCAAATCAGAAATTTCCGGTTACTCCGGCGGATACGATACTTTGAGCTATTCGATTACACCTAAAGCAACTCTCGGTATCGGTGCTGCTGATATTCAGGATGTTATTTGGTCATCTTCTAACGAAAACGTTGCTACCGTTAACCAAGACGGTAAGGTAGTGTTCGTTGATGCAGGTCAGTGTACAATTACCGTTACATCCAAGGATGGCGGATACTCTGCAAGCTGTAAGGTTACTGTAACGGCAACTGATGCAAAACGTGCGCTTGCCGAAGCAATTACAAAGGCAAAAACATATGTAGCTTCTCTCTACACTGAAGATTCATATGCTGTTCTTGCAGATGCCATTGCAAATGCCGAAACGGTTTACAACACGGGTCTTGCAACAACAACGCAGATAAATGAAGCAATCGCACTTCTTGAAAGTGCCGAATCACAGCTTGTTTATACTGCTGCTGATTATACGAATGTACAAAATGCAATTGAATTGTTCGATGATTTGAACAAGGATTACTTTGCTGCTGACGATATCAAGGCTATCCAGGATATGATCGATGGCATTGATTGGACACTTGATGTTTCTAAGCAGGATGAAGTTGATTCAATCGCTTCCGACATTAACTTCGCTGTTTCATCTCTTGAAGAGCTTGATGCTGATTACAGCAAGCTTAATGAAGCAATCGAAAAAGCACAGAAAATCGATAAAACACTTTATCAGAATTCAACTGTAATTGATGTTCCGCTTGAAAATGCAATTGCAGCTTCCAAGAAAGCATATAAGATTTCCGAGCAGTCAATTTTGGATTCGTATACAAAATCTCTTGTATCCGCTATGGAAAGTCTCAAACCTCTCGGTGCGGATAAATCAGCTCTTAAAACAGCACTTGAGCTTAAACTTACAAGCAGCTATACGGAATTCTACAATGCAGAGCTTCTTGAAACATGGCAGAATCTTGTAGCTGAAGGTAACGCAATGTTTAATAACAGCGAGCTTACCGTATTTGATAATGAGGCAATCGCAAGCAAGGCTGCTGAAATTACAGCCGCTTATGAAGCTGTTGAAGCCAGCTACAATGTTGTTATCAATACAAAGGTTCTTGAGGATGCAATCAAAGCCGGTGAAAGTATTGTAATTGATAACTACTATGATGACGATGCACGTGCAGAATTGATTTCCGCTATCGCAGACGGTAAAACGGTTCTCGATTCCGACCTTGTGAATGCTGAAGACCAAGGCACAGTTAACAATGCAGCACAGAGAATCAGCGATGCTATTGAGGCTCTCAATATTCTTCCTGCTGATTACGCTGACGTTAACAACGCAATCACTAAGTTTAATGCAGTTGACAAGTTCCTTTACACAGATGAATCTGTTAAGGCAGTTCAAGATTTGATTGATGCAATCAATTGGAATCTTGATATTACAAAGCAAGATGTTGTTACTGCATACGCAACCGATATCAACAATGCTGTTGATTCATTGGTTCTCACGGAAGAAACAAAGATTGAAGCAATTTCAACTTCCGGTTCTACTGTTGATGATAGCAACAAATTTATTTATGGTATTGACGAGGGCGTTGAAAGTCTTAACAGCTATGTAAGGGTAATTAACGGTTCACTTGAGTATACCGAAACAGATGACGGCTTCGGAACAGGAACGACAATCGACGTTCTTGATAACAGCGGTGAAGTAATTGATACTTACACTCTTGTAATTTTCGGTGACGCTAACGGCGACGGTATTGTTGACGGTCAGGATTCGGTATTCATCTGGATGATTATCTGGTCGGGCGACACAAGTGTCAATGCATATAATCTTGCAGCAGATGCTAACAGAGACGGTGTTATTGATGCGGCTGATGCAGAGCTTGTTGAACAAGTCGGTGCATTGAACGCAACAATTTCGCAGAGATAAGTTAAAATTGAACAGTCTCTAAACACAAACTCATTCCCCTTAGTGTGAAAACCTGCACTAAGGGGAATTAATTTGCTTTTTTAACGCTTCTGTGTTAAAATAATATAAAATGTTAAGTTGGAGAATAGCTATGAGAATGAGAAAGAAAAAGCATCTTGACGAGCGTCTTGATACCTGTGGCAATTATTTTATAAAAGTAATGACCGATGATTTGAATTTTGAAACTTCAATTGAGAAAAAAGAATTATTTAATTTTGAAGAAATGTTCGGAAATAATAATCCCGTTGAGCTTGAAATTGGCTGCGGTAAAGGTACTTTTGTTAACACAAAGGCTGAAGAAAACCCCGATGTTAATTTTCTTGCCGTTGAAAAAATCGGTAATGTAATTGTTTCCGCTTGCGAAGAAGCAAAAAATAAAGAATTAAAAAACGTAAAATTTTTAAAATGTTCCGCAGAATATCTCGAAAAATACATTCCCGAAAAATCAATTTCAAGAATTTACTTAAATTTTTCTTGTCCGTACCCCAAAAATAAATACAAATCACACAGACTTACAAATTCAAGATTTTTAAAAATTTATTCAAAAATTTTGGCTGACGGTGCGGAAATTCATCAGAAAACCGATAATATGCATTTCTTTGAATATTCGATTGAAGAATTTTCTTCTTTTGGTTTTGCTTTAAAAAACATTTCTCTCGATTTGCACAAAAGCGATTTTGAAGGCAACATAGTTACCGAATATGAAAAACGTTTTTCGGAGCAGGGTTTTCCCATTTACAGACTTGAAGCGTATCTGAAAGAGGGGACTCAAAATGAATAAGTTTGAAAATGTTTTGTTGCTTAGTGATTTTGACGGAACATTCGCAAACGATTCGGGTAAAATAACCGAAGACAATATCGAAATGATAAAGTATTTCACTTCGCACGGCGGTTATTTTTCTGTTTCGACGGGAAGAACATACCAGGGTTTTCATCACTATAATTCAGAATACATAAATTCTCCCGTGCTTCTCTCAAACGGTGCAATGGCTTACGATTATAAAAACAGCAAAATATTTTTTTCAGATTCTATTATGGATGAGGGCGTTACGGCAATTGAAAAAATATTAAGGGAATTTCCGAGCATAACAGTTGAACTTTATCCGTTTAATGAAACATTTGCGATTAATTTAACCGATACTTCACACAGACATTTTTCAAGTCAGGGAATAGAATATAAAGAAATCAAAAGTCCGAAACAAGCAACACTTCCGTGGACAAAGGTTATGCTTGCTTGCGGAGAAATCGAACCGTCAAGAGTGCATCGTTTTATGGATGATTTTACACCGGAGATTTCGTATATAAAAACAGACGGTGAATTTATTGAGGTTTTAGCTAAAGGTGTGGATAAAGGCAGTGGCTTGCTCAAAATGGCAAAACATTTGTCGGTAGATAAAAAAGATGCGTATGCTGTCGGTGACGGATTAAATGATATGGAAATGATTCTTGCCGCTTCAAAAGGATTCGTTCCCGAAAACGGAAACAAATCGGTTTTGGAAAATGCCGATTATGTTGTGCGTTCAAATAACAACGGTGCAATTGCAAATGTTATTGAAATTTTGGATAAGCTTTATTAATATTTAATTTTGAAAGGAAGTAATTCAATGTCCTTTGATGCTGTAAAAATAAAAAATGAAATTGTAGAATGGATTAGGAATTGGTTTGAGAATAATGGCAAAGGCTGTAATGCCGTTGTCGGGATTTCAGGCGGTAAGGATAGTTCTGCCGTTGCGGCACTTTGCGTTGAAGCACTCGGTAAAGACAGGGTAATCGGCGTGCTGATGCCGAACGGTGAGCAGTTTGATATTGATGTGTCTGAAGATTTGGTGAATTTTCTCGGAATTAAAAGCTACAAAATTAATATTAAAGGCGCCTATGATTCAATAATTTCTCAAATTGCCGATATGACGTCCGTTTCAAAATTTACTTCGGTTAATTTACCTCCAAGAATCAGAATGGCGGCTCTTTATGCCGTTTCGCAAAGCTTTAACGGTAGAGTAGCAAATACTTGTAATCTTTCCGAGGATTGGGTAGGGTATTCTACTAAATACGGCGATGCGGCAGGAGATTTCAGTCCTCTTTCAAGACTTACGGTTCAAGAGGTGAAAGCGGTTGCCCGTGTTTGCGGTCTGCCTGATAAGTTTGTTGAAAAAGTGCCTATTGACGGACTTTGCGGAAAAACAGATGAGGATAATTTGGGATTTACCTATGCTCTTCTCGACAAGTACATTCGCACAGGCGTCTGCGAAGATGAAGAAATTAAGAAAAAAATTGACGATATGCACACGAAAAACCTTTTTAAACTTCGCCTTATGGATTGCTTTGAATATAATCCCGAAGATTGACTGTTTGATATCAATTTAGTTATTTTGCTCAATAATCATACTAAGATTTTTCGTTGAATTTCACGATTGTCATTATATAAAAAAAGTGCTATAATAATAAAACAACGTGTAGCTAAAAGCGTAATTCCGGTTGCGTAATTCGGCTGCACGTTATTTTTTTGTAAAAAGGTGAAAAAATGGTAGAAAAATCAAATTCATTTTTGGAAAATGAAAAAGTAAGCAAATTAATGTGCAAGTTTTCAGTACCGTGTATTGTTTCGCTGCTCGTTGGCGCTCTTTACAATATTGTCGACCAAATTTTTATTGCAAATGCAAGCTATCTCGGCTCTTACGGCAATGCCGCAAACACCGTTGTTTTTCCTTTGACGGTTTTAGCACTCGGCATAGCTGTTATGATAGGCGACGGTTGCTGTGCTTTTGTTAGCATTTCGCTCGGTAAAAATGATAAAAAAGATGCCGGCGGCAGTATCGGTAACTCAATAATATTGTGCCTTGCAAGCAGTATAATTTTAACGGCAATATATCTGATTTTTCAAGACGGTATACTTACTGTATTCGGTGGTAAAGTTAATAACGAAACATACGAGCTTTCAAAAGAGTATTTCTTTTGGATAACATTGGGCATCCCTTTTTATATGTTCGGTCAGGCAATGAACCCGGTAATCCGCAGTGACGGCAGTCCGAATTTTGCTATGATGTCAACTCTTTTAGGTGCTGTCACAAACATTATACTTGACCCTGTTTTCATATTTGTTTTTAAATGGGGTATGAAAGGTGCGGCAATTGCGACCGTTATAGGGCAAATATTAACAGCTGTACTTTCAGTATACTATTTGTTTCATATGAAAGCGTTAAAGCTTGAATCTAACAGCTTTAGACTTAAATTTGATTTGATACGCAAGTTTCTTGCTTTAGGCTTGACAAGCTTTTTGGCTCAGGTTTCATTGGTAATTTCAATGGCGGCTGTGCAAAATATGTGTACGAAATACGGCGCTCTTGACCCGATTTTCGGTCAAAAAGAATATTCACAGATTCCGCTTGCGGTTTTGGGAATTGTAATGAAATTTTTCCAAATTGCTATTTCTGTTTCCATTGGCTTGGCTGCGGGATGTATTCCGATTGTCGGCTACAATATCGGTGCAAATCGAAAAGACAGAGCTAAAAAGATTTTCACTTATTTGCTTGTTACGGAAGCTGTTTTGGGATGTTTCGCTTTACTGATTGTAGAATGTTTTCCTTTGCAAATAGCAAATCTATTCGGTGCGGCAAACGAAAGTGTATACTATACCGATTTTACAGTAAAATGTTTCCGCACATATTTGTGTATGATAGTTTTTGCAATGATTAATAAAGGTACTTTTATATATTTGCAATCACTCGGTAAAGCTGTTGCATCAACTGTTGTTTCGCTTACCCGTGAAATAATTTTCGGCGTATTT
>CAYYRN010000040.1:0-18225 GCA_964474295.1 uncultured Eubacteriales bacterium
ATTATTACTTGCCTTATCCAAACGGGTATTTTTTCATTTTCGAGATAATCGTAAAATGCTATCGCTTTTTCAAGCTCCATTCCCGTATACCTGATGTAGTCTTCGTTGTTTGTATATTTAATGTCAAGCAAAACAAGGTCAGTCAGCGAAAGCAGTTTTTTTACTTTTTCGTCCAAAACGCATCCGCTGGTATCAAGGCAGGTGTGGATGTTTTCATTTTTGCAAATTTCAAAAAGCTCCGTGACAAACTCACTTTGCAAAAGCGCTTCTCCGCCGGAAACCGTCACACCGCCGTCTTTTCCGAAATATTCACGAAAACGGAGTATTTTGGAAATCATTTCCTGTGCAGTTACCTCGTTGTCTTTTGAGAATACCCAGGTGTCGGGGTTGTGACAGCAGGAGCATCTTAAAGGACACCCCTGCATAAAAATCACATATCTTACTCCGGGGCCGTCAACCGCCCCGAAAGACTCAACGGAATTTATAAAACCGTTCATTTATGCCAGCCTCTCATGGAAAGTACGGGAAATTACTTCTCTTTGCTGTTCTTTTGAAAGCTTAACAAAGTTTACGGCATATCCCGAAACACGTATGGTAAGGTTCGGATAGTTTTCGGGATGCTCATAAGCATCAATGAGTGTTTCACGGCACAAAACGTTTACGTTAATGTGATGTGCGTTTTTCTTAAAGTAGCCGTCAAGCACGTTTATAAGGTTGTTTACTTTCGATTCGTCATCTTTGCCGAGAGCGTCGGGAGTAATGGAGAATGTGTTTGAAATACCGTCACGGCAATCGTTATATGAAATTTTTGCAACGCTGTTGAGTGATGCGAGTGCGCCGTTTTCTTCACGGTTGTGCATGGGGTTGGCACCCGGTGCGAAAGGCTCGCCCTTCTTTCTTCCATCGGGGGTTGAGCCTGTCTTTTTGCCGTAAGCGACATTTGATGTTATCGTAAGAACGGAAAGGGTGTGTATTGCATTTCTGTAAGTCGGTGTTTTGCGAAGCTCCGTAATAACCTGATGTGTCAAATCACGGGCGATGAGGTCAACGCGGTCATCATCATTTCCGTATTTCGGGAAATCTCCAACTGTTTCAAAATCGACTATATAGCCGTCTTCGTCACGGATGGGCTTAACCTTTGCGTACTTTATTGCACTGAGCGAGTCGGTGATAACGGAAAGTCCCGCAACACCGAAAGCCATAAATCTTTCAACGTCTGTGTCGTGAAGTGCCATTTGAGATTTTTCGTAAGCGTATTTATCGTGCATATAATGTATAACGTTCATAGTGTTTACGTACAAACGCATAAGCCACTCGATATATTCGTCATATCTTGCTTTAACCTTGTCAAAGTCGAGTATTTCATCGTCCATAACCTCTTTCTGCGGGCCGATGTGAATACCGGAAGTTGTATCGTAACCGCCGTTGAGGGTGAGAAGAAGAAGCTTTGCAAGGTTGCATCTTGCACCGAAAAATTGCATTTGCTTGCCGACCTTCATTGCCGAAACACAGCAGGCAATTGCATAGTCATCACCGTAAACGGGACGCATAACGTCATCATTTTCGTATTGAATCGAGTCTGTGTCAATTGAAATTTTCGCACAGAATTTTTTGAAGTTTTCGGGAAGCTTTTCCGACCAAAGAACAGTAAGGTTGGGTTCGGGAGCCGAACCGAGGTTATAAAGAGTGTTAAGAACACGGTAGCTGTTTTTGGTAACAAGTGTTCTGCCGTCTTCACCCATACCGCCGACAGCTTCGGTAATCCACATCGGGTCGCCGCCGAAAAGCTCATTGTATTCGGGTGTTCTCAGGTGTCTTGCCATACGGAGCTTCATAACAAAGTCATCCATAATTTCCTGTGCGGCTTCTTCTGTGAGAGTGCCGTTTTTGAGATCTCTTTCAATGTAAATGTCGATAAATGTTGCTGTTCTTCCAAGGCTCATTGCAGCACCGTTTTGCTCCTTGATAGCGGCAAGGTAAGCAAAGTAAAGCCACTGAACGGCTTCTTTTGTGTTTGTTGCGGGAAGGCTGATATCATAGCCGTACAAAGCCGCCATTTCTTTCATTTTGCCGAGGAAATTAATTTGCTGGAACAGTTCTTCAAGCTGTCTTACGGTTACGAAATTCATAAAATCTTCCGATTCGATTCTTGACTTGTCCTTTTGTTTTTCTTCAATAAGCTTGTCAATACCGTAAAGTGCAACACGGCGGTAGTCACCGATAATTCTGCCTCTGCCGTAGGCATCGGGAAGACCTGTGATGATGCTTGATTTTCTTGCAAGACGCATTTCTTTGCTGTAAGCTCTGTAAACACCGTCATTGTGAGTTGTTCTGAATTGAAATTCATCCTCAATCTTATCCGAAAGCTTGTAGCCGTAAGCTTCGCACGCCTGCCTTGCCATTCTTATGCCGCCGAAAGGATTTACACCTCTTTTAAGCGGTCTGTTTGTTTGCAAACCTACGATTATTTCTTTTTCTTTGTCGAGATATCCGGGTTTGTAGCTCGTAAGCGAGGAAACCGTTGTTGTGTCAATATCAAGAACACCGCCGTACTGTTTTTCAATAGTAAGCAAAGTGTTAAGCTTGTTCATAAGCTCGCTTGTTCTTTTTGTGGGGCCTGCGAGGAAATCGCTGTTTCCCTCATAAGGGGTGTAGTTCTTTTGGATAAAATCACGCACGTTAATTTCTTCCTGCCATTTTCCTTCCTTAAAACCTTTCCAACATTCTTGTGTCATTGTATATATCATCCTTTCAAATTTATCGGGCATTAAAATAGGGCAATCCTGCGTGTATCGAGGATTGCCCAGACGGTCGGCTTTTAAGTTTTATGCTCCATTGTGTTGCCACAGAAAAATCCGTCAGTTACATAAAACGTTTCAATTTACACTGTCTATTTTACATCTAAAGCTGAATTTTGTCAATATCTTATTTTTGCCTTGTAAGAACTTTTTCACCGTCAAAAATCAGCAGACTGTAAGCAGAACCCGTTTTGTTGCCTTTTTCAAGCCATTGTGCAAAGCATTTTCTCATTGTGGTGTCACGGGGCAGCTCACAGACAGGCTTGTTATCATATTGAACGCCGAAAACCCTCCAACTGTCACCGAAATCATATTTTTCGGTAACGTTAAGCGGCTCGAAATCGTAAAGGAAATCGACCGTGTTTGAATCTTTCGGAAGAATCTTGTCATTGTCGGGATAAAGCAGCCAGGAACCGCAAATAACGTACATATATTTTGAATTGAATTTGTCGCGGAAAAATTTATATGCTTTTTTGTATGAATCCAACCGAACCTCTTTTGTCAGACTTCCGCAATGAGAGGGGATGTGCATACCGAGGCAGAAATCACCCTTCTTTATGCTTTCGCCGTGCTTTGAATATTCGCTCACGCCGAAATCGGCAAGGTCATATTCAAATCTGCCCACCTTAAACCTCGTCAAATCGAAAAAGCCTCTGAACCAATGCTCAACGAATGTTCCGTAAATGCCGTAGTTTTCTTTACATTCGAGCATTTTTGCTTTAACGTCAATCATTGTGTCCCAAAAAATTTCTTCGTCTATGTTTTCCGATTTGTATTTTTTCAAAAGC
Source organism: uncultured Eubacteriales bacterium (assembly GCA_964474295.1). GTDB lineage: Bacteria > Bacillota > Clostridia > Oscillospirales > Acutalibacteraceae > SIG575. The sequence continues at coordinate 3,587 of CAYYRN010000040.1, forward strand.
CATTCTCCGCAAACTAAAAGAAGCACAAGATTGATTAAATAAACCTCAATGCCGGTTTCTTCCGAAAGAGCCTTGACTTTTTCGGAAAAGTCTTTAAAATTTTTGCCTTTTGAAGTGTAATCTTTTTTCATCGAATCGAAAATTTTATTTGCTTTTTCGTTTGCGATTATTTTTTCAATGGCATCTATGATATCTTTTTTTGCGTCTTCTGGATAATCGTGCTTATCCATAAGTTTAAGAACAAAGCTGTAGTTTTTCATATTCTCACCTATCTTGCAACTCTTGCGCCTTTGCCGCCGATGATGTTTTCAACTTCTTTCAAGCTTGCTGTTGAAGTGTCGCCGGGTGTCGTCATCGCAATGGCACCGTGAGCCACACCGTAGTTTACGGCAGTTTGCGCATCGTCATAAGTCATCAAACCGTAAATAAGACCTGAGGCAAAGGAATCGCCGCCGCCCACTCTGTCGTAAATTTCAAGTTCGGGAAGATTAAGTCCCATATGAACCTTTCCGTCAGCGTAAACCATAGCGCTCCAATCGTTAACGGAAGCTGTTTTAACGGTTCTGAGAGTTGTTGCGATAACTTTAAAGTTGGGATATGCCTTGCAAACCTCGCCCAGCATTTTAACGTAGCCGTCTATGTTGAGTGATTTAAGGTTTTCGTCATTGCCCTCGATTTCAAAGCCGAGACAAGCTGTGAAATCCTCCTCGTTGCCTATCATAACGTCAATATACTTTGCTATTTCCTTGTTAACCTGCTGTGCTTTTTCCTTGCCGCCGATATCATTCCAAAGTGAGGGACGGTAGTTTAAATCGTAGCTGACGATTGTGCCGTATTTTTTAGCTGTTTTGACAGCCTCGATTACAACCTCTGCCGTGGATTCCGACAGTGCCGCAAAAATTCCGCCTGTGTGAAGCCAGCGAACGCCGAGTGTACCGAAAATGTAATCCCAATCGATGTCACCTTTTTTTAACTGAGAAGCCGCAGTGTTGCCTCTGTCCGACACACCTACCGCACCTCTTATGCCGAAGCCTCTTTCGGTGAAATTAAGACCGTTTCTTACCTTTCTTCCGATTCCGTCGAAGGGCATCCACTTAATCATCGAAGTGTCAACGCCGCCCTGAAGAATAAAATCTTCGGCAAGTCTGCCAACTTCATTGTCCGCAAAGGCGGTAACTACGCCTGTTTTCATTCCGAAACAGCGTCTTAAACCTCTGGCAACGTTGTATTCTCCGCCGCCCTCCCAAACACGGAAAGAGCGTGCGTTTTTAACACGCATATCGCCGGGGTCAAGTCTTAACATAACTTCGCCCAGAGCTATCATATCAAAAGTACAGTCTTTTTTGTCTTTAAGCTTTAACAACATTGTATTTACCTCCGAGGAAACTTAAATTTGAGAAAGAACATTGTGAAGTGCATTTGAAGCGGCGTCAAAAGAAGCACTTTGTGAGGGGTATGTGAAATCGTCCTTGAGTTTTTCCGCTGTTCCGCCCTCGCCCTCAAGCTGAGCCAAGCCCTCAAAAACGGTAAGATGAGGTTCAAGTGTAAGAAAACGCTTTCCGTCCTTTTTGGCAAAAAGCTTTATAAGCTCAACGATGTGTGCATCACCGTTTCCTGCGGGGACAACCTTGCCGGTATCGAAGATGCAATCCTTGACGTGCATATACTCTATGTATTCTTCGAGCATTTCATATGCGGGCAAAATTTCAACGCCGCACTGAATGAAGTTTGCGGGGTCGAAAACACCCTTGATTTTGTTTTTGAATGTTTTGTAAATGTCAAGGCAGTATTCGGCTTTGTCGCCGTAAATGTCTTTTTCGTTTTCGTGACAGCACCAAACACCCGACTTCAAAGAATAATCGGCAAATTTTTCGAGCCTTTCAAAAACCTCGTCACGGTAATCTTCGTGCTTTTGGTTTTCGTTAAAGAAAAAGCTGAACATACGGATTTTGTCTGTTCCGAGAATACAAGCGTTTTCGACATTTCTTTTAAAAAGCTCAAAATGAGGTGCAAAATCGTCTTCAATGTTGATTTTGCCGAAAGGTGAGCCGATTGCGGAAACACCGATGCCATTATCGTCAAGTATTTTCTTCAATTCCTTGCACTGCTCTGCGGTATATTCGGATATGTTGCCGTGGTCAAGACCTCGAAGCTCCGAATGTGTAAGTCCGTTCCTTTTGAGTGCTGCGATTTGTTCTTTGATTCCTCCGCCCGCTTCGTCCGAAAAAGCGGAAAGTATAAATTCAGCCATAATGTAATTCTCCTTAGAAATTAAAATATTTTTTGAGAAGCTTTTCACATCTGCCGTGTAAAAACTCAAGAGTTTCACGGCTGCCCTCTTCTCCGCAGGCATATGCTTTCATCGCACGTCCTTCCTCAAAGCACAAATCATCATGCAAGGGAAAATAATTCTGCATAAGGAAGGTTGCGTATTTAACGAGTCTTAATTCACCGACTATGCGGTATTCGCTGCTGATTGTGTCAACCGCAACGCTGTAAAAATCTTTTATTGAAGAAATAAGCTCTTTTCTTTCGTTCCTTTTTGAAAAAACAATTGTTTTGCAGGGGAAACGATCCATATCCGTGGAGTTGTGGCAGTCGGTTGAGCCGACAATCGGATAATTTCTTCCCTTTGCACGGTCTTCGTAATATCTTATTGTCTGAAAACCGTTTTGCTCAAAGTAATTTTCGCCGCCGAGAACTTCAAAAGCATCAAAAGGCTGCTTTTCCATCATATAATCAATGAAAGTTTCGGGGATTTGCTGAACGTTTGAAATCCAATAAGGATGGCAGAAAATGCCGAGACCGTTTGCCTTTCTTATTTCGTCAAATATAAATTTACAGCTTGTGTAAGCGTATTTTTCTATGCCGTCGGGGATATCCTCTTTTTCGATGAGAGAATCGAGCATTTCGTTCATTTCTCTTACGCTTTTGACGTCGGGACATTCTCCGTAAAGGGAACGGAGCTTTTTGTCGTCGCCTACTTCGCTTATATGAACATCGTCGAACATAGCGTTAATGCTGTATTCACCGCCGAAGTTTACTATGTGAACTTCGTTTTTGTGGTCATCATCCGCCTTTACAAGATGTACTTCTTCGCCGGGGACGAGGTTCAAATCAATCGGCACGTCCTTGTAGAAGTTTTTTGCATATAAAGAGGGATAGTAACGTCTGTGGTCGGTAATCGCCATAAAGTCATATCCTATTTTACGGCAGTTTGCGGCTGCGATTTCGGGTGATTGTCTGCCGTCGGAATAGCAGGTATGAAAATGCAGGTCGCCCATAAAAGGATATCTTCCCGCAAGGTCGTGTGCGACGGCATAAACGGAAAGCTGAAGAAGCTTTTTTCCGTCCGGTTTTATAAGACGCAGGTAATACATCTGCTCTTTCGGGAAAGTAAATTTGAATCTTATACAGTTGTCATCATCAACCTTAACAAGAAGCTTTTTTAAGTTCTTTCTGTCCTTGAAATCACTTATCGAGCCGTCCTCAAGTCCGAGAATATGTAAGGTATATTCGGATTCGGGAAAATGTGCGTGCAGACCTAAGGGCTTTATGGTAATAAGCGTTTCTTTCTTTTCCGAAATTACTTTGGGAAAAATATCATAGTTTAAAAGTTCGGGTAAAATTTTCATTTTTTCCTCCTGCTTTATTGTTTGAGCATATTTTCGGGATACATACCGTTCTTTTTCTTTTCTTCAAGAGCTTTTACAACAATCGGTCTGTCCTCTTTGTAGGTTACACCGTACCATTTATCGTCTGTTGTCAGCACGTCAACCGTACATTCTTTATCTTTAAGCATATCGGAAACTGCGAACGGGAGATAAAATTCGGCTTTTTCGGGGTTGCTTTCAACGGTTTTGAAAAATTCGTTGAACCGTTCTTTTAACATTGTAAGCATTTTTGCGGGGAAGCACCAGCAGTTCATTGAAACCACCGAATCTTCGTCAAGCTCGGTGGGAGTATCGGAATCGTCATAGTAAATTTTGCCGTTGCGTTTGATGATTTTTCCTCTTTCCGTAATTTCCGTAAGACGGTTGTTTTCATCAACAACGCACACTCCGCGGGAAACATATCCGTTTTCCGTAAGTGTGTTTTTCAGTTGAAATCCGACCATAGCAAACGGCAAAACGGGCTTCTCGAAATCAGTTTTGTCAATCCATTCGGAAACCTTTTTAAAGGTCATCGGGCCATAGTAGTCATCGGAATTTATAACCGCAAACGGTTCGTTTATCGTTCCGAGACACGAAAGAATCGCATGACCTGTTCCCCAAGGCTTTACACGGTTTTCGGGAACGGTATATCCTGCGGGAATGTTGTTGATATCCTGAAAAACATATTGCGTTTTAACCTTTTTCTCGATTCTGTTGCCGATAGCGTTGCGGAAAGCTTCTTCATCCTGCTTTTTGATGATGAAAATGATTTTATTGAACCCCGCTTTCAATGCATCGTGAATAGAATAATCTATTATAAGAGAACCGTCATTTCCCACAGGGTCGATTTGCTTTAAGCTGCCGTATCTGCTGCCCATTCCGGCAGCCATAATAACAAGTGTTTTGTCCATGGTAATTAAATCCTTTCAATCAGAAATTTTCTATTACTTCATTTAGACAGAAGATGTTTTTTTCATAATCTTCACGGTCAATCCACATACCGTTTGTAAAATCGGGGAACGCAACCGTGGCACCGCCCATGGCAACCGATTGCTCCGAAAGGCAGGTGACTGCCATCCACGTTGCCGTGTCGTAAATGTCAATGGGAGGAGTTGTTTTGTTCTTCACACTTTCCGTAAAGGCAAGCAAAACAAGGTAATCCATACCGCCGTGACCTGCTTTTACACCGACTTCCCGATACCACTTCCAAAGAGGATGCTCATATTTTTCGACAAATTCTTTAATCGGCACATATTCGTGATTTTTCATTCCGTCAAAGAAGGTGTACGAATCGTCATCGCTTAATTCCTGAACGATACCTTTTGTTCCCTGCACGGTAAGATTTCTCGAATAAGGGCGGGGGAGACAGCAATCGTGCGTCAGCACAACGGTTTCGCCGTGTGCGGTTTTAAGGATGGTGGTTGTAACGTCACCTTGAGCGAACTTGTAATCGGCAAGGTCATAATCCTCGCCTTTGTTTTTCTTTATCCATTCGTTAAGACCTGCCGATTTCGACGAAACCGAGTTCAGAGTCACGAATCTGTTGCCTCTGTTAATGTTTAAAAGCTTTGAAATGGGGCCGAGTTCGTGCGTGGGATAAAGTTCACCGTTACGGTTCATAAAATTGTAAAGCCTGCCGTGAATGTTTTCACGTCCGAGTGAAATTTCATCACGAAGGTCATGTCTGTATCCGCCCTCGCAGTGAACGATTTCACCGAAAAGTCCCTGCTTGACCATATTGAAAATTGCCATTTCTTTTCTTGCATAACAGCAGTTTTCAAGCAGCATACAGAATTTGCCCGTTTGCTTGGAAACCCTGATTATGTCCCAACATTCTTCAACGGAAGCCGCACCGCCGACTTCCATTGCAACGTCAAGTCCCGATTTCATACCGTAAATTGCAATCGGAACGTGGGTTATCCATGTGGTGGCAATAAGAAGTGCGTCAAGCTTTTCTTTTTCTATCATTTCTTTGTAATCTGTGTAGGCATTGCATACGGTGTCTTCACCGTAGAAATTTTTTACGATTTTGACGGCGTTTTCGGCTCTTTCGGAAACAAGGTCGCATACGGCAGGAACTTCCACACCGCTTATTTGAACGAGATTTTCAAGCAAAGAACTTCCTCTGCCGCTTACACCTATGACCGCAATTCGTGCTTTTTTTTCAGTTATAACCATATTTTACTCCTCAATACGTTGAACTCATATCCTCGTTAACTTTTTCTACAACATCTTTTTTTGACTTTGAAGATTTAATCCTTTTTTCAAGCTCGGAATAATACAAATCCTCGTCAATCGGCAGTTCGATTGTTTTATCAAGCCAAGATGAGAGAAAAGCGGCATTTGAAATCGTAAGACCGTTTATGCCTTCCTCACCCCGTGCTATCAGCTCTTCACCGCGAAGAATGTGTCCCGCAAAGGCATTCATAACACCGGAATGTTGCGAATTTTCGCCCGTCAGCTCAACATTCTTCCATTCACCGTTGATTGTTGCAAAGCCTTCTTCGCAATTTGCAATAACATCCGATGTCGCTTTTTCCGCAACAAACATTCTAAGCTTATTGTCTTCGCAAATCAATTTTGCTCTGTCGAGTGTAATTTCAAGGCGGTTTGTTCCCGGATAATCGCCCGTTGTGGTGATGAATACGCCCGAAGCTCCGTTGGGATATTCGGCATAAATCATAACATCGTCTTCAACTTCGATATCGTGCCAGCGTCCGACGTGACAGACAGCCTTTATTTTGCTCGGCATACCGCAAATCCATTGCCAAAGGTCGAGATTGTGCGGACATTGGTTGAGCAAAACTCCGCCGCCTTCGCCTGACCAAGTGGCTCTCCAACCGCCGGAGTTGTAATATGCCTGCGTTCTAAACCAATCCGTGATTATCCAATTTACTCTTTTTATTTCTCCGTATTCGCCGCTTTTTACAATCTCCCTTGCTTTTCGGTACATGGGGTTTGTACGCTGGTTATACATAATAGCAAATGCTTTGTCGCTTTTTGCCGCCGCTTCGTTCATTTGGCGAACCTGTTTTGTGTAAACACCGGCGGGTTTTTCCGTCATAACGTGAAGTCCCGATTGAAGTGCTTTAATCGCCATAGGTGGGTGGTCATAGTGAGGCACGGCAATAAGCACGGCATCACAAAGACCGCTTTTGAGGAGCGTATCATAGTTGTCAAATCTTGCAATGTCGGGAAATTCCTTTTCAGCCCAACCAAGACGTTCTTTTTTTATGTCGCAAACAGCCGTAATTTCAATTTCGGGCATTTTGCCCTCTTTATAATTTTTCAGGTGCGAAGAACCCATATTGCCTATGCCGACAATTCCGACTTTAAGCTTTTCCGCCATATGTAACATCCTTTCAACGATTTATTTCAGCCGCAGTAGCGAGCATATATTTGTAGCTGTCTTTACACGACTGCATGGGACTTATTTCCCAGTCGATATCATGCTCGTAAACGGCATAAGGTATTGACAGCTCTTTGAGCTTTTTGTAGCAAGCGGCAATGTCAACCTCACCCTTGCCGAGTTCCGTGAATTTAAAGCCTTTTTCGTTATCGGCTTTTACGTAATCTTTAAAATGACAAACTTTAACTCTGCCCTTGATTTTTTCCAGGAAGTCAACGGGATTTTCGCCGCCGAGTTGAATCCACGCAACATCGGGGATAAACCAAAAATAATCGGGTTTTGTCTCCTCAAGAAGCACGTCCATTATCGTTCTGCCGTCCTCAAGCACGGTTTTAAACTCAAAATCGTGGTTGTGATAAGCAAAACGGCACCCTTGTTCAAACATAACCTTGCCGACTTCTTCGGTTTCTGCGATAAAACGTCTTACCGAAGCCAAATCTTTTCTGTAATCATCAGGCATAGCACCGATGCCGATACAGTCGCAGTCAATCATTTTGTGTTCATTTATAACCGTTTGGGTTTCGGCTTTCATTCTGTCAAAATTTGTGTGGGTAACGCATACGTCCATACCGTGCTTTTCGGTAATTTCTTTAACCTTTTCCTGCTCAATCGGGCCTATTGCCGAAATTTGAATAACGCCTACACCGAATTTTTCAAGCTCCGAGAGAGTTTTTTCAAAACCCTCCGCTGTTTTAATGGAATCACGCAAGGTATAAAGCTGTATACCTAATTTAACATCTGACACAATAATGCCTCCCTTATCTGCCTGTAAATATAAGTTTATTATACTTCAACGCACTTTAAATTACAATAGATAAAATGAAAAACGGTTGTCAATTGCAAAATAAAAAATCCGGCAGCGGAAAAACCGTGCCGGAAAAATGATTATTTGTTTGTAATAAGGAAAGTCATTCTTTCCTGAATCGATGCTTTGCCGTGACTTGTGCCGAAGCCGCCGTGGTCGGATGTCAAAATGATAAGCCAATCTTCGCCTTCAAATGTTTCTCTGTCCTCAATTGCACAAAGCGTTTTGTAAGCCAAAACATCGTTGAGCCTGAAACCGAATTTGTAAATCGGGTTGTTGACGGAAAATCCGCAATTGTGTCCCGCGTGATCCGTTCCCTCGTAAATTGCGAAAATAAAATCCGAACAGTCATTTTTATTCAAATCATCAATCACGGCTTTTGCGGAAGCCGTATCGGAGGAGCAGTAGTTAAAGGACACATTAAGATTGTTGTCTTCACAGTATTGCTTTTCGAGATTGTAAGTTCCGTTCTCAACGGAAAAATGACCGTCCCAGGAAGTTACAAAAGCCGCCGAGGATATAATTTTTTCCTCCGTAAGCGATGTAAGTAAGGTTTTGCAATCCATCGATTTTACTATTCCGTTGTCGGTAATTCCCGTTTTGTCAGCCCATTCGCCCGTAAGAATCGAACACCAGCCGGGAGCAGTTGAAGTGTCCTGCGTGTTGACTTCGGGATAATTTACACCGCCGCAGTAAAGGAGCTTGCACGATGCACCGCTGTCGAGCATTTTCGTTATTCCGCTGAAATGTTTTTCACGCAGTGTCAATGCGTCCGCACGGCAGCCGTCATAACCGATAATAATTGCTTTCTTTGCCGTTTTGCCGTCGGGCAAATCCGAGGTAAAGTGGTTTTTGATTATTTTGTAAATGTCGGTTTGAGGGGAAGCGGTCTCAACAGTGTTTTCGTAGCACACGGAAGAAACCCTTTCTCTGTATGCCGCTTCGGTGTCTTTTTCGTCTTTTGAATAAAGTCCCAGCAAAGCGGGAATTGCAAGAAATACGCACAGTATTTTGGAAATAACAGTCATTTTTTCAACCTCTTTCGTAACATTTTACTTAAATTATATTCTGAAAAGATTAAAATTCAATTGGCATTTTCAACATTTTTTTCACACTAATTTGTGAAAGATGCCGAATTTTCGGCGGCATTTTTATTCAATTTTGAAAGAATATAAATTTTGCAAGTGTTGACTTGAAAAATTGCATATGTTATAATATTTAAAGCAAAAGTTAAAAATTTAACAGTATTTTTTACCGAAAGGGGCAGAAACAGAATGGAAAATTATTCGGCTTTCCTCACTCTTGCAGGCTCGTTGATAGCCATTATTTTCGCCGTCATCACAGCGAAAAAGGTTATGAGCTTTTCAGAGGGAACGGAAAAGATGAAAAAAATTGCAGAGTCAATCAGAGCAGGTGCAAACGCTTATCTTAAAAGGCAGTACACTATTGTTGCGATTTTCTTTGCGGGTATGTTTATAGTTCTCGGAATAATGGCGCTTGCCGGATTGCTTACGCCTTATGTTCCGTTTGCTTTTCTGACAGGAGGCTTTTTCAGCGGACTTTCGGGCTTTATAGGTATGAAAATCGCTACGGCGGCAAACTCAAGAACGGCAAATGCCTGCCGTGAAGGGCTTAACAACGGCTTGCGTGTTGCCTTCAGTGCAGGTTCGGTTATGGGATTTACCGTTGTAGGTCTCGGACTTTTTGATATTTCGGTTTGGTTTATTCTTCTCAAGTTTGTTTTTAAGCTTGACATTTCCGCAATAACAAGTGCAATGCTTACTTTCGGTATGGGTGCATCTTCTATGGCACTTTTTGCGAGAGTGGGCGGCGGTATTTTCACAAAAGCCGCAGACGTCGGTGCAGACCTTGTAGGTAAGGTCGAAGCCGGAATACCCGAAGACGATCCGAGAAACCCCGCTGTTATTGCCGATAATGTAGGCGACAACGTAGGCGACGTTGCAGGTATGGGTGCTGACCTTTACGAATCTTATGTAGGCTCTGTAATTTCGGCTATGGCACTCGGCGTTGCCGCTTTTGCAGGCGACATAAAAGCAGCTTCGCTTCCGATGGTTTTGGCGGCTGTCGGTGTTATTTGTTCGATAATCGGTTCTTTCTTTGTAAAAACCGGTGAACAAACAGAACAGAAGGTTTTGCTCAAAGCGTTGAGAAAAGGCACAAATCTCAGTGCCGTTTTGCTTGCACTTACAGCAATTCCCGTTGTTTGGTTCGTTGTCGGTAAAGAGAATTTCAGTCTTTATTTTTCGATTCTTTCGGGACTTATCGCAGGTGTGCTTATAGGAAGTGCGACGGAGTATTTCACCTCCGACACATATAAACCCACTAAAAATCTTGCAAAAAAATCCGAAACCGGTTCAGCTACGATTATCATCGGAGGTGTCGGCCTCGGAATGATGTCAACAGCCGTTCCTATCATTATAATTTCAGTTTGCATAATTGCGGCTTTTGCTTTCGCAGGCGGATTTACCAGTGCTTCAAACGGTCTTTACGGTATTGCGATTGCCGCTGTGGGTATGCTTTCCACTCTCGGTATTACTCTTGCAACCGACGCTTACGGCCCCGTTGCCGATAACGCAGGCGGAATTGCACAAATGGCAGGACTTGAGGAAACGGTAAGAGAACGTACAGATGCTCTCGATTCCCTCGGTAACACAACTGCGGCAACAGGTAAAGGCTTTGCAATCGGTTCGGCGGCACTTACGGCTCTTGCACTTATCGCTTCGTATAAGGAGCAGGTGGAAAAGGTTATTTCTCAGCTCGGAACGGGTGAAACGCTTGACATTTCGATAATGAATCCCACGGTTCTTGTCGGCTTGTTTATAGGCGCTTGTCTTCCCTTCGTCTTTGCCGCACTTACAATGAATTCTGTCGGCAGAGCTGCGGAAAGCGTTGTTGTTGAAGTACGCAGACAGTTTAAGGAAATTAAAGGACTTATGAGCGGTCAAACTGATGCCGACTACGCTTCCTGCGTTGACCTTTGCACAAAGGCAAGCCTTAAAGAAATGATTCTTCCCACAATCACGGCTGTTGTGGTTCCTATTGTTACGGGGCTTGTTCTCGGCTATAACGGTGTTATAGGTATGCTCGCAGGTGCTACGGCAACGGGCTTCCTTATGGCGATATTTATGTCTAATTCCGGCGGTGCATGGGATAATGCCAAAAAGTATATCGAAAGCGGTGCTTACGGCGGAAAGGGCAGCTCCAACCATAAAGCCGCTGTTGTCGGTGACACCGTAGGCGACCCGTTTAAAGATACGTCGGGCCCCTCAATCAATATCCTTATCAAGCTTCTTTCTATGGTATCCATAGTTTTTGCCACGCTTGTTGTAAATTATCACATTCTTTAATAAGAACAAACCGAAAAATGCGGTGTGACGGCGAAAGTCTTTGCACCGCATTTTTTTATTTATAAACAAATATTTTTCAATCTTTGTTGAAAATAAAAATATTTAATGCTATACTATAAAGTGACTTGAAATCAGTTCAAGAAAGGATGATGTAACAAATGGCAGAAATCAAAAATCTTGATGCCGTTGCCGCTCTTGAAGCAATGGACGCACACGTTGATGATTGGCGTGACGCTACAAAGGGCAAGCAAAGAGGTATTTTCTCTTTTGACGATTTGGTAACGGTAAAGCTCAAAACTCTTAAAAAGAGGATTTATACCGACATCGAATCGATTCCTCCGTGGAAAATGAAGGAATGTATTTATAAGGGTGTTGACGATTATGAGTTCTTCTATGATGAGTGGAAAGAACTGAACGTAGGCGACCGTTGGGGAAATAACGGTTGGAGTGCGTTCTTCAAAAACTCGTTTGATATGCCCGTACGCTTTAAAGGCAAAAAGGTTACTCTTAACGTTTATTTCGGCGGTGACTCGCTTCTTACACTCAACGGAGAACCTTATCAGGGCCTTGACCCGTTCAGAAACAGCGTTCTTCTTTCCGAGTGTGCAAAGGGTGATGAGCATTACGACGTTGATATCGAATCATATTATGTATGGCATTCCAACGAATCAACGGTTAAAACGCTTTCTTGTTCGTTCATCGGTGTTGTTGACCCCGTAATCGAGGAAGTATATTGGGATTTCAAAGCTGTGTTCAACGCTTTGTTTATGCCCGTTCTCGATACAGGTCTTGCGGAGCTTATCCGTGCCGCACTTAAAGAAGCGTTTACTCACGTAAACTTTGACCTTGAGGGCGAAGAATTTAAGTCAGAGCTTCTTTTGGCTCAAAAGGTGCTTAAAGAAAAGGTTTATGATAATCCAAACTATTCTTCAATCGGAAAGCTTGCACTTGTCGGCAATTCACATTTGGATATAGTGTTTATGTGGGCTTACAAGGAATATGTCCGTAAATTGGGAAGAACTCACGCAACAATGCTCAGACTTATGGAGCAATATCCCGATTTCATATTCTCGCAAAGCACCGCACCTACATATATTGAAATGGAAAAACGCTATCCCAAGCTTTTTGAACAGGTTAAAAAGCGTATAGAAGAGGGCAGATGGGAATATATCGGTGCAATGTGGGTTGAACCCGATTGTAACCTCGTTTCCGGTGAATCGTTTGTTCGTCAGCTTCTCCACGGTGTAAGATACGCAGAAAAAACTTTCGGCATTACTCCCAAAACCTGCTGGGTTCCCGATGTTTTCGGCAACGGCTATGCAATGCCGCAGATTCTTAAAAAAGCGGGTGTTGAGTATTTCGTAACCCACAAAATGGGCATTTGGAACGATACGAACCCGTGGCAGTACAACACCTTCTGGTGGGAAGGCCCCGACGGTTCAAAGGTATTTTCGATTGTTCCGCCCACACATTTCATCGGTACTGTCGAAGCCGATTCGCTTAAAGTTAACTGGTCAAGATACACAGACAAAGAAACCATCGGTGAGTCTATGTATTGCTACGGCTGGGGTGACGGTGGCGGCGGTGTTGACACCGAAATGCTTGAGTATGTAAAGCGTTACAAAAAATTCCCCGGTTTGCCCGAAACTGCTCCGAGCAAGATTGAGGATTCTCTTGCAAGGATGAAAGCCAACGCAACCGAGACCAACATCCCCACTTGGAAGGATGAGCTTTACCTTGAAGAACACAGAGGTGTTCACACAACAAAGGCGCTTCTTAAAAAGCTCAACAGACGCAGTGAAAATCTTTACCGTGAAGCCGAGCTTTTTGCGAGTGTTGCAATGAAATACGGCTATAAATATCCCCTTGATAAGCTCAATGAGGGATGGCAGATGATTCTTACAAACCAATTCCACGATTCTCTCCCCGGTTCGCACATCACCGAAGTTTTCGGAGACCTTTGTGCAATTTATGATGAAATCATCAAAATCGGTGAAGAAGTAAGAAACGAAGCACTCAACGTTATTGCGGGCAACGCAGATGGCGAGGAAAAATACGGCAAGCCTTTTGCTTTGTTTAATTCTCTCGGTGTCAGTGCCACATCTAAGGTTGAACTTCCCTACAAGGATGTCGAAATTTTTGATGAAAACGGCGAAAAAGTTCCCGTTCAGGCTTATACAAAGCTTGACGGAACAAAGGTTCTTGTTTTCGTTGCGAAGGATGTTCCCGCAGCAGGATACAAGGTTTACTACACGAAAGATGCAGATGTTAAAGCCGCAAAACAGCTTTCCGGTAAGGTTATCGAAAATGACAACTTCAAGCTTGAGCTTGATGACAGTGCGGAATTGATTTCTGTTTTCGATAAAAACAATAACCGTGAGGTTCTCGGCGGCAAGGGTAATGTTTTCAGAATTTACGAAGACCTTCCCGGAAAATACGATGCTTGGGATATAGTCGCAACTTATGTTGACCGTGAATTTGAAACAAAGCCCGGCAAGGTTGTAAACATTATGCAGGGCGATGTGTTCACCTGTGTTTCAATCGAAAAGGAAATTATGAAATCTGTTATCAAGCAGAACATTATGATTTACAACGACCTTGACAGAATCGATTTTGATACGTTTATAAGCTGGCACGAACAGGAAAAGCTTCTTAAAGTCGGCTTTGACGTTGATGTTAAGGCATCAAAATACACAAGAGATATCGCTTACGCAACAATCGAAAACTCAAATTACCGTCACAATCCGTATGATAAGGCTAAATTCGAGGTTTCGGCACATAACTTTATCGATATGTCGGAGGATGCTTACGGACTTACGATTCTCAATGACTGCAAGTACGGTTATGAGGTAGATAAGCAGAGAATGATTATAACGCTCCTTAAAGCTCCTATGAATCCCGACCCGCAGTCTGACAGAGGCGACCACTATTTCACTTATTCTCTTTATCCCCATGCCGGCAACTGGAAGGATGCCGACACGATAACAAGAGGTCTTGAAATTAACAATCCGATGACCGCTGTTGATATCAAGGCAGACGCAAAGGGTAAAACGAGCAAATCGTTTATCAGCGTTTCGGCTGATAATGTTCCCCTTGAAGCTGTCAAAAAGTGTGAGGATGAGGACGCATACATTATCCGTTTTGTAGAAAAAACAGGCAGAAGAACGGATGTTACGGCAGAACTCTTCGGAGAAATTGCGGCGGCTTATGAGTGTGACCTCCTTGAAAGAAACGATGTTCAAATCGATACTTTCTCAGGTTCTTCACTCAGCTTCACTGCAAATCCGTTTGAAATTAAGTGCTTCAAAATCAAAATGAAATAAAAGCGGCTTTGCGAAATAATTAAAGCAAAACAGCTTCAACTAAGTCTTTTGGCTTTGTTGAAGCTGTTTTTTGCTTTTGTC
>CAYYRN010000041.1:0-13734 GCA_964474295.1 uncultured Eubacteriales bacterium
TATGCGGGTGTAATTTTTTTGTAAAGCTATTGTTTATTTTAAATTTATTTGTTATAATTTAATGTATACTATTATATAGTGGAAAAGTGTCACTAAAAGCGGAGCGTATTTTTTGCTCGGCTTTCAGTCAAAAGCGAAGAATTGCGGAGGAAAGAAATTGAGTTTTTGCAGAGAACTTTCGGAATCTATAAAAGTTTCGGAAAAAATTGTTTCGGTTCAAAATTCAAAGGTTAAACAAATTGCCAAGCTTGTTTCCTCGGCAAAAGAGAGGAAAAAAACGGGCAGATTTGTTGTTGAGGGTGTACGCCTTTGCCGTGATGCACTCCTCAGCGGTGTCGGTATAAAAGAACTTTATTTTACATCCGATGCGTTGGAAAAGTATGCGGAAGATGTTTGCTCTTTATCTTCAAAGGCACAATCGAGCTTTGAAATTTCCGATGAGGTTTCAAAAAAAATAAGTGATACCGAATCATCGCAGGGTGTGTTCGTTTGCTGTGAGCAAACAGAAAACGAATGTGATATTTCACATTTGCTTCCGACAGGCAAATATGCGGTTCTCGAAAATGTTCAAGACCCCTCAAACCTCGGCGCGATTGCAAGAACTGCCGAGGCTTTGGGAATGGATGGGATTATACTCATTTCCTGCTGTGATGTTTTTAACCCCAAGGCGCAGAGGGCGGCGATGGGTTCTTTGTTCAGAATACCTTTTGTAAGAATTGCGGATATTGACGAAATGTTCGCCTTTGCACAAAAAAATAATATAAAGACAGTTGCCACCGTTGTTGACAGCGGTGCGGAAAAAATAAATAAAACCGATTTTTCGGGAGGCATTTTTCTTATTATCGGCAACGAGGGGAACGGCATCAAAAAATCGACCTCCGAACGCTGTGATAAAAGAGTTACGATTCCGATGAACGGTAGGGCAGAGTCGCTCAATGCCTCCATGGCTGCCTGCATTGCAATGTGGGAGGTGCTTAGGTGAACGATAAAGCTTATTGGCTGTGGCTTCAAAAAGCGTTGGGTGTCGGAATTAACGTTGACGAAATTGTGGCGTGCTTCGGCAATGCGAAGAACATATATTTTGCATCTCCCGTGGAACGTGCATCTTCCGGCACTTTTACAAAAAGACAGCTTGAAAAATTGAAAGAAACACCGATTGAGGTTGTTGACGAAATAATCGAAAGCTGCCGTCAATGTAAGTGCCGAGTGCTTACACCGGATGATGAACGTTACCCGAAAAAGCTTATGGAAATCCGCAACTTTCCGCTTGTGCTTTATTACAAGGGCAATCCCGAAATTTTAAATAACAGAATGACTGTTGCGGTTGTCGGAACGAGAAAAGCTTCTCAAGCGGGGTTGAATGTTGCAAACAGGCTTGCGTGTTCACTTGTCAGGTCGGGATGTGTTGTCGTCAGCGGCGGTGCTTTGGGCATTGACGGTGCGGCACACCTCGGAGCTTTGAGTGAGAACGGTGAAACCGTTGCCGTACTCGGATGCGGTTTCCTTGCAAAATACCGAGATTCGGTAACAAATTTGAAAGATGAAATTACGGAAAAAGGCTTGTTGATAAGCGAATTTTCTCCGAATACTCCGGCAGTGGGAAGAAATTTTCCCATACGAAACAGAATAATTTCGGGTTTGAGTTGCGGAGTCGTTGTGGTCGAGGGTTCAATAGGAAGCGGTTCGCTTATAACGGCAAAAGCGGCACTTGAACAAAAGAGAGAGCTTTTTGCCGTGCCGGGCGATGCGATAAATTCGCTTCATTCAGGCACAATCGAGCTTATAAGAAACGGGGCAACTCCCGTCTTTTCATGTGCGGATGTTATAGCACCTTTTGAATACATTTATCCCGATTTAATTGATTATTCCAAAATAGAAACGGCACCGTTGTACGAAAACAAAAAGTATGTTGATTTTTCTCAGGTAACATACGGCGTTTCAAGTGTTTTTTCTCGGCAGGAGATACCGGAAGAAGCGGTAAGAGAGGTTATAAGAGATAACCTTATCGAAGAAGAAAAAAACGAGAAAAAAGCCGAAAAGCTGAAAGGAAACGAAAAAACAGTGTATGAGGTTCTGTCATATGAGCCGATGCACATTGATGATATAGCAAGAAGAATACCGTCGCTGACAGCGGGTAAGATTATGGTAAGTCTTACAAGGCTTGAAATGGAAAATATGATTGTTTCCGACAGCGGCAAAAATTTCAGAAGAAAGTAGGTTGAGATAATATGTCTAAGCTTGTGATAGTTGAATCTCCCGCAAAAGCAAAGAATATAAAAAAATATCTCGGTGACGGATACGAGGTTATGGCTTCAATGGGCCATGTAAGGGACTTGCCGGCGGCAAGACTTTGCGTTGACGTCAAAAACGATTTTGCACCGAAATATGCAATTATAAAGGGAAAAGAGCAGCTTGTTAAGGATTTGAAAAAGGAAGCGGCAAAAAGCGAAGCCGTTATTCTCGCAGCCGACCCCGACCGTGAGGGAGAAGCGATTTCGTGGCATCTTGCAACGGTTTTGGGACTTGACCTTGAGGATGAAAACCGTGTAACGTTCAACGAGATAACAAAATCGGGTGTTAAAGCGGGTATGCAAAATCCGAGAAAGGTTGATATGGATTTTGTAAACGCACAGCAGGCACGAAGAATCCTTGACCGCCTTGTCGGATACAAATTAAGTCCCTTTGTTTCGCAAAAAATACGCAGAGGACTTTCGGCAGGACGTGTTCAGAGCGTTGCGGTAAGGCTTATTGTGGACAGAGAGGAAGAAATTAACAAATTTGTTCCCGAAGAATATTGGACGCTTGACGCCAAATTTACTTCATCATCAAGAAAGGTTTTTCCCGCTTCTTTTTACGGCGATGAAACGGGTAAGGTCGAAATAAAATCGAAAGAACAGGCAGATGAGTATTTAAACCGTCTTGACGGTGCGAAATATTTCGTTTCAAGCGTAAAAAAAGGCACAAAAAAGAAAAATCCCGTGCCGCCCTTCATCACCTCCACTCTCCAGCAGGAGGCATCACGCCGCCTCGGATTTCAGGCACAAAGAACTATGCGAATCGCACAGGAGCTTTATGAAGGCATCGATGTTCAGGGACAAGGCTCTATGGGTCTTATAACTTATATGAGAACCGACTCTCTGCGAATTTCGGAAGAAGCGAGAAGTCAGGCGAACGATTTTATTCTTTCCTCTTACGGAGAAAAATATTTACCCGAAAAGCCGAGATATTTTAAATCGAGAAGCGGCGCTCAAGACGGTCATGAGGCAATTCGCCCCACAGTTCCGTCACTTACCCCCGAACAGGTAAAATCAAGCCTTACAACAGACCAGTTTAAAATTTATAACCTTATTTGGCAAAGATTTATCGCTTCGATGATGGCTTCCTCCGTGCTTAACACGATGAAAGTAGAAATTAAAGCAACTAAGGAAGACGAAAGCAAGTTCTGTACCTTTACGGCATCAGGTTACAGCGTTAAGTTTGATGGATTCACCGTTTTGTACGAGGAAAAAACGGATGATGATAAAAAGGCAACTCAATTGCCCGAACTTAAAGAGGGAGACCACGTTAAATTAAAGGAGCTTGTGGGAAATCAGCATTTTACACAGCCGCCCGCAAGGTATTCCGAAGCAACTCTTATCAAGGCTCTTGAAGAAAACGGTGTCGGAAGACCCAGCACATATGCCACAATCGTTACGACAATCGTAAAACGTGAATATGTAAAACGTCAAAGCAAAACACTTTTGCCGACAGAACTCGGTGAGGCGACAACAAAGCTGTTAAAAGAGCATTTCCCGAAAATCGTTAACGTTAAATATACGGCTCAAATGGAAAACAGCCTTGATGCGATTGACAGAGGCGATGAGGATTATATTGCAATGCTTCATACTTTTTATGATGACTTCGATGCAACCCTCACAAAAGCAAAGGAAGAAATGCAGGGTGTTAAAATTAAGCTTGAGGAAGATATCACCGATATTCCCTGCGAAAAGTGCGGTAAAATGATGGTGGTAAAAACGGGCAGGTTCGGAAAGTTCCTTGCCTGTCCCGGATATCCCGAATGTAAAAACACAAAGCCGTTCGTTACAAAAACCTCCGCAACGTGTCCCAAGTGCGGCGGTGAGGTTGTGGAAAGACGTTCCAAAAAAGGAAGAATTTTTTACGGCTGCTCCAATTGGCCGAATTGCGACTTTGTCACGTGGGATAAGCCTACGGATGAAAAATGTCCCAAATGCTCAAAATCACTCTTTAAAACAAGCGGTTCGGTTATCCACTGCCTGTCGGAAAGCTGTGATTACGAAATAAAAGCTTCAAGGAAGAAGAAAAATGATAATCCCGAAGAATAAGCCGATTGTAATCGGTGCAGGTCTTGCAGGTGTGGAAGCCGCATGGCAGCTTGCAAAAAGAGAAATTGAAGTTGTTTTGGTTGAAATGAAGCCGCTTAAATTTTCTCCGGCTCATAAGTCGGAAAATTTTGCGGAGCTTGTCTGCTCAAATTCTCTCAAAGCACTGCGTATAGGCTCTGCCGCAGGAATGTTAAAAGAAGAAATGAAAAAACTCGGTTCGCTTACTGTGGAATGTGCAATGCAAAGTGCCGTTCCCGCAGGCGGAGCTTTGGCGGTTGACAGGGAAAAGTTTTCCGCACTTGTTACCGAGAAGATAAAAAATAATAAATATATCGAAGTAATTCATACGGAAGCAGACGAAATTCCCGAAAACGACACTGTGATTATTGCGGCAGGCCCGCTTGTTTCCGAAGCTCTTGCAAAGGAAATAGAGAAGCTGTGCGGAGGTTTTTTGAGCTTTTTTGATGCCGCAGCTCCCATTGTCAGCGGAGACAGTATAGATATGTCCTGTGCCTTTTGCCAGTCGAGGTATGACAGGGGAGACGAAAGCGATTACATCAACTGCCCTATGAACAAAGAGGAGTATGAGCTTTTTTACGGCGAGCTTGTTAATGCCGAACGTGCGGAGCTTCATTCTTTTGAGAAAAAGAAAAATGTTTATGAGGGATGTATGCCGATTGAAATTATGGCGGCAAGGGGTGCGGATACCATGCGCTTCGGGCCTTTGAAGCCTGTCGGTTTGAGAGATCCCAAAACAGGACACAGACCTTGGGCGGCTTTGCAGCTCAGAAAAGAAAATTTGCCCGGCAGTGCGTATAACCTTGTCGGCTTTCAGACGAATTTAAAGTTCGGTGAGCAAAAAAGGGTTTTTTCTCTTATTCCGGCACTTAAAAATGCCGAGTTTTTACGTTACGGTGTTATGCACCGCAACACGTTTATAAATTCACCTAAGCTTTTGAAACCTACATATGAAATGCGTAAGCGTGAGGGCTTGTTTTTCGCAGGTCAGATTACCGGTGTTGAGGGGTATATGGAATCTGCGTCTTCCGGAATTTTGGCGGGAATCAATGCGGCAAACAAAATTTTGGGCGAAAGCGAGTTTGTACCGTCCGAACGTACTATGATTGGTGCGTTGGCAAGGTATATATCAAACGAAAATATCGAAAATTTTCAGCCTATGGGTGCAAATTTCGGTGTACTTGAACCGCTTGAGGAAAAAATCAGGGATAAAAAAGCAAGGTACGAGGCTTTGGCGGAAAGAGGACTTAAAGAATACGAGGAAAGGGTTTGAAAAAAATGAAAATTATAGTTGATGCAATGGGCGGAGACAATGCTCCCCTTGAAATTCTGAAAGGTTCGAGAATAGCGGCAGATAAGCACGATATTGAAATTCTTCTTGTCGGAAAAAAAGATGTTATAAAAAAGTGTGCGGAAGAAAACGGTATCAGTCTTGAAAAAATGCAGATAATCGATGCCGAAAGCGTTATAAGTATGTGCGATGACCCAAGGTGCGTGCTTAAAGAAAAAAGCGATTCTTCAATGGCGGTGGCTTTTAAGCTGTTGGCAGATGGCGAGGGCGATGCTTTTGTCAGCGCGGGCAGTACGGGTGCCGTTGTTATGGGCGCTACGTTTATCGTAAAAAGAATAAAGGGCATAAAACGTCCTGCACTTGCAAGCATTATGCCGTCTTATTCAGAACCGTTTATGGTTATGGATATCGGTGCTAATATCGACTGCCATAAGGAAAATTTGGTTCAGTTTGCGAAAATGTCCGATATATATATGAGAAATATCATTCATTTTGAAAACCCCACCGTTGCTCTTGCAAACATCGGTGCCGAGTCTACAAAGGGGCCGGAGGTTTTGCAGGAAACATACAAAGCACTTGAAGAAACTGACGGAATTAATTTTATCGGTAATATCGAACCGAGAGATATCCCGTTCGGCAAAGCAAATTGTGTTATCTGCAACGGCTTTACGGGAAACACCATTCTTAAAATGTATGAGGGTGTTGCAAGTGCGTTGATGAAAAAGGTCAAAGGTGTGTTTACGAAAAACGTTATTTCAAAAATAGGCTATCTTTTGGTGTCTGACGGTGTGAAAGAATTAAAGGACAGTATGGATTATAAGGAGTTCGGCGGCGCACCGCTTTTGGGTGTTAAAAAACCCGTAATAAAAGCACACGGCTCCTCTGATGCGAGAGCTTTCGGTAATGCCATACGTCAGGCTGTGGAGTGCTGCCGTTCGGATGTTTGCGGACAAATCTCAAAGCTTGCCGAGGCAGGAAAAGAGGATTGATTATGAGTGAATTTGAAAACCTGATAGGGTATACATTTAAAGACAAAAAGTTGCTTTTGCGGGCGTTGTCACATTCTTCTTTCGCAAATGAAAATCATACACCGAAAGAAAGCAACGAAAGACTTGAATTTTTGGGCGACAGCGTACTCGGATTTATAACGGCGGAGTATTATTATACTCATTCTCACTTGCCGGAGGGCGAGCTTACAAGGCTCAGAGCCTCCACGGTTTGCGAAAAGGCACTTTTCGAGTTTTCCAAAGAAATAGATTTGGGAAAATTTATCCGTCTGGGCAAGGGCGAGGAAAACACGGGCGGCAGAGAAAGAGCATCTATCAATTCCGATGCGTTTGAAGCGGTTATCGCCGCAATTTATCTTGACGGAGGAATTGAGGAGGCGAAAAAGTTCGTTTTGAGATTTGTCGAAAAGCACGCAAATTCTCAACCGTCTTTTAAAGATTACAAAACAAAGCTTCAAGAGGTAATCCAAAAAAATCCCGAAGAAGTTTTGGAATATGTCCTTGTCGGTGAAAGCGGCCCCGACCACAATAAAAGCTTTGAGATGGAAGTGCATCTCAACAGTAACGTTATCGGCAGAGGTAAAGGCAAATCGAAGAAAAATGCCGAGCAGGAGGCGGCAAGGGAAGCCCTTGCTTTGATGGGACTTTGAAAAAATATAACGTAAGTATTTTCGTTCCTCATCAGGGCTGCCCCAATAATTGCTCCTTTTGCAATCAAAAAAGTATTTCGGGCAAAAGCACGGCTCCCGATGAAAACGATGTGATTTCCGCTTGCGAAATCGCCAAAAAAACAGCACCGTCAAATAACGGCGAAATTGCTTTTTTCGGCGGCAGCTTTACGGCGATTGAAAGAGAATATATGCTGAAGCTTTTGAAAAGTGCTTACCCTTATGTCAGGGACGGATTTTTCAAAG
The DNA here is from genome assembly GCA_964474295.1 of uncultured Eubacteriales bacterium. GTDB lineage: Bacteria > Bacillota > Clostridia > Oscillospirales > Acutalibacteraceae > SIG575. Next base: position 7,574 of record CAYYRN010000041.1, read on the forward strand.
GAATCAGAATATCTACAAGACCCGATTGCATTGACGATGAAATATGCCGTGTACTTAAAGAATACGGCGTTACGAGTGTGGAGCTGGGATGCCAAAGTATGGATGATGAGGTGCTGAAGAAAAATCTCAGAGGTCACACTGCACGGGACGTAGAAAACGCAATGGAAATTTTAAAAAAATTCGGCTTTGAAACGGGACTTCAGATGATGACGGGACTGTATTTCAGCAGCTTTGCAAAGGATATTGAAACTGCCGAAAAAATAATCGCTCTTAATCCCGATACGGTAAGAATTTATCCGACCGTTGTGTTGGAGAACACCTTGCTTGAAGAAAAGTATAAGTCGGGTCAGTACAAGGTTATGAGCCTTGAAGAAACGGTTGAGCTTGTCGCAAAGCTTCTTTTGATGTTTGAAAAGGCAGGCATAAACGTGATAAGAACAGGTCTTCATTCCGGCGGTAATGTCGAGGAAGGCTATGTTGCCGGAGCGTATCATCCCGCATTTAAAGAGCTTTGCGAAAGCAGAATATATCTTGAAGAAATTATGAAACAGCTTGAAAAAATTCCTGCGGGCGAGGTTGTAATTTCGGTGCCGCTCGGTGCCGTATCGCAAGCGGTGGGACAAAAAAAGCAAAACAAAAAGCTTATTGAAGAAAAAGGCTATATTGTGCATCTTGAAGAAGATGCAAAACTAAAAAAATACACGGTTTTGTGCCGTGTCGGGAAGTGAATTTATGTTTTTAAAATCGCTTGAAATGCAGGGGTTCAAATCGTTCCCCGATAAAACAGTGTTAAAGCTTGAAAAAGGAATTACGGGTGTTGTCGGCCCTAACGGGTCGGGAAAAAGCAATATTTCCGATGCAGTCAGATGGGTACTCGGTGAGCAGTCTTCCAAAAGCTTGAGAGGCTCAAAAATGGAAGACGTTGTGTTCAGCGGAAATGCCGGTGGCAGAAAAGCTCACGGCTATGCCGAAGTTACTTTAAGACTTGACAACACAGATAGAAGTCTCAACTGCGACAGCGACGAGGTTGCGGTTACAAGGCGTTATTACCGTTCGGGGGAAAGTGAGTATCTTCTCAACGGTGACGGGGTAAGACTTCGTGACATTAACGAGCTTTTTATGGATACAGGACTCGGACGTGACGGCTATTCAATGGTCAGTCAGGGCAGAATCGCAGATTTGATTTCCTCAAAATCCGGTCAGCGCCGTGAAATGCTTGAGGAAGCGTCGGGAATATCGCATTACAGGTACAGAAGAACCGATGCCAACAGAAAGCTCGATCAGGCGGAGGAAAATCTTGTTCGACTGCGTGACATACTTTCGGAGCTTGAAAGCCGTGTAGGCCCGCTTAAAAATCAAAGCGAAAAAGCCAAAAAATTTCTTGTTCTCGCAGAGGAAAAGAAAGAGCTTGAAATAGGTCTTTGGCTCAATACAATGGAGCGTTCGAGAAAGCTTCTCAAAGAGCAGGAAGAAAAGCTTGTTATCGCAACGGCACAATATGAGGATGCCGAAAAAGAATTGTCACAGATTGAAGAAGAACTTGAATCTCTCTCTGCAAAAAGTCAGGGTATAGCGGTGTCGGTGGATTTTATTCACCGCAGCAACGAATCTTTGGAGGAACAGGTTTCAAAGCTCGATTCCGAGGCGGCGGTTGAACAAAACTCAATAGAACACAATAACGAAACGGTCGCACGTCTTACGAGAGATATCGAAGCACTCAGCACTTCAAAAGAGGATGTGGCTTTGAGAATCGAAGCGGAAGAAAAAGCGATTCTTGAAATAGAAAAGTCGATTTCCGATAAAAAATCGGAGCTTGAAAAAACAAAAGAAAGACTTTACAAAATTCAAAACGAAAATGAAGCCTTTACTGATGAAATTTTGTCATTGACTGAAAAAATCGAAGCTTTTTCAAGTGAGCTTGCGGACGCACGGGTAAAAAAATCCACTGCGGATTCTTCGATAGACGAAATTAACACACGTCTGCTTTCCGTATCGGAAATGCTCGAAGCAAGAGAAAAAATGCTCGAAAAATCAATCGAAGAAAAGCAGGCAAAAGAAAACGAGCTTAAAAGCGTAAAGCAAAAATGCGAAGAAATAAAAAACAGTATCGAAGGCTATTTGATGATAGCTCAATCAAAGCGTGAGAAAACCGAAAAAATAAAAGCGGAAACGGATCAGCTTGAAATAGAGCTTCATAAAAAGTCTTCAAGAGCCAAAATGCTCGATGACCTTGAAAAAAATATGGACGGGTATTCGGGCAGCGTAAAAGCGGTAATGAAAGAAATGCGGCACGGCACACTCAGGGGCATCCACGCACCTTTGTCACAGCTTATTTCCGTGGACGGCGATTATGCTGCGGCAATAGAAACGGCTCTCGGTGCTGCAATTCAGCATATAGTTACCGATACGGAAAACGATGCCAAAAGAGCCATTGCTTTTCTGAAAGAAAACCGTCAGGGAAGAGCTACGTTCTTGCCGATTTCCGCAATCAAATCCAAACCTTTTGCCGAAAAAAATCTTGAGGATGAATTCGGCTTTATAGATATGGCGGATAAGCTTGTTACATACGATAAAAAGTATGATGAAATTTTCAAATATGAGCTGGGACACATTGCCGTTGTCGAAGATATGGATTCGGCAATCGCAATTGCAAAAAGACATTCATACAAATTTAAAATAGTAACGCTTGACGGTCAGCTTATCAATGCCGGCGGCTCTATGACGGGCGGTTCGAGAACGCAAAATGCGGGTATGCTCAGCCGTGCGGGCGAAATAGAAAAGCTGAATTCTGAGGTTTCAAAACTTACGGAAAGGCTAAAAAAACAAAAAGATTTATTGAAAACATCAAATGAGGATTTGGTTCTCAGCGAGGCAACTCTTTCGGCGGCACAGGCGGATTTGCTCACGGCACAGGAGGAGGCAATACGCTCCGAAAGTGCGTTGAAACTTGTACTCGGTCAGCTCGAAACCGTGCAAAACGGCTTAAAAGAGCTTAGGGAAGAAAAGAACAATTCGGTAACGAGAATAGAAATTTTTTCTTCGGCTTCAAAGGAAAGCCAAGCAAAAATAGTTTCGCTTACGTCCGAAATAGAAAAGCTTCAAAGTGAGGTGCTTTCACGCAATTCAAAACGTGATGAGCTTTCTTCGTCGAGGGAAGAAATCAGTCGTCTTGAAAACGAAATCAATATGCAAATGCTTTCGGGCAAAAAGGATATTGAGGCAAAACGTCAAAGCGTTATGCAGCTTGAATCGAGCATAGGCGACAGTGAGGGCAAGGTTCAAAGCCTTAAATCCGAAATCGAAGAAATAAAAGAAAAAAACAGAAGTATTTCGGAAAATATTGTTTTAATAAAAGAAGAAGCTTCAAAAATAAGAGAAAAATACGAGGAAGCAAAAAACGAAATCAAGGTGCTTAATTCACGCCGCAACGACTGTGAGGAGATGAGTTCACGTCTTCGCCTTAAACAAAAAACCGTTAATGATGAGCGTGAAAAAGCGGGCGGAGAGCTTATCCGACTTGAAGAACGCAAGGCATCGATGCAGAAAGATTTTGAGGATACCGTAAACAAGCTCTTTGACGAATATCAGCTCACCCGTGAGGATGCCGAAAAATTGGGTATCGTCATAGAAAATATCGGTGAGGCACAGAAAAAGCTTTCTGAGATAAAATCCAAAATCAGAGCCCTCGGCAGCGTTAACACTGCGGCGATAGAGGAATATAAAGAGGTAAGCGAACGCTATGAGTTTATGAAAGGTCAAATTGATGATATTGAAAAATCACGAAACGAGCTGATTAAACTTATCACAGAGCTTACCGGAAAAATGAGCGAACAGTTCAGAGCGCAGTTTGCAAAAATAAATTCCTATTTCGGTGAAACCTTTGCGGAGCTTTTCGGCGGAGGAAAAGCCGAGCTTATACTCGAAGACCCGTTGAATGTGCTTGAATGTGCAATCGATATCAAGGTTCAGCCTCCCGGAAAAAATGTCAGAAACATAGATTTGCTTTCGGGCGGCGAAAAGGGCTTGAGTGCAATTGCCTTGCTTTTTGCCATTCTAAAAGTAACCCCCGCACCGTTCTGCATCTTTGACGAGGTTGAAGCGGCACTTGATGATGTTAACGTAACAAGGTACGCCGAATATGTAAGAAGAATGACCAAGAACACGCAGTTTATCCTGATTACTCACCGCCGAGGAACTATGGAGGAAGCAGATGTGCTTTACGGCGTTACAATGCAGGAAGAAGGCGTAAGCAAAATGCTTGAACTTAAAACTGCGGAAATGGCGAAAAAATTGGGACTTGCCTGATTTGTGTTCAGTGAGGTGATATGTTGGCTAAAAAAATAGTAATCGCTTCCGGAAAGGGAGGCGTAGGTAAATCGACCGTCACGGCAGGCTTGAGCCGTGCTTTGGAAAGCGAGGGCAAAAAGGTACTTGCCATGGATTTTGACATAGGCTTGCGAAGCCTTGACCTGCTTTTCGGTGTGAGAGAGCAGGTGGCAAACAGTTGGGGTGACATTATCCTCGGCAATTGCAACGCAAAAAATGCCGTCATAGCTGTCGGAAATATCGACTTTATTTCCGCACCGCTTAGCTTTAACGAACAGTTTACCGCCGAAAACGTAAAAAAAATGATAGACGAGCTTGAAAAAGACTATGATGTCATTTTTTTCGATGCACCTGCGGGAATTTCAAACGGCTTTTCCCTCGCCTGTGCCGGAGCCGACAGTGCCGTTATCGTGGCAACACCGGATGATGTTTGTGTGCGGAGTGCGGAAATCACGTCGAGAAAAATTGCATCATACGGAATAGGCGATGTACGTCTTGTGATAAACAGGTTTATAAAAAAACTTTCGGCAAAAAAGAAATTTTTGAACGTGGATGAGGTAATCGATTTAACAACGGTTCAGCTTATCGGTGTTATACCGTATGATGCGAAAATAGGTTTTTCTTCAATGCGGTCTTCGTCCTTTAACTTTAAATCCGCATCGCAAAAATCTTTCGGCAGAATCGCAAAACGTATTTTGGGAGAAAATGTACCGCTTAAACTTTAAAATGTGACAAAAGGAGCTGTAAAAACCGATTTTTACGGCTCCTTTCACTTTAATTATTGTTAATATTTTTTAAAACATTTACATATTTCGTTTTTTATAGTATAATCAAAAGTACAGATGACTAAAAATGTCTGCACTGTTCGGGAGGAAAATTATGCGTGAGTTGGATGTATCCGTTTTAACGAAAAAAATTGCCGAAATGTGCGTTTCGGCAAACAGGTTTTTGCCGTGTGATTTAAAAGAAAAAATCTGCTGTGCTGTCAGCGATGAAACAGACGAACTGCCTAAATCCATAATGTGTGATATCAGGGATAACCTTGACTGTGCGGAAAATTTAAAAATACCGATTTGTCAGGATACCGGAATGGCGGTTATCTTTGCCGAGGTCGGTCAGGATGTGCATTTTGTCGGCGGCAGCTTTGAAAAGGCGGTAAACGACGGCGTAGCCAAGGGTTACACCGAGGGACTTCTTCGTTGTTCGATTGTCAAAGACCCGCTTAAAGAAAGAACAAACACGGGCGACAACACGCCTGCTGCTATTCACACAAAAATAGTTGACGGAGAAAACGTTAAAATCACCGTTGCACCAAAGGGCTTCGGCAGTGAAAATATGAGCAGACTTAAAATGATGACACCGTCCGCCACAAGAGAGGATATTATAAATTTCGTAGTCGAAACAGTTGAAAAAGCGGGCGGAAACCCTTGCCCGCCGATGGTTTTGGGCGTAGGTATCGGCGGAGATTTTGAAACCGCCGCATTAAATGCGAAAACAGCACTTTGTCGGGATGTTTCTCAAAGACACGGTGACAGCTTTTATGCCGATATGGAAAATGAAATTTTATCCCGTGTTAACGAAACCAACATCGGGCCGCAGGGATTCGGAGGCAAAACAACGGCTCTTGCCGTGAATATAGAAACAGCTCCGACACACATAGCCGGTTTGCCTGTTGCCGTTAACATCGGCTGTCACGTCACAAGGCATATTACAGAGATAATATAAACAGCATATTTTCCGTAACGACTGCTGCGGAAAATATTTTGAAACTGCTTGCAGTCGGAAAGGTTAAGGAAAAACGTGAAAATTAATTTTGTTGTACCGTGTCTGCTCGG
>CAYYRN010000041.1:13834-18150 GCA_964474295.1 uncultured Eubacteriales bacterium
CGGAAAGGTTAAGGAAAAACGTGAAAATTAATTTTGTTGTACCGTGTCTGCTCGGACTTGAAAAACCGATTGCGGATGAGCTTAAAATGATACAGGCGCAGGATGTCGTTTGTGAAAACGGAAGGGTGCTGTTTTCGGGTGATGAAAATATACTTGCCCGTGCCAACATATGCCTGAGGTGTGCCGAAAGGATTCAGATACTTGTAGGCTCGTTTGAAGCAAGGAGCTTTGAAGAACTTTTTCAGGGAACAAAAAGCCTTGCGTGGGAAAATTGGATAGGAAAAACCGATGAGTTTCCCGTAAAAGGTTATTCCGTAAATTCAACGCTTTTTTCTGTAAGCGATTGCCAAGCGATAATAAAAAAAGCCGTTGTCGAAAGACTTAAATCAAAGTATAACATCGAGTGGTTCGAGGAAACGGGAGCCGTGCATCAAATTCAGTTTTCCATTATGAAAGATAAAGTAAGCCTGCTTCTCGATACCTCCGGTGCGGGACTTCACAAAAGAGGGTACAGAACTGAGGCTAACGGTGCGCCTATCAAGGAAACTCTTGCGGCAGCGTTCAATTATCTTGCAAGGGTCAAAAATTTTCATACGCTTTATGACCCAATGTGCGGTTCGGGAACAATACTTATCGAGGGTGCTATGCTGGCTCACAACATTGCTCCCGGAGTAAACAGAAATTTTTCCGCCGAAAGGTGGGAACAAATTAATTCCTCCGTCTGGAACGAAGAAAGGGAAAGAGCAAGAAGTCTTGTGAATATGGATTCTTCTTTTGTCGCATACGGCTCCGATATTGACGGCAGAACGCTTGAAATCGCAAAAATAAATGCCGAGCGTGCAGGTGTTAAAGATAAGATATTTTTTGAAAAATGCGATATTAAAGATTTTCAGCCTAAGTCGGAAAGAGGAACGGTGATTGTCAATCCGCCCTACGGCGAAAGATTGCTCGATACCGAACAGGCAAGCAAAATATATAAAATTATGGGCGAAAAATTCGTCAGCAAGCGTGGCTGGGGATATTATATAATAAGCCCGTCCGAAGATTTTGAATATGACTTCGGCAGAAAAGCGGATAAACGCAGAAAGCTTTACAACGGAATGATTAAGTGCAATTTATATATGTATTTTAAGTGATTTTTTGAGGTGAAGAAAATGAGGTACGTCTTTGTGGTTAATCCCGCTGCGGGTAAACATAAAGCGGGCGAATTTATTCCTGAAATCGAAAAAGTATGTAAGTCAAGCGGCGTCGATTATGAAATTTATAAAACTTCAGGGGTGGGGGATGCAAAAAAATATACCCACGCTCTCGGTGAAAGCGGAGAAGATGTTTGCGTTTTTGCCTGCGGAGGCGACGGAACTCTTTTTGAAACGGTAAACGGTGCGGTAGGGTTTGATAACCTCAAAATCGGTATGCTGCCGCTGGGTTCGGGCAATGATTTTGTAAGAAATTTCGGAACAAAGAATGACTTTCTTGACGTTAAACAACAGCTAAACGGGAATTTTCATAAACTCGACCTTATAAAAAACGGCGAAAAATACGCTGTCAGTCAATGCTCAATGGGTATCGATGCCGAAATTTGCGCAAAGCAGTCGGCGTTTAAAAAACTTCCCTTTATGTCGGGAGAAATGGCATATACGGCATCTCTTGTGTACTGCCTTTTGACAAAATCGAGTAATGTTTTTGAAGTTTCCATTGACGGAGGCGATTTTGAAAAAGCCGATGTCCTTTTTGCTCTGTGCGCAAACGCAAGGTATTACGGCGGCGGCTACAAAGGCGCTCCGCTTGCAATTTGTGATGACGGATTGCTTGATTTTGTCCTTGTAAAAAAAGATATGCCGGTTGTAAAATTTCTCAAGCTTATGGGTGAGTACAAGGCAGGTAAGCACTTATCTTGGGAAAGAACATCTTTTCGCAGGGGAAAAAGTATGACTGTCAGGAGCAAAAGACTTTCGGCGGTTAATACCGACGGCGAATGTGAGACGGTAAATGAATCTAATTTTGAAATTGTGCCTCAGGCGATTAATTTTTCGTTTCCCGCCAATATAAATTTTGAAAAAATACACAAAGAATGGGAAGAAGAAAATAAATCTTCTCAAAAACTGTTTACTTTCTCGGTTTAGTGTGTTAAAATAGCAATATAAATGTTTTAGGAGGAGTAGCCTTGAAAGAAAATTTCAATGATGAAAATATAGAGTTTCTCGCACGTTCAATTTTAACGCTTAAAACGCAGGAAGAATGTGTGAATTTCCTTTTTGATTTGTGTACTGTTCCCGAATTGCAGGCGATTTCGCAAAGACTTACCGTTGCGAAAATGCTCAATGATAAGGCGGTTTATAACGATATAGTAAAAAAGACAAAGGCAAGCACCGCAACAATAAGCCGTGTTAACCGTTCTCTTAAATACGGCAATGACGGTTATGAGGTTGTCTTTAACCGTCTCAAGGAGCAGTCGGAATGAGTTACGGCAGCTTTGCTTTGTTTTATGACCGACTTACCGAAAATGTGGATTATGAAACATATGCCGCTTATATTAAGCGGCTTTTTCAGAATTACGGGAAAAATATAAAAACCGTTCTTGATGTTGCCTGCGGTACGGGTACGCTGACCTCATTTCTTGCAAAAGAAGGCTTTGAAATGATAGGAACGGATGAATCCTGCGATATGCTTATGCAGGCACAGCAAAAAAAGCTCGAAGAAAATTCGGATATTCTTTACCTTTGTCAAAGTGCTTCGGAGCTTGACCTTTACGGAACGGTACAGGGTGCGGTTTGCACGCTTGACAGTATAAATCATATTACGGATGAGGAAGAAGTAAAAAGGGCATTTGAAAGAATTTCCCTCTTTATGGAAAAGGACGGCATATTTATTTTCGATTTGAACACGGAATACAAGCACCGTGAAATTTTGGGAAACAACACTTTTGTTTATGACCTTGATGATGTCTATTGTGTTTGGCAAAACGAGTTTGACGAAGAAAAATTGCTGACTCATATCACGCTTGATATTTTCAGCGAGGAAAACGGGCTTTATGAGAGGTTTTTTGAAGAGTTCGATGAAAGAGCCTATTCAAAAGTAAAGGTTGAAAATTGGCTCAAAATCAGCGATTTTGAGCTTGTCGGCTGTTTTGAGGAAATGACCGAAAAAGAGCCTGCGGAAGACACGCAAAGAATAGTTTATGTTGCGAGGAAAAAATAATGGGTAAAATAATAAGATGTATTTCACAAGAGGGCGATTTGACCGTTATGGCGGTCGATTCGACCGATATTGTACAGCGTGCGCACGAAATCCACGGCACGTCAAAGGTGGCATCCGCCGCCTTGGGAAGACTTTTGACGGCGGCATCAATGATGGGCGACGTTTTGAAAGGAGAAGATTTCAGCTTAACCCTCAGAATTAACGGAGGAGGGCCTTTAGGCAGTGTCATTGCGGTTTCGGACAGCAACGGAAACGTAAGAGGATATATAGGTGATGCTTCGGTTGAGCTTCCTTTAAACGAAAAGGGTAAGCTTGATGTCGGCGGTGCGGTCGGAACAGACGGTTTTGTGACCGTTATTAAAGATTTGGGTATGAAAGAGCCGTACATCGGTCAAACACCCATTTTAACGGGCGAAATAGCGGAGGATATAACGAATTATTTTGCCTCAAGCGAACAGATACCCACAGTTTGTGCGTTGGGGGTTCTCGTAAACGGAGAAAGCAAGGATATAATAACTGCCGGCGGCTTTATAATTCAGCTTCTTCCCACGGCATTGCCCGATACGATTGAAAAGGTCGAAAGATGTATTAAGGATGTTGCGCCTGTCACGTCAATGCTTACTGCCGGAATGACACCGGAAAAAATTTGCAGAAAGGTTTTGCCCGAATTTAATTTGGATGTGCTTGATGAATCAGAGGTTTCCTACAAATGCACCTGCACCAAGGAGCGTGTAGAAAAAGCACTTATTTCTACGGGAGAGGAAGCTTTGAAAGAAATGGCGGAGGATGAAAAAACGGAAATTTCCTGTAATTTCTGTGACAAAAAATTTGTGTTTACTTCTCAGGAAATAAAAAATATTTTGAAAAAATCAAAAATGAACTAATAGATTTTTAAAAAAGTTTTACCCGAAAGCCCAATAGAATCAAGGCTTTCAAAAAAAATCAAAAAAATCCGAAAAAATTTTAAAAAAAGTATTGACAAAAGTATCGACTTAGTGTATACTAATCAACGTTGCAAATGCAAACGCTCTTGAAAAACAGAGCAAACGCAGAGTGCAATGATTGTGGGAGCATAGCTCAGCTGGGAGAGCATCTGCCTTACAAGCAGAGGGTCATAG